>JBOHSN010000001.1:0-90430 GCA_050733215.1 Gemmatimonadales bacterium
GCCCGGCGCCGCGCCCTGCTCGCCGTTCCCCCCGAGCAGGCGCCGGCGGCCGACGCCCCCGAGCCGCCCGCGGTCGCACGCGCCGATGAGGACGCCGTGGACGAGCTCCGGGAGCGCCCCCGGCCGGTCAGCGCGGAGGAGGCCGCGTACATCCTGGGCCTCGTACCCGACGCGCTCGCCTCGCTCAACATCCCGGTGACCCGCGCGCCCGACGGCAGGGTGGTGTACGACTCGTGGGAGATCGTGCACTGGCTGGACGTTCGGCGGACCGATCCGGCCGGCTTCGAGGCGCGGACGGGCGGGCATTAGCATGCGGTCATCGGTCGTCGGTCATCGGTCATCGATGCGCGACCGACGACCGATAGCCGATGACCGATAGCCTCGTTACGAAGGCCCACCCACGGGAGCCTGCCCAAGCGCCTCCCGTAAGCGGGCGGCAATCCACTCCGCCTCGCGCTTGTCCCGGATGCCGCCGCCGGCCTGGAGTGTCTTCCCGTTGGGCCGCACCACGTAAAGATCGTACCAGACGCGTTCGCCCGACTGCATTCCGACCCGGACTTCCACCTGGCCCACCTCGGCCGCTGAAAGCGTGCGGGGCTCGCCCGGCGTGCCGAAGCCGGCCGCGACGCTGAGACGCTCCCGGTTGGCCGTAACGCGTACCACGCGGAACCAGAGCCGCAGCACGGCGTAAACGATCAGCGCTTCCACGAGCGCACAAACCAGCTTGAAGATGAGCGGCGCGTCGAGCACGAACACCGCGGTGACCACCGCTCCCCAGATCGCAGCGCAGAGCGTGACTCCCAGCGCGGCGCCGCGGTTCCGGCCGGCGGGGAACAACACCTCGGTGGCGCCGGCCGTGGTGGTAACGCGGATCGGCGAGTCGGCCGGCTGGCGCCACCCGGCCGCGGAGGGCGCCCTGCCCAGCAGTCGCTCGGTTTCGGCCATGGGCGGAGCATCGCTCGCCGTGGTGCGGAACACGGGGACCTCGAACATCGACTCGTAGTCCACCCCGGGCACGCTCGCCGAGGCGCGGAGGCGCCACACGACGCGGTTGTCGGGGTTTCGATCGTCGCAAGGGGCGGCGGCGGGCGGGATGCGGAATGCCACGGGAATGTTCGTCACCATCCCATCCTCCGGGCCGCCGGCACCGCGCTGCCCCGAGACCCGCTTCTCCTCCTGCCAGAGCACGGTCTCGTGCGTCGAGCGGCTCTTGCCCGATCCGGTGCGCCGCACCTGCACGCACGAAAGCAGCAGCCGGAATCCGTCCGGTGAGCGGATGTCGGCCGGCGTTCGGATCACGCCGCCCAGGCCCTGGCCGATCGCCCCGGGGGTCGTGGCCAGATCGAGGCGTGAGGCGCCGAACTTCCGCGAGCGCATCGAGGCGCGTGCCGCGGCGACGATGAGCCCGAGACCGACGGCGGGAAACAGCAGGACCAGCGCGGCGGCCGGCTTGTCCTTCGTGATCGCGTCGCGCACGCCGAACCACGCGGCCGGCAGCGCGACAAGGTTCCACATCAGCGCGAACGTCCACCGGCTGGCGGCGGCGCTGCGGTTCGCGTCGCGGACGCGCCCGGCTGCCCAGTCCTCGCGCCAGAGCCATGGCGACTCGGGATCCCCCTCCTCTCGCTGCTCGCGCCGGCGCCGCTCCCGCCGGCCGGCAACGATGGCCACGAACGCGCCGATGCCCACGAACGCGAACACGAATCCGAAGAATGCGAGCGCCGTCGCGCCCGGCCGATCCCCGGCGGTGTATCTCGAGACGGCGATCACCGTCGCCCCGACCCCGATTCCGATGAACGGCAGGCAAACCAGCGCTCCGCAGCCGAACGCCGCCGCCGAGGTTGGCTTCAAGGCGCGGCTCCGGTTTCGACCGGCGTGTCCGGCCGGGCGCCCCACTCCGCCCAGCTTCCGTCGTACACCGCCACCCGGTCGTGCCCGAGGAGGTGGAGCGCCAAGACCACGCTGCATGCGCTGGTGCCGGACCCGCAGCTGGCGACGACGGGTCGGCTGAGATCGACGCCGGCTGCGGTGAGCCGGGTGCGGAGCGCCGCGGGAGGGAGGACCGTCCCATCCGGCCCCACAAGATCACCGAAGGGGACGTTGCGGCTGCCCGGCATGTGGCCGCTCCGCACCCCCGGACGGAATTCGGGCTCGGATCCGTCGAAGCGTGCGGCGGGTCGGGTGTCCACGACCTGCTCCCGTCCGCTGGCGAGGTTGGCCAGCATGTCGGGGAGGGTGCGCACCACATGCGCATCGAGCCGGGCGGTGTATCGGCCCCGGGGCGGGGTCGGGACGCCGGCTTCGAGCGGGCGCTGCTCCGCTGTCCATTTGACCAGTCCGCCGTCCAGCAGGCTGACCCGCTCGTGCCCGAACACCCGGAACGTCCACCAGACGCGCGGCGCGCTTAGATTCACGCCCGATCCGTCGTATACCACGACCAGGTCGCCGTCGCTCAGCCCCAGCCCGCTCATTCGCTCCGCGAACGCATCGGCCGGCGGCAGCATGTGCGGCAATTGCGTCGTGCGGTCGCTCGAGGCGTCGAGATCGAAAAAGACGGCCCCGGGAATGTGGCCGGCAGCAAACTCGGCGGCGGCGTCCCGGCCGCTGGTGGGCAGGTACCACGAGGCGTCCACGACCCGAACGTCGGCGCGGTCGAGATGCGCGCCGAGCCATGACGTGGAGACGAGCGCCGGATTGTCGTGCGGCATGTCCAATTGTACTCCGCCGTTCGCGTCGCTTGGAGGGGTCTTGTCGTTCGAAACTCTGCTGGCCGCGGTCCAGGCCGCGGTGCCGATTCCCGAGCCGAGCGAGCTCGCCGTGCGCTATCACCGGACCGGCAACGGGCTCTGGATCCTGAACACGCTGATCGCCTTCGCGCTGCCGGCCGCGATCCTCGCGTTCGGCTGGTCGGCGCGCCTGCGCGATCTGGCGCGACGCATCGGCCGCGGCTGGCTCGGCACCCTCCTGGTCTACGTCGCGCTTTTCATCCTGCTCGTGTCGGTGGTGACGTTGCCGCTCGACTGGTACGAGCAATACGTGCGCCAGCATGCCTACGGGCTGTCGAACCAGACGATCGGCAAATGGGCGTCGGATTCCGCGACGTCACTGGCGCTCGGGCTGGTGGTGGGGCCGTTGCTCGCGATCGTCCCGTACGGCCTCCTGCGGCGGAGCCCGCGCCGCTGGTGGCTCTGGGCCGGCCTGGCCGCGCTCCCGATCCTGGTCACTACCTTCATCGTGGTTCCGGTCTGGGTCTCGCCGCTTTACAACGACTTCGGCCCGCTGTCGGACAAGGCCCTCGAGGCCCGGATCCTCGACCAGGCGTCCCGGGCCGGGATCGAAGGGAGCCGGGTGTACGAGGTAGACAAGAGCGTCGACACCAAGGCACTCAATGCCTACGTCGCGGGGTTCGGGACCACCAAGCGCATCGTCCTCTACGACACGCTGCTGGAGCAGCTGACCCCGGAAGAGATCCTGTTCGTGCTGGGACACGAGATGGGGCACTACGCGCTCCGGCACGTGCTCGTGCTCGTGACGATGAACTGGCTGCTGGTGCTCTTCGCCCTTTGGGTCGTGCACCGATCGGCCGGCAGCCTCCTTCGCCGGTTCGGCGGTCGCTTCGGCTTTGACCGGCTCGACGATCCCGCCTCCGTCCCGCTGCTCCTGCTCCTCACGTCGCTGGTATCGTTCGTGATCCAGCCCCTGGCGCTGGCATTCTCGCGCTACCAGGAGCGCGAGGCGGACCGGTTCGGGCTCGAGATTACCCGGGACAACCGCGCGGCCGCGACCGCGTTCGTGAAGCTCCAGCAGGAAAACCTCACCGTGCCACGCCCGGCTCCGCTGTACACGTTCTGGCGGGCGGGCCACCCGAGTCTGGCGGAGCGGATCACGTTCGCCAACGAGTACCGCCCGTGGGCTGCCGGTGCACCGCTCCGCTATGGCGATCGCTTCGCGGGCGACTGAGCTCAGGGCGCGCGCCGCGCCCGGCCGAACGGCCCGGGTGGCGCTGCTGCTGCTCCAGGCGGGCGCCGTGGCGGCGGTGCTCGCCGCCGTGCCGTTCCCGCTGTTCGATCTCGATCGGCACGCGGTCCCGAAGGAGCTCGCGCTGCACCTGGCCGGCGCCGGATCCGCGGCGCTCCTGGTATCGCGCGCGCGGCGACTCTCGCTGTCGCTCGCCGACGCGCTGCTCGCCGTCTTCCTGTTGCTGTGCATCGTCTCCGCCCTGTTCGCCACCAACCACTGGCTCGCCGTCCGTTCGCTGGGCCTCACCGTCTCCGGGGTGCTCGTCTTCTGGGCCGCGCGGGGGATCCGCTCGGCCGGGCTGGCGCGCCAGCTGCTTTTCACGCTGGCGGCGGGCGTCGTGCTCGCGGCCATGACCGCTCTGCTTCAGGCTTACGGCGTCGAGTCGCCGCTCTTCGCAGAGCGACGGGCGCCCGGCGGGGCCTTCGGAAACCGGAACTTCATGGCGCACTTCGTGGCGCTCGGCCTGCCGGTGCTGTTGCTCGCGACGCTCGAGTCCCGGAGGCGGCGGGAGGCGTGGCTCCCGGCCGCGGGGGCGATCGTGCTCGGTGCGGCGCTGGTGCTCTCCCGCTCGCGCGCCGCGTGGCTCGGCGCGATCGCCGCGCTCGCCATCGTCGCGGTCGAAGGGCTGTGGTTGGGATTTCTCTGGCGCGACGTGACCAGCCGCCGCCGGATGCTGCAGTTCGCGCTCGGGATCGGCGTGGGCGGGGTGCTCGCGCTCGTGCTGCCCAACACGCTCGAGTGGCGGTCCGACTCGCCCTACCTGGACTCGCTCAAGGACGTGGCCAACTACCGGGATGGGAGCGGCAAGGGGCGGCTGGTGCAGTACGCGAACACCCTGCGGATGGCCGCCGCCCATCCCGTGCTCGGCGTGGGACCGGGCAACTGGGCGGTCGCCTACCCCCGCTACACCACGCCGGGCGACCCCGCGTTCGACGCGGATGACTTCATCCCCACGAACCCGTGGCCCAGCAGCGACTGGATCGCGTCGGTCGCGGAGCGCGGCACTCTGGCGACGCTCGCGCTGGCCGGCGCGGCGGCCGCGCTCGCGATCGGGGCGTGGAGACGCTGGCGCATGGCGCCCGAGACCACCGAGGGTACGGAGAGCCTCACGCTCATCCTCCTCCTCGCCACGACCGCGGTGGTCGGGAGCTTCGACGCGGTGCTGCTCCTTCCCGCGCCGACGTTCTTCGTGTGGGCCGGACTCGGGCTCCTCGCCCGACCGCCGAGGCGTCCCGTCCTCGAGCTCGACCTCAACGGGCAGCGCGCCCGCCGGCTTGCGGCCGCCGTGGTCACGGCGGGGCTCGTGTTCTCGGCGCGGAGCGCGAGCCAGCTCGGCTCGATGGTGGCGTACGGTGATCCGGGGCGGGTGGCCGCCATGGAGCGTGCCGCGGCCATCGACCCCGGTAACTACCGGATCAGGATGCTGCTCGGCTACGTGTGGCGGAACCGGGGGCGCTGCGATCTCGCGCGGCGCCACGCCGAGGGGGCGCGGCGGCTGTTCCCCCACCATCCGGCGCCGAAGCAGCTCCTTGCTGTCTGCAGAAGGGCGATAACCACAAAGAGAGGAAGAACACGAAGGGCGCTGCGCGAGTGCGGAGATCGGGTCTCGCCCAGCGGCCTTGGTGTCCTTCCTCTCTTTGTGGTTCAACCGCCTGAGGACCGGATCCAACCGAGGAGCTTGGCCCGCAGCATCGGAAGCGGCAGCGCGCCGTCCTCCAGCACCCGGTCGTGGAACTCCCGGATATCGAACCGCTCTCCCAGCCGGCGCTCGGCCTCGGTGCGGAGCGCTCGAATCTCGAGGTTGCCCAGCAGGTAGGACGATCCCTGCCCGGGCACCGAGATGTACCGATCGATCTCGCCCTCCACGATCGTCGGCGCGATCACGGTGTGCGCGGCGAGAAACTCCGCGGCCTGCTCCCGGGTCCAGCCCAGCGTATGAATGCCCGCATCGAGCACCAGCCGCGCCGCGCGCCAGGCCTGGCTCGCCAGGAGTCCCATGCGCCCGATATCCGAGCTGAACACATCCATCTCGCCCGCCACCGTCTCGGAGTACAGCGCCCACCCCTCCACGTAGCCCGAGTTCGAGAAGTAGCGCGCCAGCCGGTGCGACGCCCCCCGCTCCTGCGCGATGGTGACCTGGAAGTGATGGCCGGGAACGGCCTCGTGGAATGCGGTGCTCTCCAGCTTGGCGCGGCTCTGCTTTTCGGGCGCCCAGGTGTTGATCCAGAAAATGCCGGGTCGTGACCCGTCCTCCGCGGCCTGGTTGTACGACGGGACCGCGCCGGTGCGCTGCCGGAACTCCGGATACGGCTCGATGATGACCTTGGCCTTCGGCAACAGCCCGAACCAGCGCGGGACTACGGCCTCCGCCCGCGCCACGGCGGCGGCGGACGAGTCGATGATTTCCTGCCGGGTGCGGAAGGTGAGCGCGGGCTCGGTCTTGAGGCGCTGGAGGATGGCCGGCACGTCGCCGGTCCCGAACGCCCGCCGGCCGAGCTCGCTCATCCCCCGCTCGATGGCGGCGAGCTCGCGCCGGCCGCGCTCGAAGATCGAATCGGCGGGGAGGTCGAGCGTCGTGTAGCGGAGCACGGAGGCGCGATAGCACGCACTCCCGTCCGGGTTCGGGGACACCGCGATCGATGCGCGGGCCTGGCGCAGGTACTCCTTCGCGAGAAAGTCGCGATACCGGCGGACGGCCGGATTGATCCGGTCGCGCACGATGGCCACGAACGCGCGCCGGAACTCGGGCGTCGAATCTCGCAGGGCGGGTGAAGCGAAGGGAGAGGAGTCGGGCGGCGTGGCGAGCAGCCCGTCGAGCTGGCGGATGACGCCTTCGACCACTGGCCTCGGCGCCACGTACCCCCGCCGAAGTCCGGTCCGGAGATTCGCAACGTCGGTCTCGATATAGCGTGGCAACTGGCGCCAGCGCCGGAGCGCCTGCGCCCGGTAGGCGGCCGTGCCGACCGGCTGCGAGCGCGCGAGCGACGGGTAGCCCGTCTGCCAGCCGCCCGAGGTGCTCAGCTGCCAGAGCTCGTACCGGCACACCCGCTGGGCCACCCGCCCCTCGAGCTCGGCGCGCAGAATGCCGTAGGTCGCCCAGTCCGGTCCGCCGGCCAGCGCGGCTCCGTCGATCCGGCGCGCCCGGGCCAGCCATCCGTCCTCGCGCCGGCGCCAGCGCTCGAGCGCGGCGAGCGAATTGTCGCGGATCCTGTCATGACGGGCGCCCGGGATGCCGTGGTCGGTGAACTCCTCGGGGTTCGCGGCGAAGAAGGCATCCACGTACTCGGTCGCGAGCGCCGCGACGGCGGACTCCTGGGCCCGAGCCCGTGGCGCCGGAGCGCACGTCACGAGGCCCCCGACCAGACCAATGGCGATCCACCAGCGCATCAATCCCCCCTCGACGGTTCAGCTCTTAACGCTTCCCTACCCCGTCCCGTCCTACCGTCCGGTCGCGACCACCCGCGTACCAACACCGACACCGATGCAAGGAGTAGCACTCATGAGCACGCTCATCCGATGGCGCGCCGCGACAGCAAGCACCCTCCTGCTCGGCCTCGCGGCGTGCAGCGACGAGGGCGCCGGCCCGTCCGGCGGCGCGCTGACCCAGGCGCAGGCGGAGTTCGCGGCCGAGGCGGTCACCGACGACGCGGACGCGCAGGGGGACATCCTGTCTTCGGAGACCGTGGGCGACGCGAGCTTCAGCGTCGCGGCGTTCGCGCCTTTCGGCGCGCAATGCACGCCGCGGCCCACCGCGAGCCCGGCGCCGACCGACCAGGACGGCGACATCGTCCCCGACTCGGTGCGATTCACGTTCGATCCGCCCTGCGTGCTCTCGCTGCCACTCCGCACGATCACCCGCTCCGGCATCATCGATGTGGTGGATCCCACGCCGACCGATCTCGACTGGGCCCGGCGGGTGCGCTTCGTGGACTTTCTGACCACGCGCGAGCGCCTGGTCAGCGGCGCCATCGTGTCCGCGCTCCGGAACGGCGTGCGCGAGATCAACGGCAATCCGGACGCGCTGCAGCACGATGTGACCGGTTTCGTCACCGTGTTCACGCACGCCAACGGCTCCGTCACCACGCACACGCGCACCTGGTCGTCCGACTTCACCGCGGATACGCCGGGGAGCATCGCACGGAATCAGGCGCTCCCCAGCGGCACCTGGACCATCGGCGGGACGTCGACCTGGGCGCGGGAGAACGCCGTCTGGTCGGCGTCGGTCACGACCGACCAGGCCCTGCATTACGACGCGGGGTGCACGGAGGCCCCGCGCTTCGACGCCGGGGTGCTCACGCTCGTAGTAACCCGGGGGGGCAACGCGTCCACCGTGACGATCGAGTATGCCGGCTGTGGGGAATACGTAGTGACGAGAAGCTAGCTATCCGCTATCGGCTGTCCGCTATCCGCTCGCTCGGCAGCCGCTCGGTTCGCGCAGCGGAGCGACGCGTGCATGCAGTCGCGGATAGCGGATAGCGGATAGCGGATAGCCGATAGCCGATAGCGGAGAAGCTACCAACGTCGCGCAACCTCGCGCACCCACGCCACGTCGCCGTCCGCCTTGTGCCAGATGCGCCGGAGCTCGGCATGGGCGCGGGAGGCGGCTTCGCGGTCGCCGCTCATCGTGGCAGCGCGCGCGAGGCCGAGCAGCGAGAGCGCGCGCTTCGGGGCCAGCTGGAGCGAGCGCTCGAACTCACGCTGCGCCTCGCGCCCGTCGCCCAGGCCGAGCAGCACCTCGCCCAGGAGCTCGTGGGTCGGCTTCACGATATCGGGCGGGCCGTACTCCAGCGGCAACGTGTCTTCCGCCGCCGTGGCCTCGCGCAGCATGGCCAGCGCTTCGTCCTTGTGGCCGTCGACGAGCACGAGCAGCGCGCGGAGTTCCTTGCTGAGAATGCCGGGGATCTGCGCATTGACCCCATACCGATCGGACGCCTGCGAGCCCTGTGATCGGCGCTCCAACTTGGCGAGCCAGTGGTCGGCGGCTGCGCGGTCGCTCCGGCCCAGTGCGGCAAACCCCAGGGCGAACGCGTCCATGGCCTGCGGGCCGGGCCCGACACCCGTCACGTCGAGCTCCCAACCGGCCACCGGGTCCGCCCAGCGCTCGGTGCTCACCAGATAGTGCGCTCGCATCGCCAGGAGGTACGCCTTCCGCGGGATCCGGGGCGGGGTGCCGAGATTCGGCCGCACGCCCTCGAGGTGCTGCCGCGCCTCGGTGAAGCGCCCCTGCTGCAGCAGCCCGTATCCGAGCCAGTGGGTGTAGTGCCCCGGCCCCCACTTGGTGCGGTCGCGCTCGATCCCGGTCGAGGCTACCTCGTTCGCCGCGACTGTTTCGTCCCACATGCCAAGGCCGAGAAAAATGTGGCTCGTCATGTGTTGGGCGTGGTCGGCGCCCGGCGCGATCTTCGAATACGCCCGCGCGGCGCGCAGTCCGAGCGGCGCGTGCTGGGCGTCGTCAAACGCGTGGATCAGGTAGTGGGCGGCCCCGGGGTGCTGCGGGTTCGCCAGGAACACCTCCTGCGCGATCGCGCCAGCTCGCATGTAGGTCGGGACGTTCCGCACCGACTGGCTCAAACCCATCAGGGCGAGCGCGTGGAACGCCTGCGCCTCGTGGTCCTCCGGGTAGGCGGACGCGAGGCGCGCGAGGGCGGCGGCGTAGAGCGTGTCCCGCCGCGCCTTCTCGCCCTCCCCATAGAGGGTCTCGACCGTTTCGATCCACGCGCGCTCGCGGGCGGTGCGCGCCTTGGCCGCCCGCGCCTCCCGCACGGGCGCGAGCCGCGCCAGGATCGCGCGCGCCGTGTCGAGGTCCTGCTCGTTCCAGACCGGATGATTGTGGGTCATCGCCTCGCCCCAGTAGGCGAGCGCGAACCCGGGATCGATCCGCTGCGCCTCGCGGAACGCGGCGGCCGCGTCCTCGTACTCGAAGCTGTGCAGCAGCAGCACGCCCTTCACGAACGCCGGTTGCGCCGCCTTGGCACCCGAGTTGGGGAAGGAGATCCGACCGAGCTTGCCCGACTGTGCCTGCAGTGGAGCGACGCCCGCCGCGACCGCGCAGCCGGCGAGCAGAAGCGCGCGAATGGCCATCCCGCAGAATGGCACCCGCCACCGCGCGAATCAAGTCTGGGGACCGGCAGCGACAACAGCGGTTCACACGGAGGCGCGGAGGACGCGGAGAACTGCCTTGGGTTGTGGTCTCACGCTCGGGCATCCGGATTATCGGTCATGAGACCACTTCAAGTGCAGTTCTCCGCGTCCTCCGCGCCTCCGTGTGAACACCTCAGGCCGCGATGGCGGTGCTGCTGACGTCGTCCGCAGGAGACAGCGCGCGCCGGGTGTAGCGGTCGTAGAACGCACGGGCTTCGTCCAGGTGCGCCGGGTGCACGAAGCTGGTGCCGAGGGCGCGACAGCCGCCGAGCGCGATCTCGAACAGCGCATCCGCCGTCCGCGCGATCGCCGGATCGCGCAGGCCGTCGCGGCCCGCGTGCTCCAGCAGCGCCGGGTCGGGCGCGGGCACCAGATCGAGCGCCGCGCGCGAGGCGTGCGGATCGTATGCGAGGCCTGCGAGAAACGCGATCGGCGCCGCATACCAGGCCGGATCTACGGCATCGGCCGAGCGCACCTCGCAGTGTCCGCGCGGGCGCACCTCGGGGAAGAGCGTCGAGAGATGCGTCTCCCACTCGTCCAGCAAAGGGTTGGCGCGAACCAGCCACTCGCCGAACGGCAGACAGGAGCCGCCTACGGTCGGGAGCAGGATCGCCGGGGCGGCGAGGGCGAAGTCGAGATACGCCTGCGCCGGCCGGGCGCCGTCGAACGGCAGGCCCGTGCGCCGCGGATCGAGCCGGCGCCACGCGTGCGCCCGGAAGCTCTGGTGGCCCGTGGGGCTCCCCGCGTACACCGGCGAGCTCGCGAAGATGGCCGTCACGTACGGCGCGATCGCGTTCAGCAGGCGCCACCGCGCCCTCGGCTCGTCGTCGAAGTCGAGGCTGACCTGGATGGACGCGGTCTGCCGCATCATCACGCCGCCGAAGGGGCTGATGGTCGCGAAATGCTCCGCCATCCGGTGATACCGTTTGCTGTCGAACAGCAGCGGAGCGTCGGCCTGGCTGTTGTGGGGGTCGATCCCGCTGGACAGCAGCTCGATCCCCTCGGCGCCGGCTGCGGCCCGAAGCGGGAGCACCACAGAGCGGAGCCGGTTCACCAGCGCGGTCACCGAGCGGCTCGGTGGCGCGGCGTACTCGATCTGTCCGCCGGGCTCGAAGCCGATCGTCCCGCCGCCGCGCACGAGGAAGCACGGCACGCCCTTCGGCGTGCAGGTCTCGCCCCAACCCTGCCGGGCGGCGAAGCGCCGGAGGAACGGCAGAATGGCCGGGCCGCTCTCACCCCCGAGCGGCAGCCGCCGGCCGCTCGCGGCGTCCAGCGGGATCAGCTCGACCTCCGCCCCGATCCGCCGCGGGGTCAGCGATGCCATCGCCGGGGCCGTGAAGATGCTGCCCTCCAGATGCGCGAGCAGGTCGCAGCGCGAAAGGCGCCTCATACGGGCGCTCCCACGGCCAGCACGAAGCGGCGCGCGGCATCGGTCTGCCAGGCGTCGAGGTGGAGCCCCGCCGCGGAGAAGACCGCGGCAAGGCTGGGCAGGTCGTGCTTGCAGCTGATCTCGGTGCGGATCGATTCTCCTTCGGCGAAACGCACTTCACCGATCCCGGGAACCGCTACCCGATGGGCCGAGCGCGCCACGAGGTGCATCTCGATGCGGTGCGCCTCGCGGTCGTAGAACGCGCGGTGCTCGAACGCGTCGGGGTCGAAGTCGGCGGCGAGCTCGTAGTTCAGCACGCGCAGCATGTTGCGGTTGAACTCGGCGGTCACGCCCGTCGCGTCGTTGTACGCCGCCTCGATCACCGCTGGATCCTTCCGCAGGTCCGCGCCGATCAGGAACCGGTCCCCGGAGCGCATCGCGCCGCGCACGCGGGCGAGGAGCCGGATGGCGGCCGGCGGATAGAAGTTGCCGATGGTGCTGCCGAGGAAGATGAAGAGCGCCGGGGCGGGCAGCGGTCGCGGGACGGTCAGTTCCTCGGCGATATCCGCCACCGCAGGCGTCACGGTGAGGCCGGGGTACTCGCGCCGGAGCCGGTCCGCCGTTTCCCGGAGGAAGGCCGCGCTCACGTCTATCGGGACGTAGAGCTCGGCGGTGCCCGCCGCCCGCATCGCATCGAGAACGATGTGCGTCTTCTCGGCGCTGCCGGCGCCGAGCTCTACCAGCGCCCGCGTGCGAAGCGACGGAATCAGGCGCGGCATCCAGCCCTCGAGGAGCGCCCGCTCGGCGCGCGTGAGGTAGTACTCGGGAAGCCGCGTGATCTCCTCGAAGAGCTCGGACCCGCGGTGATCGTAGAAATACTTGGGCGGCAGCTCCTTCTGCGGAGCGGACAGACCGGCCGCGACCTCGGCCAGCATCCGAGGGTTGGCCCGTGGGGCGGTGACTCTGGCTGCGTTTGTCATCCTCGGTTCCTCATCACGCGTCGCGCGCGCAGCGAAAGCCGCTGAAGATCTGGCGGCGGATGGGGTAGTCCCAGTTGCGGAAAGTGTTGCGGATGGCGCCCGGCCGCGTGGCCCACGAGCCGCCGCGAAGGACCTTGTATTCGGATCCGAAGAAGACCTCGGAATATTCGGCGTAGGGATGGGGGCGGAAGCCGGGATGGCCCGTGAAGTCGCTCGCGGTCCATTCCCAGACGTCGCCGATCATGCCATAGCAGCCCACTGGAGAGCGGTTCCGTTCGTACGCGCCCACCGGGGCGGTATCGAACGCGAGTTGGTCCACGTTGGCGAGCGCGGGCGTCGGGGGCTCGTCGCCCCAGGGATACGCGCGCGCAGTGCCGGTGGCGAGATCCCACGACGCGGCGGCCTCCCACTCGGCTTCGGTCGGGAGGCGCTTCCCCGCGAAGCGCGCGTAGGCGTCGGCCTCGTACCACGCGACGTGACACACGGGCCGGCTCCGATCGAGCGGCCGCACCAGATCCATCGTGCGGGTCCGCCACTCGCCGTCGTCGCGATACCAGTGCTTGGGGGCCGAGACACCGGCCGCCTGGAGCCACGTCCAGCCCGCGTCGGACCACCAGTCGCGCCGGCAATAGCCGCCGGCCTCGATGAACTCGAGAAACGCCGCGTTGGTCACGGGGGTCACGTCGATCCAGAACGGGCGGAGGCGCACGGCATACCGCGGCCGCTCGTTGTCGTACGCGGCGCTCCGGTCGTCGGTGCCGAGCTCGACCGATCCGCCGGCGAACCGGACCATCGCGCCGGGGGGCACGAGCTCGCGGCCCACCGGAAGCGCGCGACGCTCGACCGGCGTGTAGGGAGCGCCCTGCTTGAGCTGCAGAGTCTGGAGGATCGTCTCGCCGTGCTGGTATTCGTGCTGCAGCACCATGTGGTACACGTACCCTTCGCGGAGGAGCTCGCTCCCGCCCTCGACGTCGACGTCCCGCAGGCGCGCGAGCACCCGGGCGCGGATGTCGCCCAGCGTCTCCCGCACCTCCGCCAGTCCCGGCAAGCGGAGCTGGCCGCGCACCCGGCGCGGATGCTCGAACGGGTTGTACAGGCCCGGCATCTCGGTGAACTCGATCGCACCGTCGAGGTTCCGGGTCAGCCATAGCTCCTCGAAGGCGGCGATGTGTCCCAGGTCCCAGGCCACCGGGCTCATCAGCGGGTCGTGCTGCCGGTGCAGGTCGTCTTCCGAGAGGGGTGCCACGATCTCGAGCGTGCGCTCGCGCGCCTCGGCCAAACTCGACGCGAGACGGTCCCGGAGACGGTTCGAGGTCGCAAGAAGAGTTGGAGTCATCCGGGGCTCCTCACGCGTCGAGCGTGGCGAACAGATTATTGAGGGACTCGGCCAACAGAGGATGGGCGAACACGGCCTCGCGCAATGTGTCGCAGGTCACATTCCCCATCATAGCCATCTGGAAGACCGACATCAGCTCGCCGCCTTCGATGCCCAGCACGGCCGCTCCGAGAATCCGGCGCGATCCGGCATCCACCACGGCCTTCATGAAGCCGCGGGACTCGTCCATCTCGAGGGCGCGCGCGACGTAGCTCATGGGCATCTTCGCCACCTTCACGTCGAGTCCTCGCTTCCGGGCGTCCTTCTCGCTCAGGCCCACTCGGCCGAGCTGCGGATCAATGAACACCGTGTAAGGGACCAGCCGGTCGCGGGTCGTGGCCCCGCCGCCGTTCAGCAGATTGTCGCGCACGACACGGTAGTCATCGTACGAGATGTGGGTGAACTGTGGCCCGCCCTTGACGTCACCCAGGGCATAGACGCCCTCTGCCGTGGTCTCGAGCCGCTCGTTCGCCTTCACGTAGCCCTGCGCGTCGGTTTCGACTCCGGCAGCAGCGCAGTCGAGCGTCTCGGTATTGGGCGAGCGGCCGGCCGCGAGCAAGAGATGCGACCCCTCCAGCGCGCGATCACCTTCGGGCGTCCGGATACCGAGCCGGACGCCGTCACCCGCGGGCTCCACGCAGCGGGCGTCGGCGCTGGTGATGATGTCGAGGCCGTCCTGCTCGAGAATGACGCGCACCTCGGCGGCGATGTCCTCGTCCTCGAGCGGGAGTAGCTGGGCGTTCCGCTGCACCACCGTGATCCGGCTCCCGAAGCGCCGGAACATCTGGGCGAACTCGAGTCCGATGTATCCGCCGCCCATGACGAGCAGATGGGCGGGCAGGTTCCCCAGCTCCATTATGGAGGTCGAGTCAAGGGCGGGCACGCGGGCCAGGCCCTCGAGCTTCGGCCGCGCGGAGCGCCCGCCGGTGTTGATGAAGACGAGATCGGCGGAGATCCGGCGCGTCGCGCCACCGTTCGAGGTCGAGCGGACCTCGACGGCGCGCGGGCCGATGAAGCGGGCGTCGCCGAACAGGAGGTCGAGGCGCTCCGTGCTCTCGAGCCGTTGCTGGCTGCCGCCGCGGAAGCTCTCGACGATGGCGCGCTTCCGCTCCCGGACTCGCGCCAGATCCACGGCGATCGGGCCGGTGCGCACGCCGTAGTCGGCACCGCGCCGGGCCAGATACGCGACCCGGGCGCTCGCCACCATGGTCTTGGTGGGCGTACAGCCCTCGTTGATGCAGGTGCCGCCGACGTGGGTGCGCTCGACCAGCAGGGTGCGGCGACCCGCAGCCGCGAGTGCGCGGGCAAGCGGCACCCCGCCCTGCCCGGCCCCGATGATCAACGCGTCGTAGTGGCTCGTGAGTGTCATAGGGACGTGTCCTGCCCAGGTATCCGGGAACATGCGTCTAACGCCGGCGTTCCGCGAATGGTTCCGAGACTGAACGCTGCCCAGGGGCGTAACTGGATCGTATCTTCGGAAGCCTGGGTGGGATGAATCGAGGCGGCCGCGCCTCGGGAGCGCAGCGCCGGCTGCCGGCGCTCGTTCGCGGATCGGGACGCTTGACCGGCCGGGGAACGCGACACATCATGCCAACGCTGTGCTCACTGGGGTGCGTGGCGCTGGTCGGCGCGCGGTAGACGAGCTGCTGAGCGCTCGAGCAGGTAAGGGCGACGCAGTTGTAGTTTGACGCGCGGAGGTAGCTCGTCCAAGCGCATGCCTGTCACCGACAACCACGGAGGCAGTATGAACCGGAAGCTCCTCTTTGCCTGGCTCATCGTCTTCATCGCCTGGATGGTCGGCAGCTTCATCGTCCACGGCACGTTGCTGGCAGCCGACTACGCCCAGCTGCCCAACCTCTTCCGGCCCGAAGCCGAGTCACAGCAACATTTTCCGCTCATGATCCTGGCGCACGTGATGCTGGCCGGTGCGTTCGTGTGGATCTACTCGCGCGGCGTGGAGAACACGCCCTGGCTCCCGCAGGGCCTTCGCTTCGGCCTGGCGGTCGCCTTTCTGACGGTCGTGCCGACCTATATCATCTACTACGTGGTGCAGCCGATGCCCGGCGCCCACGTGGTCAAGCAGATCGTCTACGACACCATTCTCATGGTGCTCCTCGGCGCTCTCGCGGCGTTCCTCATCCGCGGTCCGGTGACCCGCGGGGCGTAGCGCCGGCGTCTGTGGGCGAGAACGGCGCTCACGGCGCGCACCCGACGCCGACGGCCTCCTCCTCGCCCGACGACAGGGTCACCGTCTGCGTCGCCGGCACCGGCACATAGGTGGTCGCGCCGGCGGTGACCGAAGCGGCCGTCACTCCATAGTCGCCGGGCGCGAGCTGGGCGAAGGTCCGCGTCTCGGGCACCGTCTGCCCATAGTTGCCCGGGCAACTGTGAGCCGCGCCGGGTTCGGGCTGGCCCCGGTGGTCTCGTACCCGCAGCCGGCCGCGAGCGTTCACGCCAGGCGCCAGGAGACTCTCATGCGGTCGCCGCCGCCCCCCGGTTCGCGCGCTCGAAATCCTTCATGTAGTTCACCAGCGCCTGCACGCCGGTGCGCGGGAAGGCGTTGTAGATGCTCGCGCGCATCCCGCCGGCGGAGCGGTGCCCCTTGAGACCATCGAGCCCGCGCTTGGTCGCTTCGGCCACGAACTTGGCCTCGAGATCCTCGGTGGGCGCGCGGAAGCAGACGTTCATGAGCGAGCGGCTGTCCGGGCGAGCCGTCCCCCGGAAGAAGTCGCTCTGGTCCAGGTAGTCGTACAGGATCCTGGCCTTTTCGGTGTTCTGGTCCGCCATGGTCCGGAGCCCGCCGAGGTCCTGGATCCACTTGAACACCTGCCCCATCAGGTAGATCCCGAACGTATTCGGCGTGTTGTACATCGATTTCTCGGCGACGTGCGTCCGGTACTGCAGCATGGTCGGGAGGTCCTTCGGGCCCGCCTCGACGAGATCGTCGCGGATGATCACGAGCACTACCCCCGCGGGCCCCAGGTTCTTCTGGGCGCCGGCGTAGATCAGCCCGTACTTGGACACGTCGATGGGCCGGCTGAACATATCGCTTGACGTGTCGGCAATGAGCGGCACGCCGGCCGGGACGTCGGGTTCCGAGGCCCACTGGGTCCCGAAGATGGTGTTGTTCGTGGTGACGTGCACGTACGCCGGCCGCTCGGAGTAGCGGATGGCGCTCTGCGCGGGGATGTAGCTGAAGTTCTGGTCCCCGCTCGAGGCCGCCTCGTGCACCTTGCCAATGAGCTTGGCCTCCTTGACCGCCTTTTGCGACCAGATGCCGGTCACGAGGTAGTCGGCCATGCCGCCCTTCGGCAGGAAATTCATCGGGATCATCGCGAACTGGAGCGACGCGCCGCCCTGGAGAAAGAGCACGCGATACCCGTCCGGGATGCCGGCGAGCTCGCGGCACGCCTGCTCCGCCTCGTCCGCCACCTTGTCGAACACCTTGCCGCGGTGGCTGTGCTCCAGCACCCCAATGCCGCTGCCGGCGATGTTCCAGATGTCCTGCTGTGCCTGCTTCAGCACCGGCTCGGGCAGTGTGGCCGGCCCCGCGCTGAAGTTGTAAATGCGGTCGCTCACCTACTTCCTCCCGTCGATCTCGGTCAGCTCGACGCTGATGATGTTCTCGTTGGCCCGGCGCACTGCCTCGAGCGCATCGGCGCCGGGACCCGCGTCGAGATGGATGCGCGCCAGCGTCGCGTGCGCGCCGTGATAGATGATGTTCTCGACTTCCTCGACGTTGATCGTGCGGTCGGCGAGGATACGGAACACGTCCGCCAGCACGCCGGGGCGGTTCTTGTGCCGCACCGCGAGGATGTGCGTGGCGGCACTCTTGGCCAGGCGATTCACGCAGTTGGGGACGCTGCCCTCCTGGATGAACTCGTGCACGATCCGGACGACCTCGTGCGCGATGGCCACCTGCGCCTGCTCGGTGGACGCGCCCACGTGGTGGGTGCCGTACACGCCCGGCTGCTTCGCCAGGGCGCTGTCCCAGGACCCGCTTCCGCCGGCCGGCTCGTTCTGGAAGACGTCGAGCCCGGCCCGGATGCCCTTCTCCTTGACGGCGGCCGCGAGCGCCGCCTCGTCCACCACGGTGCCGCGAGCCGTATTGATGAGATACGCGCCCGGCTTCATCGCCGCCAGGAACTCGGCGTTCACCAGTTGCTTGGTCTCGGCATTCGCCGCGACGTTGATGGAGACCGCGTCGCTCACGCGGGCGACCTCGAGCGGCGTCTGGCAGTAGCGGAGTCCCAGCCGGTCCGCCTCCTCGTGGGTGAGATTGCGCGACCACGCGGCGACGTGCATCCCGAACGCCTTGGCGCGGCTCGCGATCTCCCGGCCGATCTGGCCGAGCCCCACGATGCCGAAGGTGCGCCCATGCAGGCCGCGTGCCTTGGAGTACTCCGCCTTGTTCCACTTGCCCGCGCGGAGATCGGCCACCTGGTCGGGAATGCTGCGGTCGCACGACAGCAGCAGTCCGAGGACCAGCTCGGCGACGGCCACCGAGTTCTTTCCGGGACAGTTGGAGACGAAGATGCCGAGGTCCGACGCGGCGTTCACGTCGATGGTGTCGATGCCCGCCCCCGCCCGGATCACCAGCCCGAGGCTCGCCCCCAACCTGAGCGCCTCCGCGCTCACTTTGGTGCTCCGCACGATCAGGATGTTCGGGTCATGCTGCTTGAGCGCGGCCGGCAGCGTGTCGGGCGTGAGGTCGGGCTGCGAGAGCACGATACAGCCGAGCTCCTTGAGCCCGTCGATGCCGACCGTCTCGAACTTGTCGGCTATGAGAACCTTCATGGCTATCCGCTATCCGCTATCCGCCCGCTCCGCCACCGCTCGTCGGGTCGCGCGGGGCACCAAGCCGCCGCGGAGAGAGCGGATAGCGGATAGCGGATAGCCTAGTCCAATTCATGCACAAACAGCCCGCTCCTGAGCTTCGGCTCGAACCACGTGCTCTTCGGCGGCATGATGCCGCCCGCGTCCGACACCGCCATCAGCTGCTCGACGGTCGTCGGGTACATCGCCACGCCCAGCGCCATCTCGCCCGAGCGCACCCGCCGCTCGAGCTCGCCCGTGCCGCGAATGCCCCCCACGAAGTCGATCCGCCTGTCGGTCCGCGGATCGCCGATGCCGAGGAGCGGACTGAGCACCCGGTCCTGCAGCAGGCTCACGTCGAGCGAGCCGATCGGGTCGGCGCGGTCGATCGAGGACGGATCGAGGGTGAGCCGATGCCAGCGGCGGTCGAAGAACAGGCCGAAGCTGCCCGGCGCCGGTGGCGCTGGGTCCGATACCGCCTCGATCCGTCCGAGCGTCCGCAGCCGGTCGGCGAATGCCGCGGCCGTGAGACGGTTCAGGTCCTTCGCCAGCCGGTTGTACGGCAGGATCCTGAGCTGGTCCGCAGGGAAGCTGACCGCGAGAAACCAGTTGTACTCCTCGTCGCCCCGATGCGCCGGGTTGGCGGCCTTGCGCTCCCGGCCCGCGCGCCAGGCGCTGGCGGAACGGTGGTGCCCGTCGGCCACGTACGCGAGGGGCACCGCGCAGAATGCCCTGACCCACGCGGAAGCATCGGGCACCCGCCAGACCGTGTGACCGACGCCGTCCGGCGCGGTGAAGTCGTACAGCGGCGGCCCCTGCACGGCGGAGCGCGTCAAGTCGTCGAGCTCGGGTCGCGGACGATACGTGAGCAACACCGGCTCCGCATGCGCATTGAGCGTGAGCACGTGCCGCGTCCGATCGTCTTCCTTGTCCTTCCGCGTCTTCTCGTGCTTCCGGATCACGTCGTGCTCGTAGTCGTCCACGTGCACGCAGCCGACGATCCCCGTCTGCGCCCGGCCATCCATCTCCTGGCGATAAAGCAGCAGGCCGGGCTCCCGCTCCCGCTCCAGCGTGCCGCTGGCGACCAGGCGGTCGAGCGCGGCCCGCGCAGCGGCGTAGATCCGCGGGTCGTGGGGATCGGTGTCGGCCGGCAGATCGATGTCGGACCGGCCGACGTGGAGGAAGCTGTGCGGGTTCCCCGCCGCAAGCGCCACCGCCTCGTCCCGGCTCACCACGTCGTACGGCACCGCGGCCACCTGGGCCGCCAGCTCGGGCCGCGGACGCAGGGCGCGGAACGGGTTCAGGCGCATGGAACCACAAAGTAAGCGGTGACCGCTCACCCCGGCAGCAAGAGTACCTTGCCGGCGGTCTTCCGGCTCTCCAGCGCCCGATGCGCCTCCGCGGCGTCGCGCAGCGGATACTCGTGATCGATCCGCACGCGGAGCGATCCGTCGACGACCCAGCCGAGGAGCTCGGTCGCGCGCGCGAGCAGCTCGTCGCGCGTCGCGGTGTAGTGGAAGAGCGTGGGACGGGTGACGAAGAGCGAGCCCTTCTGGTTCAGCACCTGGAGATCCACCGGCGGGACCGGTCCGCTGGATTGGCCGCAGAGCACCATCATCCCGCGGCGCACGAGCAGGTTGAGCCCCTTGTCGAACGTGGTCTTCCCCACCGAGTCGTACACCACCTGCAGGCCGGCGCTGCCGGTCAGACGCCGGGTCTCGGCTTCGAAATCCTGCTCGGTGTAGATGATGACTTCGTCCGCCCCGGCTTCGCGCGCGAGCCTGGCCTTCGCTTCGCTGGATACGGTGCCGATCACGCGGGCGCCCCTCCGCTTGGCGACCTGGCAGAGCAGCAGCCCGACGCCGCCGGCAGCGGCATGCACCAGGCAGGTGTCGCCCGCGCGGAGCGGATACGTGGAGAGCGCCAGGTAGTGCGCCGTGAGACCCTGGAGAAAGACCGCGGCGGCGAGACGCGCGTCCACCCCATCCGGCAACCGGACGAGCCGGTCCGCCGGAACCGCGGCGTACTCGGCGTACGCGCCGGGCGGTCCGGTGTACACCACCCGCTCCCCGGGACGCATACTGCTGACGTCCGGCGCCACCGCCTCCACGATCCCGGCGGCTTCCATCCCGAGGATATACGGAAGCTGAACCTTATAGAGACCGGTTCGGTGGTACACATCGATGAAGTTGACCCCGCTCGCCTCGATTCGGACCAGCGCCTGCCCGGGTCCCGGGGCGGGCGTTGACACCGCTTCGTACCGCAGCACATCGGGACCGCCGTGCTCGTGCACTCTGATGGCCCGCATCCGGGTCCTATCCTCTCTCGGTCACGGGATGGTCTCCTGGTCTCGGCAGCGGCGTCTTTCGCCCACCCGCTGCCTCGCCGGACAACAGCGCGCTCGCGTCAGGATACGGGTAGATCGTCGGCGCACGGTGCTGCATCAGGCCGCCGGTGTCCGCAGTGGGGCCGTAGGTGCTGTGGAGCTCGCGGCCCAGCATCCGGAGGAGCGCCGTCTGCTGTCCGCGGGGATGGGCGGTATGCGCCACCCGCCGGACGACCACCCAGGCCCGGGAACGCGTCGTGTCGAAGAACCGGACCGTTTCCTCCCACCATCCCTCGTCGGTCTCCGCAAGCGCGGTAACCCGTCGCGCGGAGTCCTCCGCGTACCGGCGCAGGAACTCGAGCCGCGTCTCGCTCGCGGGCAGCGGGGGCGCTCCAACGTCCACCCCCAGCAGGTCGCGGAACCAGAGGTTCTCGCTCACGCACTGATGCACCATGTGCTCCAGGACGCTTCGCCCGCGCCGATCGCCCGCCCGGGGCCGCCCGGCCAGGTCGTCGTCGCGAAACGAGCTCCACGTGCCGAGTACCTTGAGCCGCTCGGAGGCATAGGTCTCGACCAGGAAATCATATCTCACGCGATCTCCGGGATGGCATGCACGGAAGTTAGCGGCGCCCCCCCAGGCTATTGTTCGAGGATGTCCCAAACCTGGAGCCCCGGGTGACCCCGCAATCCGTCGAGGTCCGACCGGGCGTGGAGCGTCGGCTGCCGATCGGGGCTGAGATATGGCCCGATGGCGTCCACTTCAGGGTCTGGGCCGCACGCCGCGAGCGGGTGGATGTCGTGCTCGAGGCCGGCGGCCGGCTCGAGCCGCTGGCGCCGGGTGCCGATGGATACTTCCAGGCCCTCATACCCGACCTGGGTGCGGGGACCCGCTACCGTTTCCGGCTCGATGGGGACCTCACCGTTCCGGATCCGGCCTCGCGCTTTCAGCCGGAGGGACCCCACGGCCCGTCCGAAGTGATCGACCCTGCCGCATTCGGGTGGACCGACGCGGAGTGGCGCGGGAAGGCGCTGGAGGGCCAGGTCGTGTACGAGCTTCACGTCGGCACGTTCACGCGGCAGGGGACCTGGGCTGCAGCAGCGGAGCTGCTTCCCGCCCTGGCGGATGTCGGCATCACCCTGCTCGAGGTCATGCCGGTAGCCGACTTCCCCGGCCGGTTCGGCTGGGGATACGACGGGGTCGACCTTTTTGCACCGAGCCGGCTGTATGGCCGGCCGGACGACTTCCGCGCCTTCGTGGATCGGGCGCACTCGCTCGGGGTCGGCGTGCTGCTCGACGTCGTCTACAACCACCTCGGGCCCGACGGCAACTACCTCCGCGAGCTTTCGGCCGGTTATTTCACCAACCGTTACGCGACGCCGTGGGGCGACTCGCTCCACTTCGATGGGGACGGCTCGGGCCCGGTGCGGGAGTTCTTCCTCTCCAACGCGGCGCATTGGATGGACGAGTACCACCTGGATGGACTCCGCCTCGATGCCACCCATACCGTCCACGACGCCTCGGACGAGCATATCCTCGCGGCGGTGGCGCGCCGGGTGCGCGAGTGCGCGCGCGGTCGCGCCACCGTCGTCATCGCGGAAGACGAGCCGCAGCGGAGGTCGCTGCTTGCGCCGCCGGCGCAGGGCGGCTGGGGCATGGACGGTATCTGGCACGACGACTTCCATCACTCGGCGCAGATAGCGGCGACGGGACGGCGGGAGGGCTACCTGCAGCGGTTCACCGGCACGGCGGCGGAGCTCGCCGTGAGCGCGGCGGCGTTCGCCCCTGAGGGAGAACGCGGCCACGCCGGCCTGGTGAACTTCCTCCAGAATCACGACCAGGTCTCGGTCCTGCTTCCCGGCGGCCACCGGCTGCATCAATTGACGAGCCCCGGCCGCTGGCGCTCGCTCACCGCGCTTCTGCTCCTCGGGCCCGGAACGCCGATGCTCTTCCAGGGCGACGAGTTCGCGGCGTCGGCGCCGTTCCTCTACTTCGCCGACCACGAGCTGTCGCTCGCGCGCCTCGTGCGCGAGGGCCGCGCGGCCTACCTCGCGCAGTTCGCGAGCCTGGCCGATCCCGGGGCCCAGGCGCTGCTGCCGGATCCGGCGGACCCGGCGACGTTCAGGCGATCTCAGCTCGACAACCGGGAACGCGAGCGGCATTCCGAGGCGCTACGGCTGCACAGGGATCTGCTGGCGCTCCGCCGGTCCGGGGCGGCCCTCGACCGCGGACCACGGGTCGAGTCGGCCCCGTTGTCGGAGCGTGCCTTGGCGCTTCGGGTGGATCGCGGTCGCGGTCAGGCCACGCTCCTCCTCGTGAACCTGGGCACCGACCTCGAGCTCGTCCGGGAAACGAACGCCATTCTGGCGCCGCCGGCCGGGACCGAGTGGTCGTTCCGCTGGTCGTCCGACGACGTCGCCTACGGCGGTCCGGGAATTCCGGACCCGGCGCGGCGCGGGACGCTCGCGCCGGGCGAATCAGCCGTGCTGCTCGCCGCGGGTCACAGGCGCACCACTCGGCGCTCCGGGCCGGCGTAGGTCGCGTCGGCGTGGTACCGGCGCTCGGCGTCCTCCTGCACGGAGTAGGGCGTACGCGAGGGTCCGAGGTCCGCGCCGTGCTGACTCAGGATGCGGACCGCCGTATCGGCTCGCTCTCCATCCGCCGTGACGCTGACCAGGACCCCGCCGGCCCGGAACCCCCGGTCGAAGTGCCGCGCGTCGTCCGGCGACAGCCCCAGGCCGACCAGCCCGCCGATCAGCCCGCCCGTGGCTGCGCCCGCGCCCGCCCCGACCAGGGCGGAGCCGAGCACGCCGCTGGCCACGATGGGGCCGACGCCCGGAAGGAGCAGGGAGCCGAGCAGGCCGAGCAGCCCGCCGACCATCCCGCCGGTCGCGGCGCCCGTGGCCGCGCCGTTCGCGGCTCCCCCCTCTACAGCCTCATCCAGGTCGCGGCCGCTGCCCAGGTCGCGCATGACCACGCCGATCGCCTGGTCGGAGAACCCCGCGGCCCGGAGTGCGCGGAGCGCCGTCTGCGCCGCATCCTGGCGGTCGAACAGCCCGACCACCGCGCGGCGGGCCCGTCCTGCTGCCGCCATGTTGGGATCCTCAGGTTAGAAGGTGAAGCAGAAGGGGGCGCCTTCGCGCCCCCTTCGATCTTCCGTCTGCAGACTCACACGCCCACGAGGCGCCGCTCCGGGCCGGCATACTGCGGGTCCTGATGCCGCCGACGCTCGTTGCCGCCGTAACTGGTGCTCAGGTCCAGTTCCTCTTCGCGCAGCTCCAGCCGGGCCGGATCGCTCGTCGTGCCGGCGACGCGCCCCCGCGGGGCACCCTCGCGCCCGGCCCAGGTCGGCCCGAGATCGGCGCTGTGCGATCCAAGAATGCGCTGAGCCTCGTCCACCCGCGCGCCCGCATCCACCGTCACCAGCGTGCCGCCGCCGCGGAACCCGGTGTCGAAATGCTTGGCGTCTTCCTCGGAGACGCCAAGACCCATCAAGCCGCCGATGAGGCCGCCAGTCGCGAGCCCGGCGCCGGCACCTACCAGTACGGATTCGAGGACGCCGCCGACGACGATCGGTCCGAGGCCGGGTATGAGCAACGACCCGAGCAGCCCGATGATCCCGCCGACCAGCCCGCCACTCACGGCGCCGGCTGCGGCGCCCTTGCCTGCCGGTGAGGTCTCGGCGCTCCCGGCCAGGTCGCGCTGCTCGGCGCGGTCCTTGATGGCGATGCCGATCTGGTCGCGCGTGAATCCTGCGTCCTTGAGATCGCTGATCGCCTGCTCGGCGTCGCCCCGGTGGCGAAACAGACCGACGACGGTCCGTCCCGTCTTGTTGGCAGAGTCGAAAGCCATGATGTCAGATCCTTGTTGCGAAGTGCTTGGTGAGAGTGTCCGGCAGACACTGCAGGTCCGTCGCGAGGCGCCGCGGTCGCCGCGCCTCACGGGTCGCCGTCAAGCTAAGCCGCGTACCGGGGTTGTTAGGTGACCGTAGTCACATAAGCGGGCGGTGCAGCGGCAGCTCCAACGCGTCCCACAGGGCGAGCCAGCTCGCCTCGATGATGTTCTCGGAGCAGCCGACGGTACTCCAGCGTTCCGCTCCGCGGGCGGACTCGACGATGACCCGCGGGCGCGCACCCGTGCCCAGGTGCTCGTCCACGATGCGGACCTTGTAGTCCACCAGCCGCACGTCCTCGAGCGCGGGATGGAACGGGACCAGGGCCTTGCGCAGCGCGCGGTCGAGCGCATTCACCGGGCCGGCGCCCTCCGCGGCGGTATGCATGATCTGGTCGCCCACGCGGAGCTTCACGGTGGCCTGGGCCCGCACTCCTTGCCCGCCCCGCTTTTCGACCAGGACGGTGAAGTCGAGCAGCTCGAAGGGGGCCTCGTAACCCGGCGCTGACCGGCGAAGCAACATCTCGAACGAACCTTCCGCCGCCTCGAACTGAAAGCCGCGGTGCTCGAGCTCCTTGATCCGCTGGAGCACCGCGCCGTCGTCGGCCCCGCCGTCGAGCCCGAGCGCCTGGGCGCGGAGGCGCACGTTGCGCCGTCCGGCCACCTCGCTCACCACGACGCGCATCTCATTGCCCACCACCGCGGGGTCCACGTGGTGGTAGCTCTCCGGCACCTTGGCCACGGCCGCCGCGTGGATGCCGCCCTTGTGGGCGAACGCGCTCCGGCCGACGTACGGCGCGTGCGCATCGGGATTGAGATTCGCGATGACCGCGACCACCCGGGAAACCTCGGTGAGCCGGGCGAGCCGGCCGGCGGGGAGCACGTCCCGGCCGAGCTTGAGCTGGAGGTTCGCGATCACCGGGACGAGGTCCACGTTGCCGCAGCGCTCGCCATACCCGTTGATCGTCCCTTGCACCTGCGCGCACCCGGCTTCCACCGCGGCGAGCGCGACGGCAACCGCCAGTCCGCTGTCGTCGTGCGGGTGGATGCCGAGGGGTGCGTGGATGCGGTCGCGCACGCGGCAGACGACTTCCCCGACCCGCGCGGGCAGGCTGCCGCCGTTCGTGTCGCAGAGCACGACCCAGGAGGCGCCGGCCGCTTCGGCCGCCTCCAATGTGGCGAGCGCGTACTCGGGATCCTGGGCGAAGCCATCGAAGAAGTGCTCCGCGTCGTACACCACTTCCCGATCCTGGCCCCGAAGCCACGCGACGCTCTCCCCGATCATGGCGAGGTTCTCGTCCCGCGTGGTCTCCAGCACGCGCTCCACGTGCAGGGTCGAGCTCTTGCCCACGACGGTGACCGTGGGCGTGGCGGCAGCCACCAGGGCGCGGAGACTGGCGTCCTCGTCGCACCGGGTCCCGACCCGCCGTGTACTGCCGAACGCCGCGACCTTCGCCCGCCCGAGCGGCTCCGCGGCCACGCGCCGAAAGAACTCCGCGTCCTTCGGGTTGGAGCCGGGCCAGCCGCCCTCGATGTACTGCACACCGAGCTCGTCGAGCAGCCGGGCGATCTTGACCTTGTCCTCGACCGAGAGCGAGAGTCCCTCGCGCTGGGTTCCGTCGCGGAGCGTCGTGTCGTAGAGCGAGATCGGCATGGCGCGAGCTCCGCCGGGCGGGGCCGGCAGCGAAAAAAGAAAGCGGCCTCTCGGAAGGAGAGGCCGCGTGGGATCGCCGATTCGTGCGCTGCGTCAGCCGCGCGCCGGCACGCTGCCTCTCCGCGGGTGCGGAAGAAGGCAGATGCCGATGGGAAGCGGGAGACGGGCGAACCGCATGGTTGCAATTCTATTCAGCCGGACGCATACGTCAAGTTTCTGAACCACGAGCCCGACGGTGCCGGGATGCCGGCTAATGCGACCTCGACCGCGGGGTCTTGGCGGACCGCGCCGCGGCCGACCATCACCGGCAGCGCAGAAAAGGTGGGTGGAACGGGCGCGAGTGCGCCCGTTCCCGCGAGATATATAAGAAGAGGGGGTTAAGAGGGTTAAGCAGCGAAAGCAGAGGAGAGGGTCAGCTCATCCGGCCACGGGGCTTGGGGGCCGAGGGCTAGGAATCGGATGTCTCGCAGAGCGCCAACCGGTCTCCACTTCCACTATCTGGCAAGATACCCGTCACTTAGAGCCCCGCTGTGCGCCGGGTCACACGCCGGACCCCGCCGGCCACGTCCGTGAGAACGCCCAGCATGGTTTCCACGGCCGCCGGCGTGGCGTCGCCCATGTGGCCGATCCGGATCAGGCGACCGGCCAGCGTGCCGAGGCCTCCGGCCAGAGTGAACCCGCGGGCACGCATCTCCCGCAGCACCTCGGGCACGCCGATCCCCGCTGGCGGGACGAGCGCCGACACTGCCGCGGAGCGCCGGCCAGGGTCGGCCAGGAAGGTCCAGCTCGATGTGGCGACCCAGCGCTCCACGATCGCGAGCATGGCGGCATGGCGGCGCCAGCGCGCTTCGACCCCGCCCTCCCGGTCGATCCGGCTCAGTTGGCATTGCAGGGCATACAGGTGCGAGAGCGCCGGCGTCTGGGTGGGCTGGCCGGTTCGCGCGGCTCGGTCGTAGCGCAGCAGGTCGAGATACCAGCCGCGACCGGTGACCCCGGCCGCGCGCTGGAGCAGCCGGGGTGAGGCGACACCGAGGCCGAGCCCGGGTGGCATCGCCAGGGCCTTCTGTGATCCGGTGAACACGAAGTCGAGGCCCCACGCATCGGTCTCGACCGGCAGCGCGCCGACCGACGACACCGCGTCCACCACGACGAGAGCGTCCGAGCGCTCCCGCACCACGCGAGCGAGGTCCGCCAGCGGCGCGAGCGCGCCGGTGGAGGTCTCCGAGTGGACGAAGAGCACCGCGTCCACCGGCGGGCCACCCAGGAAGCGCTCCAGCTGCGCCGGCTCGAGGGTCCGGCCCACCGGCACGTGGAGCCGCACCGTCTCCCTCCCGCAGGCCTCGAGGGTTTCCGCCAGCCGGTCGCCGAAGAAGCCGCCGCACACCGCGAGGCCGCGTCTGGGCACGGCGCTCCGGATCACGCCTTCGAGCAGGCCGGTGGCCGAGGACGCGGTGAGCAGCACCGGCTCGCGGGTGCGAAACAGGCGCTGGAGCCCGGGCTGGAGACCGTCGAGGAGTGCGCGCGCGTCATCGCTCCAGGGTGAGATCATCGGCCGCTCGAGTTCGGCGAGAATCTCGGGGTGGACCTCGACCGGCCCGGGCAGGAAGAAGCGTCCGAAGTCGCTCATGGCGCGGCGAACGGCCTGGCCTTGAGCTCGGCCAGCTCGGCGCGGATCTGACGCATGCGGCGGTTGCTCGGATAGCGGTCGAGGAGTCGGCGGAGCTCGCCCATCGCACGGCCCGGCTGGGCGAGCCGGTGCTCCCACAGCTCCGCCAGCGCGAGTCCGACCCGGATGTCGTCATCCGGCGAGAGCGGGTCCCCGGCGCGCAGCGCGTCGAGCTCGGCGGCGGCGCTCTCCGGCTGATGCAGGGGGCCGGCGAGCAGGGCGGCGCGGCGGAGCACGGCCTCGGCCCGTCCCCGTTCCTCCCGGGCGCGCTCCAGATACGCTTCCGCCGCCGCGGCGTAGTGTCCGCCGGCGACCAGGGCCTCCAGGCTGGAGTATCCGCCGCCGACGCGCCGGAGGCCGACGTTCTGGAGCCCGCGGGCAACGCCGTCCACCAGCGGCTCCAGCACGCCGTCGAGCAGTCCGACCGCGAAACCGTAGACCGCCCAGCACACACCCACCAGCTGGAGCGCCCGCGGCTCGACGCCGCTCGCGGCCACGACGACGGCGGCCACACTGGCGAATAGCAGGATCGCCGCCACGGCGATCTTGATCAGACGAAAAGGATTCTCGATCGAGGGCGTCAAGGGCGGTAAGCTACGGCCCCGCGCGAAGCGCGGGCAAGTTGACATTGCTCACGGTGCGGGCGTAACTCAGCGCGTGCGAGATCGAGTCTCCCGGCGTGATTTCCTCGGGGCCGCGGGCGCGGTGGCCGCGCCGGCCGCGCTGCGCGACACCGCCCACCTCTTTGCACAGGTACCCTCCTGATGGCCCTCCGCCACGGCGTCACCGCAGCGCTCGCGGTCTGCACCCTGCTCGCGCCGCGGCTCCGGGCCCAGGACACCACGGACGTCGATCTGACCGATCCGCTGGCGGAAGACACGACCTGGACCAATACCGACCTGCCGTGGTCGCTGAGCTATTTCCCCTACCTCACGGGCCTATCAAACGACGGCCCGCTGATCGCGGGACGGGTGCGCTACTGGAAGCCGGCGCCGTACGAGGACCGTGTCACCGCGAAGGCCGCGCTCGAGCTCAACGCTGGCATCGGCTTCCGCGGTAGCCGGTTCGTCACCGCCACGGCGACGGTGCCGCGGCTGGGGCATGGCTGGCGTCTCTTCGCGCTTGGCGCCGCGGTACGCGAGGCGCGGTTCGGCTTCTACGGCCTGGGCAACGAAACCATCAAGGACGAGAGCCTGACGCTGCCGGACAACAAGCTCTATTACCGGGTCCGCCGTCGCACGTACCGCGTCAGTCTGGACGTCACCCGCCAACTCGCCGGCCCGTTGCACGCGGCGCTCCTCGGAGAGCTCGTATCGGCCAACTACACGGCGCCGGACGACCAGCCCTCGCTGTTCGACCAGACCTTCGGGCCCGAGCTCGACAACCGGGACGCGTCGCTCCGTGCGGCGCTCGTGTTCGACACGCGCGACAACGAGTACAACACCCTCAACGGCCTGTTGCTCGAGGCCGGCGCCCAGGTGGCCACCGGCGGCGGCAACTACGAGCGGGTCTACGGCATCGCGCGCGGCTGGCTCACGCCGCGGGAGGGCACGACTCTCGCCGCGCGCATCGCGGGCTCGCAGCTCTACGGCGCGCCGACCCTCGATGCCCGGTTCATCATCCCCGGCTGGGAACGCCCGGTGCTGGTGCTCGGCGGCAACTACTCACATCGGGGCCTGGACCTGCCGCGGTTCGCGGGCCAGGGCGTGCTGTTCGGCAACTTCGAGGTGCGGCAAGAGGTCTTCGGCTTCGGCGACCTCGGGGCGATCGGTCTCGTCGGTTTCGTCGACGCCGGGCGGGTCTTCGAGGAGGACAAGTTCCGGCTCACCTTCAACGATCTCAAGGTGGGCGGCGGCGGCGGCATCGCGATCAGGATCCTGCGGTCCACGATCTTTACCTTCACCGTGGGCCGCGGCCCCGACGGGACCAACATCGATCTCAACGCGGGGTGGTTCTTCTGAGTCAGCGGTGAGCAGTAAGCAGTGAGCAGTGAGCAGTGAGCAGTGAGCAGTGAGCAGTGAGCAGTGAGCAGTGAGCAGTGAGCAGTGAGCAGTGAGCAGTGAGCAGTGAGCAGTGAGCAGTAAGCAGGGGGCTCCGATGTACACCGGAGCCTCCTGCTCACCGCTCACCGCTCACCGCTCACCGCTCACCGTCCCCTCGTCCAGCCGTCGCCAGCACCTCGCGGAGCGTCGTCTCGCCCCTGTCCCGGGCGTACCACTTCCGGATCTCCGGATAGATCTCGGCTTTCGCGCGACCCCGCCCGAGTTGCTCGATCACCCAAAGCTGCAGGACGCGCGGCCGCGGACCCCAGCGGCCGATCTCCTGGAACTGCTCGTTCAGCGCGATGACGATCGGAATCGAGCGCGAGCCGTTGGTCAGATAGCGGTCCATCAGCTCGGGATGCTCGTCGCGCCGGATGAGGCGGAGCTCGACCCCGGGCGCCAGCTCGGCCAGGCGCGCCAGAACCGGCAGGGTGTTCGACGCATCGCCGCACCAGTCTTCGGCAATGGCCAGGAGCCGGACCCGACCGTGATCCGACGCCGCGACGGCCCACTCGGGCACCTTCGCCAGGCGGTAGAGCCCTTCCCACAGCCCGCGGTGCTTGAGGTCGCTCGCGGCGACGAAGTCGGCGTAGGGAAGCGCGGCGTTCCAGAGAGCGGAGAAGTCCATCGGTCCAGTCCGTGACTACGCTGCAGGAACCCGGAACGAGCCTCCCGGGTTCCGCCTTGCCTCCCGGCATAGATTAGCCGGATGTCCCCATCCCCCCGCCGCGACGGCGAGGCCACCCGCCAGCGGCTGCTGCGCGCCGCCCTCGAGTTGTTCACGAGCAACGGGTTTCGCGCCACCACGACGCCCGAGATCGCGGAGCGCGCGGGCGTGGCGGAGGGAACCATCTACCGGCATTTCTCCGGCAAGGAGCACCTGCTCAACGAGGTGTTTCGCGCGGCGCACCGGTGGGCGTCCGGACTGGTGGCGGAGACCGATGGTCCGCACCCCCCCCAGGAGCGGCTCCAGCGCATCGGCCGGCGGCTGCTCGAGGGCGCGGAGCGAGACCCGGCGGCGGCGCGAATGGTCCTCCTCACGCGGGACGACCCGCATCTCGACGAGCGGAGCCGCGACGCCGCCCGGGAGTTTCGCGCGTCGCTCCAGCAGGTGATCGCGGCGGGCAAGTCCGACGGCGTGGTGCGGTCCGGGCCGGCAGAGCTCTGGGCGGCGGTGTGGCTCTCGGTGGTGGCGTTCGCGGCGGAGCGCGTGGCCGGGCGCGAGTGGACGGCGGAGCAGCCGCAGGCCGGGCAGGTGCTCGAGGCGGCGTGGGATGCGATTCGGGCGGGAGAGGGAGGGAGAGGGCGGGAGAAGGAGGGAGGGGAATAACTATGCTGCCCTACCTCTCCCGCCGTCTCCCGCCCCCTCCCGCCCTCGTCTCCCCCGCAAACGCAGTGAGCTCTCTCGGATGTCGCGGCGGCCGGTTCCAGGTCACGCGCCGCGCCCGGCCCGGCCCCGCGGGGCGCACGATCAGCTCGTCGCCCGCAAAGTAGCCCACCGAGTCAGGGCCCCAGCGCGCCGGGTCGCGCCCCTGATCGGCGATCGCGACCGGAGTGCTGCTGTCCGCCGCGGCGCAGAGCGCCTGCTCGCAGGCGAACACCCGGGCGAAGGGCGGCTCGCCCACGAACACCCCGAGCGCCGAATCAACCCGCTGCCACTCTTCGGGGGGAACGGCGCGGGCCGGTTCGTCGGTGGGGGGCGCCGGGATCGCGTACGCGAATGGGCCGGCGCTCGCGTAGAGCACGCGCCCGTCGCGCCCCCAGCCGATTGCCTGGACCTCCGCTTCGGCCGGCAGCTCCATCCGGCGTTCCGCTCCCGTCAGCAGGTTGATCACCCAGGGCGTGCGGGCGAGCGTATCGTCGATCCCGCGCCCGCGCAGAAACGCCACCATGAACCCGTTTGGCGACAGTGCCGGCCGGGCCTCGCGGACCGGCGTGAACGTGATCTGAAAGACCGGGCCGCCGTCGGCCCGCACCCCGAAGAGGTCGCCCACACCGGCGGGATCATCCGCGATGAAGACGGCGTAGGCGTCGCGCCCTACCACGGCGTGGCGGCGGAGCGGTGAGACGGTTCCGCCGCAGGCTATGGCCACGGTGAGAGGTAAGACGTGAGCGGTGAGCGGGACCCAACGTGTCCAGAGCGTCTTACCTCTCACCTCTCACCTCTGACCTGAGAAGCCACCAGCCGGCCGGGTCCACCTCCAGCTTCGAGGGCGGGCGGGAGAACCCGCGGAGCGTGCGGCGCGTGCTCCGTCCGCTCACGTCCAGGGGGAAGTCCTTGCCGTCGATCCGGATCACGAGCCCCGGCAGGCGGTAGGTGCCCCAGGCCGGCGGCTGCGTCTGGCGGACGTCGATGTCGATCCGGTTGCCCTGATGACGCCACCGCACGTCGAGGATCGGGTATCCGGGCTGCGTCAGCGCCTGCCGGAAGTACCAGTCGAGATCCCGGCCGGCGGCCTTGGCGGCGGCCTTGGCGAAGTCGGACGAGACGGCGGTGCCGTGCCGATACACGCGATAGTACTCGCGAAGCGCGCCGCCAAACGCCGAGTCGCCGATCATGCCGCGCAGCTGGTGCAGGATCCAGGCGCCCTTCTCATACGCGTTGTCGTTGAGCAGAGAATCGGGATCGGCGACCCCGGGGTCGATCACGGGCCGCTCGACATCACGCGACGCGAAGTACTGCTCGGCCCCCTGGCGCATGGTCGCCGAACGGGCCGGCAGGCCGCCGGTTTCCTCCGCCCACATGGCCGCGAGGTAGGTGGCGAAGCCCTCGGACAGCCAGAGGTGGTGCCAGTCGTCGGGGGTCACCGCGTCGCCGAACCACTGGTGTGCCGTCTCGTGCGCGACGGTGCGCTCCTCCAGCCGGCCGGCGTGGAGCACGCTGTCGTTGTAGAAGATCGCGGTGGCGTTCTCCATGCCGCTGAACCGCGTCGCAGCCTGGACATGGGCCAACGAGCCGTAGGGGAACGGGCCGACGAGCCGCGTGAAGTAGTCCACCATGGCTCCGGCGCGCCGGAACGGCCCCGCGGCCGCCCTCGCTGAATCGGCCGGGTCGGTCCAGAGCGACACCGGCACGCAGCGCGCGGGACAGCCGGCCGCGCCCAGCCGCGTGACGGCGAACCTGCCGATGCCGATCACGATCGAGTAGGTGGGAATCGGCTCGTTCAGGCGATAGTGCCAGAGCCGGTGGTCGTACGGCAGCGTGTCGATCGTTTCGAGCGTGCCGTTGGCGATCACCTGCACGCCCGCGGGCACCTGCACGTGGAAGGCGACCGTCGCCTTGTCGGAGGGATGGTCCTGCACCGGCAGCCAACCGTGCGCGTGGTCGGGCCAGTTGTCGGCGAACACGCGAAGCCCGGCCGGACCCGGCCGGAACACCAGCCCGTCGCGCACTTCACCGCGATACCGGACCCGGGTGGAGAGCGTGTCGCCCGCGCGCGCCTCGTGCGGTACGGCGAGCTGTTCGCCGCGGCGGAACCACATTGTGCGAACCAGGCGGGTGTTCTCGCGGCCGTTCACCAGCACGCGGATGACGCGGAGCGCGGAGTCGAGCCGCAGCTCCACCGGCTCGCTGGAGGCGAGCCGCCAACTCACGTCGGTCTGGCCCAGCACGTGGCGGCCGGTGTCGCCGAGCACCAGGCTCACGTCGTAGTGCGTGACGTCGTGCGGAAGACGCGTGGTGTCCGGCCGCACCGCGAGCGGCGAGACTGCCGCGGCGGTCTGAAGCAGAAGCCCGGGGATGGTGAGCATTGTTTGAAAGTAAGCAGTGAGCGGTAAGCAGTGAGCGGTGAGCGGTGAGCGGTAAGGGGAACGCGCTGAGACCGGCGCGCCCTAACGAAGCCCTCGCACCGCTCACCGCTCACTGCTTACCGCTCACCCCTCACTTTCCGAGATGCCGCCGGTAGAACGCTATGATGTCCTCCCACGCCCGCTCGGGCTCCGGCCCGTCGTTCCCTTTCCGCCCGGGCTTGAGGAAGCCGTGTCCCGTGCCCGGGTAGATCGTCCGGTCGAATCGCTTGCCCAGCTGCTTCATCTCGGCGTCGGTCGCGGGGAGCGACTGGTTGATCCGCGCGTCGTCCTCGCCATAGACGCCGAGGATCGGGGACTTGATCCGATCCAGGCCCTCGCCCGCCGTCGGGCCATAGCAGACCACGGCCGCGCGCAGCTTCGGGTTGTTGGTCGCATAGCGGAAGCTCTGTCCCCCACCCCAGCAGAAGCCGATCACGCCGATGCGCTCGGAGGCCACCGCCGGCTGCGCGCCGATCCAGGCGTAGGTGGCGTCGAGGTCGGCCGTCACCCGCGCGGGCTCCAACTCGCCGATCAGCTTGCGGCCGCTATCGGGGTTCGCCGGCGAACGGCCGTGCTTGGATGAGAGCAGGTCGGGCACGATGGCCACGAGGCCGTTGTTCGCCAGGCGGTCCACGACGGTCGGCTCCCAGTCGGTCAGACCGTAGACCTCGTGAATCACGATGACCGCGGGCGCCTTGTCCTTCCGCTCGGGATACGCGACGTAGGCGCGGATGGTGTCCCGGGTGCCCGGTTTGGCGTACTTCACCCACTCGCCGTGTGTCGTCACCGCATCGTCCTGCCGGACCGCGGCGCCGGCGAGGATCACGCCCACACCGATCACCGCCGCCGCGCGTATGAGCGTGCTCACGGGACCTCCCATATCTCGACCCGGCCCTCCATCAAGAGCGGCACGGCGGCGCGCCGCCGCTTCGCGTCCCAGCCGAGGTCCGCGGGCGACGGCACTCCGCCGGTGAGCCGGGTGACGCGTCCGCCTTCGACGACGTTCAAGCTCGAGTCGGTCCACGAGGTGACGAGGAGGCGTCCGTTGCCGATCGGCTCGACACCATCGTGCTGTCCCTTACCCTTGGCCAGGGGCTGCAACGCGCTGTCGCCGGGGGCCCACCGCACCATCTGCTGACCGAAGAACGGCACTACCACGAAGGAGCGCCCGGCCGAGTCCCACGTAATGCCGTTCGGGGCGGCGAGGCTGGTGTCCTGGAGCGCGACCGTGGCCTTGCGGTCGGCACCGATGCGGTAGATGCGGTCCGGACCTGGGTGCCCCATCCCGGTCTTGGGATCGACGCCGAGTCCGGTGTCGGTGAGGTAGAGGGCGCCGTCGGGGCCCACCGCCACGTCGTTGAGGAACTTGGCGCCGCGCACGTTGACGGCCGCGACCGGCGCGCCGGTCCTGCGGCTGAACCCGCGCACCGCGTCGATGTCGGCCACCCAGAGCGTGTCGCCGGCGATCGCCATGCCCTTGGGCGCGTTGAGCACCGCACCGCCGCGTCCCCCCGCGATGAACTTCACCGAATCAGGGCTGCCATCGCCCTTGTACCGGCCGATCACGCCGTTGTTGTCCTTGCCGAGCGGCGAGACCTCGCCCTCGCCGAAGCTGGCGACGTACCACACGTCGAGCTCCGGATCGTACCGGACCGCCTCGGCCGCGTTCACCTTGATCTCGCCGACCTTCTTCGGCGCCGCGGCGGTCACGGCGGGATCACCGGCCGCCGTGTCGGCGTGGCCGGCCTGGTCGGGCGGAGGCCGATCGCAACCTATTGCGAGTGTAAGTGTGAGTGCGAGTGTGAGTGGCAGGGCCATCGGGGCTGGGCGGGGTCGGTATGTCATACATCGATCTCCGGTTCGTTGTGATACGCACTCGCACGCACACTCACACTCGCACTCACTCCTCGCTCGGAGCTCCGCCCGCCTGCGCCACCTGGTCCTGCCGCACCCGGCCCGCATCGAACCGCCGTGCGGCCGCCAGCATTTTGTCGATCGTCTCGTCCACGTCGGCCTTTGCGCCCCGCTGGAACCGAAGCGGATTGACCCGGGCCACGACGAACGCGCGGAGGTAGGGGCTCTCGAAGCCGCGCCCCTTGAGCTGCTTCACTGCCTCGGCCACGGCCGCGTCCAGCTCCAGGACACGGGCTGCCCGCTCGCGCCTGATCTCCAGTGCCCGCGAGAGCCGGGTGGCGGAAAACTGCTCGACCCGCTTGAGCACCGGATGGTACGATCCGCCGGCGAACCGGCCGTTCTCCTGGTAGCAGAGTCCGAGCGTGAGGAACGCGGGCTCCTCGAACTCCATCGCGTAGTCCCGTTCCGGCCGGTCATCGAGCACCGCCAGGCCCTCTGCGAGCCGCGCGACCTCGAGCGACTTCTCTCTCAGATTGTGCGCCTTCTCGGTGTTGAGCAGCAGGATCCGGTGGGCCACCTCGGCGTCGGGCACCACTATCGCGACCACCGCGCGGGCGCCGAGCGAACGGAGCGCAGCGAGCCGGTGATGACCGTTGGGCGTCTGGTAGCGCTCGTCGTCGGTGCGCACGGCGACCACGGGGTCGAGGAACCGGTCGAGGCGGTCGATGGCGTCGGCCAGGCGCGCCACGTGCGGCTGAGAGAGATCGCGCTGGTACGGCGTCGGATCCACCAGCTCGAGGGGAAGCGCGGCGAGCACCTGCCAGTGCCCGCCCACCGGGTCGCGGTACGCGGCGAGCGCGGTGCCGCCGTCCTCTGCGATCGCCTCGCGCAGCCGCTCGACCGCGGCCGGCTCCTGCGCGCCGGCCACGGCCCGCGCGGTCGGCCCACGGGAGGCCGGCTCGGCCGCCTTCTTCTTCCGGCTCGGCGCGCGTGGCATACCTCCCAAGGGTAAACGGGGCGGGACTTGCCGCGCGACCGCTTGGTGTACGTGCACCGAGGCGGCGGAGCTTCAGGCGGTGAGGCGCCGTTCCAGCTCCCGCTCGGCCTGAGCGCCCACGGCCAGCAGGAGCAGGTCGAGCGGGAGCACGCCCACGCCACCGTTCGCGTCCGACGCGCGGACGAGTGGTGCGTTGGGGGCGGCGAGGTAGCACCCACCGTGGAACCGCTGGCATCGGTCTAGGAACCGCCGGAGCCCCGTTGCGGCGTGCCGCGGCGACAGCCCGATCTCAAACGCCAGCGGCTCGGTCGGGTGGTCGTAGATCAGATCCACCTCGGCGTCGCGATCGCGCCAGTGGTGCAGCCGCACCTGACTCTGCTGGCTGAGCGCGTGCAGGTGCCCCGCGACCATGTTTTCGGTGAGCATGCCCATCTCGGCGCTGTCGCCCAGCGGAGCGAGGCCGCGCTGGAGTGCTGCGTTTCGCACCGCCCCGTCCACGAAGTACAGCTTGCGTCCCCGGCGCTGGCGCTGCACTTCACCGCCCGAAAAGTTCGTCAACGTGAAAACCAGGAACGCCCGCTCTATGTACGACAGATAGCGGTCGAACGTCTGCTGCGACATGCCATCCAGGCTTTGCCCGATCGTGGCAGGTGAGAGGAGTCCGGTGACCTGTCCCGCCAGCGTGTAGAGAAAGCGTTCGAGCATCATCGGGTTCTCGACCCCGAACGCCTGCGGAATGTCCTTGTAGATGGCCCGCTCGACCGCGTCGCTCCGTAGCGTGCGCTGCGACTGAAGCAGCGCTGTCGCGTCGTCGGGTGCCTGTCCGCGCCATGACAGCAGCACTTCGGGAAATCCGCCGGTCAGGAGATATCGCCGCCGTAGCTCGCCCAACCCCTCCAGCGACACGTTCTCTTCCATTGTGGCCCGAATGGTGTGCGCGAGCGTGTCCCGCACCGGGACGCGCACCGGGTGCTCCATCAACTCGAGAAACTCGGTGAACAGATAGGGCTGGAGATACTGCTCCTCCCACCGCCCGACGCCGCTCTCCACCCTCCGGTCCCGGAGCGCTGCTGTGCAACTCGACGTTCCCGCGATGCGGATGGGCCACTGCTCGTCGTAGAACGTCTTCAGCCACAAGTCCCAGTTCTTGGCGTAGGTCAGCTCATCGAGAAATAGATAGATCGGCGCGTCGGTGGCGACGCCGGGAGCGTCAAGGATCAGCCGCACCAGCGCGTCGAGCGGGAAGCGCATGAGAAGCGGATGGTCGAGGCGCAGCCACCAGAGGCGGTTGGGTGGCACACCAGCCGCCATCAAGCTCCTGACCATCTGGTACATCGCCGTGGCCTTCCCGACCCGCCGGGGCCCCAGAATCAGTTGGTATCGCTTGGGCGCGTCCGACTGCAGGCGTTGCCAGAGACATCGGGCGAGGGGACGCTCGATGGCTGGCGCGAGCGCTTCGGGAACGGCGCCGATGTCACGCCACGGATTCTGCTCGGCGAGCACCTGCCGGTAGTCGGCAGACGTCGGTATCCAGGTAGGGCGGCCAGTTGGAGGCACACATGGAAGGGCAGTTACGTGTGCTATTTTGTCAATAACATCCTACTTGTGGATGTTAAATGTTAACTAAGACATTTCAGCCGTCGGCGGCGAGGTATCGACCCCCGTCCGTCTTCACTAGCTCGCCCATAGCTCGCCCATCAGGGCGAGGGTTTCGAGATGCCGCTCGACATACGCCGGGGGCGCTCCGATGAAGCCGCTCGTGGCTTCGGCAGCGGTCAGCGGTTGTGCGGAAACGAGCGTCTTGAGGGCGGCGAGTTGCTCGACCGCGGTCCTGGGCCAGGCGGCCGGCGGAGAGCTCGGCCCAGCGCTCGGGCAGGGCGCGAAACGGGTCCGACACCGATGACGTCATGTACCCGCACGATAGCAGTTAGGGAGTGACGTAGACCTCCCCGCCCCGCTCCCGGAACTCCGCCGACTTCTGCGCCATGCCCTCCGCCGCGTACTTCCGGATGTCCTCCGTGATCTTCATGGAGCAGAACTTCGGGCCGCACATCGAGCAGAAGTGCGCCACCTTGGCGCCCTCGGCCGGCAGCGTCTCGTCGTGGTACGCGAGCGCGGTCACCGGATCGAGGGCCAGGTTGAACTGGTCCTGCCAGCGGAACTCGAACCGCGCCTTGCTCAGGGCATCGTCCCAGGCGCGCGCGCCGGGGTGGCCCTTGGCGAGATCCGCGGCGTGGGCCGCGATCTTGTAGGCGATCACGCCCGCCTTGACGTCGTCCCGGTTGGGGAGGCCGAGGTGCTCCTTGGGTGTGACGTAGCAGAGCATCGCGGTACCATACCAGCCGATCATCGCCGCGCCGATCGCGCTGGTGATGTGGTCGTAGCCCGGCGCGATGTCGGTGGTGAGCGGCCCGAGGGTGTAGAACGGCGCTTCGCCGCACCACTCGAGCTGTTTGTCCATGTTCTCCTTGATGAGGTGCATCGGGATGTGTCCCGGGCCCTCGTTCATCACCTGCACGTCGTGCTCCCACGCGATTCGGTTCAGCTCGCCCTGCGTCTTCAGCTCGGCGAACTGGGCCTCGTCGTTGGCGTCGGCGATGCTCCCGGGTCGAAGCCCGTCGCCCAGGGAGAACGAGACGTCGTACGCCGCCATGATCTCGCAGATCTCGCGGAATCGGGTGTAGAGGAAGCTCTGCTTGTGGTGCGCGAGGCACCACTTGGCCATGATCGAGCCGCCGCGGGAGACGATGCCCGTGACCCGGTTCGCGGTGAGCGGCACGTACTCCAACAGCACGCCGGCGTGCACGGTGAAGTAGTCCACGCCCTGCTCCGCCTGCTCGATCAGCGTGTCTCGGTAGATCTCCCAGGTGAGGTCCTCCGCCACGCCGCCCGCCTTTTCGAGTGCCTGGTAGATCGGCACCGTGCCGATCGGCACCGGTGAGTTGCGGATGATCCACTCCCGGGTCTCGTGGATCTGCTTCCCGGTAGAGAGGTCCATCACCGTGTCGGCGCCCCAGAGCGTCGCCCAGCGGAGCTTCTCGACCTCCTCGTCGATGGACGACGAGACGGCCGAGTTCCCGATGTTGGCGTTGATCTTCACGTGGAACGCGCGGCCGATGACCATCGGCTCGAGCTCGGGGTGATTGATGTTCGCGGGAATGATGGCGCGCCCCCGCGCGATCTCGCTGCGGACGAGCTCGGGGCTCATCCCTTCACGGATCGCGGCGAACTCCATCTCCTCGGTGATGTCGCCCCGGCGGGCGTAGTGGAGTTGCGTGACGGGGCTGCACCCATCTCGCTGCGCGATCCACTCCGCGCGTAGCGCGGGCAGCCCGAGCGCCACGTCGGCACTGCGGGGGCCGCTGGTGTCGTACACCCGAAGCGACGGCTCGCCGCGCGAGAGCGCGATCTCGCGCATGGGGACGCGGATGCCGCGGGTGCCCTCGACGTAGACCTTGGTCGCGTTGGGAAACGCGTCGCCGTAGGCGGACGGGTGCGCAGGCGGGCGGGCGGGCAGAGTGGTGGCGGCCATCGTGGACTCCCTCGCGAGCTCGGGAAAGGAGTCCGGGCGCCGGGACGGGCGCGCCGCGCTCCCTTCGCCGGTGTGAGCCGGATCAGGTTCCAAGGGTGTGATCTCAATCGGGCGCGCGGCCCGATACCCCTGGCGGCTCGTGAATCGTAACCGGCAGCGCGGCCCCGCGCCAAAGCCGAGAGCGTGTAGCTGTCGAGCATCGCTACGTCGCACCGCCGCCGCACCGCCGACCGAACCACTCCGGCATCGCTCCTATCACACCATGAAATCGAGGCTCACAAGCCGGTGCAATGACCGGCACGCCGGATGCGTCCCGTCGTTCCGATCCCGCTCACAGCAGTTGGACCTTGGGGGACGCCGCCCGGCGCTCCTAGGACGGCAGTCCGCCCGGAGGAGACCTATGCGTCGCCTGCTCGCGTTCGTGTGTCTCGCGTTCACCGCGGTCGCCGTCGGGTGCAGCGGCAATGACGCTACCGCGCCCAGTACGCCGAACGAGCCCGCCACTCGGGCGGTGCCCCCTCCGTCCTTCGCCACCGCCGACAACGGTGCCGGGCTGTCGATCACGACCGACAAGGACGACTACCAGCCGGGCGACACGGTGTGGTTCACGGGGGCGGGATGGCAGCCGGGGGATACGCTCGACATCGTGCTCTCGGACGAGCCGGCGACGCACGAACCACATACGTGGTGGATTCCGGTGAACGAGACCGGCGGGTTCCGGGATTCGACCTATGTCGTGGACGTGGGGGACCTGGGAGTAACCTTCACTCTGACAGCGGCCAGTCGGGCAAACCCTGAGCAGGCGCTGACGGTCCAATTCACGGACGCCGCCCCCACCAACGTCTCCTCCACGCTCAACGGCACTACCTTTTCGTTTCCTCCGCCGCCGCCCGCGAACCAGAACGCCACCAATCCTATCACAGTTGCGGCCGGTACCTCGGTAACGATCAACGTCACAGCTACGACTGTAGCCGGGATGCCTGGGGGAGCAAACTGGCAGAGCACTGGAGTATCACTGCGTGTGAATGGCCAGCCCACCTTTGGGACAGAGAGCTGTGACGACTTTGACGTGGTGTCGAATAACACCGTGCAGACCACCTCACGCCAATTCACGTTCACTGCCCCCGCACCGGCCAGTACCACCAAGTATGACGTACGGGTTCGTGCCTACATCGGCAATGGCTGCAGCGGTACCAGCGGCTCCACGCCAGCTGCGAGTGAGTTCGGCGTTCTAATCGTCTCCGCCGCCAACGCAGCGCCAAATGCTCCGGCGACCCTGGCACAATTCAAGTCGAACGGCACGACGAGCATCCCCACCGGTGGGTTGACCAACGAGGGAACGGTGGTCCTGAAGGGAACGGTGACGGACCCCGACGCAGGTAACACGGTCAAGCTCCAGGTGGAGGTACAGCCGGTCGGAACCACCTTCACAAACACGCCGACCGCCGAGTCGGGCCCCCTGGCCAGCGGAAGCACGGCGTCGGTGACCGTGAGCGGACTGGACGATGACAGCTATCACTGGCAAGCTCGGGCAGTGGACAACAACGGGGCTGCCAGCGCCTGGGCGAGCTTCGGCGGCAATCTGGAAAGCGCTACTGACTTCCAGGTGGATCAGACGCCGCCGACGGTGACCATCAATCAGGCCGTTGGACAGGACGACCCGACGAACGCTTCGCCGATCAATTTCACGGTCGTGTTCAGCGAGTCCGTGAGCGACTTCGCGACCGGCGATGTCACGCTGAGCGGGACGGCGGGCGCGACGACCGCCACCGTGACAGGGAGCGGAACGACCTACAACGTGGAGGTCAGCGAGATGACCGGCGACGGAACCGTCATCGCGACCGTCGCGGCCGGGGTTGCCAGCGATGCCGCCGGCAATGCCAATCTGGGGTCCACCAGCACCGACAATACGGTGACCTATGACACGACGCCGCCAGCGATCTCGAACTTCAACGTCAGCCCTAACCCCGTGGCCGTGAACACGCTGTTCACCATCAGCGCCACATTCATCGACGAACTGAGCAATGTGACCGGCGCCGAGTACAGCCTCGGCGGCACGGCGGGCCCGTGGTACGCCCTCGGGGGGAGCTACGACTCCCCGACCGAGAACGGATCGACCACGACCAGCCTGGCGAACCCCGACGTGCTCGACGTCTGCGTACGGAGTACCGATCTGGCCACTAACACCAACCAGACCACAGGCACCAATCCGATCCAGTGCATCTTCCTCGCGGTCTACGACCCCACGGCGGGCTTCGTGACCGGTGGCGGCTGGATCGATTCGCCGAGCAGCGCGTGCCCGATCTTCTGCTCGGGCGCCGTCGGGAAAGCGACCTTCGGCTTCGTGTCGAAGTACATCAGCCAGAAGGACAAGACGACCCCGGTGCTGACCGGGAGCACGGAGTTCCAGTTCCACGCCGGCAACGTGAACTTCAAGAGCACGAACTACGAGTGGCTCGTAGTCTCGCAGAACGGAACCCGGGCTCAGTACAAGGGGACCGGAACCGTCAACGGTGTGCCGGGATACGGCTTCCTCCTCACGGCGCTGGAAAGCCCCGACCGGTTCCGGATGAAGATCTGGGACGATTCGGGCACGATCTACGACAACCAGTGGGACAAGGCCGATTCCGGAAACGATGCCACGGTGCTCGGGGGCGGAAGCATCATCATCCACGTCCCGAAGAAGTGACCTGACCGAGACGCAACGACCCCCAGGAACGCGAAGGTCCGGCCCGCGCCGGGCCTTCGCTTTTTCTTCCACCCACCCACGGGATGGCGGAGGCGCCGGCGCCAAATTCGTTTGGCATCCCGCATCAATGCCGCGCTACCGGTCCCGACCCCAAAACCCGGTGAGTGTTGTCACGACGCCAGTTAGACGCACGTCATCGCCGGGCACGCGATATGCTTGTTATGCTAGCAGTCACGCGGGTCGGCCGGCCGGATTCCTCCGGGAACCCGACCTCACCCGGCGACATTCAGCTAGCAAGTGCGCCAACAGCGGTCACCCGCACCCTGACGGGCAAGGACAAACTGTTGACGATCGGAATCATGCTGTTGCTGACCATGCTGGTGATTGGTGCGGCCCTGACGCCGGCGCTGGTGCGCCCCCGTCCCGTGCTGCTCATGGCCCGAACGCGGGACCGCCGCCGCTAGGCGCCGTACGCGCCCACAACGACGACCCCCGCGCCTCGGGAGAGACGCGGGGGTTTCGTATGGAACGGCCACTTGTGCTGACCGCAATCATCGCGCTCCACGCCGCCGGCGTGGGCAGCGCGGCCGCCGCGCAGCGGCTGGTGGACGTGCGGGAGATCCCCACCGACACGCTGCGCGACGTCGCGGTCGTCGCCTACGAGCAGGGCCGCCCCGTCATTTATTACAACCCGGTACTCATGCAGCGGGTCGGGCCGCAGCTCGCCGACTTCTTCATGGCACACGAGTACGGCCACATCGCCTATGGCCACTCCGGCGCCGCGCTGACCCTGGGCGGCACCGATGTCGGCACCGTTCGCCAGCAGCAGGAGCTCGAGGCAGACTGCTACGCGACCTCCGCCCTGGCCGAGCGGAACGGCGCCGCGGTCGCAACCGCGCTCCAGTTCTTCACCCGTCTCGGCCCGTTCCGGTTCGACAATCTCCATCCCACGGGCGCGCAGCGCGCCGCGAAGATTCTCGCGTGCATCCCCCCCGGGGTTGAGCTGCCGCGAGCCGACGCGCCCCTTGCGGCTCTCCCTATCGGCTGGTCCGCCCCACGGGCGCCCGCGCCCACCAAGGCCATCGCTCAGTAGAGCAGCCGGACGGCGTCCCATCGATCCCACACTCCGGCGAAGAGCCCGCAAGCGGCGAGCAACGCCGCGTCGAGCTCGCGCCGGAAAGGGCCGTGGGGCTAGGTTGAGACCAGCCCTCAGCCTGGAGCGCGACGTGGAGGTGCATCGCCGGTTCGTGGTCTCGGGAAACGGCTGGCCCGCGTGATCTCGACGACGGACATCGTCCGGGCGGTAGCGAGGCGCCGGCTGTAGAAACCGCCCCCCGTGACCTGGACCGTCCTGGCGGCGTGCATCGGCCTCTTATCCTCCGGCCTCTTTTCCTCGCTGCTCCGGCTCGACCGGGCGACGTTCGTCCTCGCGCATACCGTCCTGGTGCTGGGGTTCGTGGTGCTGTACTGCCGGAGCGCCGGCATCAGTGCGCTCCCTCAGATCCGGCGGCGGTGGGTCGGCGGCGCCATGGGCGGACTGGCGTTCGGTCTCATCCTGATCCGCGATGTCACGCAGCAACCGGGCTCCCCGGGTCCCTCCGAGGGTGGGCTGGCCGCCGCGCTGGTCTGGTTGGGATTGGTATACGGGCTGTCGGATGCGCTGCTGCTGAGCGTCGTCCCCGTCCTGAGCATCTACGGCTCACGGGGAAGCGAACTCGTCCGCGGCTTCACGCACCGCCTGCGTTGGGGGCTCGCCGCGCTCGGCGGCAGCCTCCTCGTGACCGCGCTCTATCACCTGGGCTTTGCCGAGTATCGCGGGCGCTCACTGGTGCAGCCGCTGATCGGCAACGCGATCGTCACCGCCAGCTACCTGCTGACCGGTAGCCCGCTCGCGCCGATCATTGCGCACGTGATGATGCACGGAGCGGCGGTGATGCACGGCCCGGAGGCGACGCTCCAGCTGCCACCGCACTACTAGCGATCGCGCGTGCGAGCGGGCTCGTACGCCGTCCGCACGATGCGTCCGCGCCAATAGGGCGTCGGCCCGTCGGGCAGCAGCCATTCCACCTCGCCCGACATCGGGACCATCATCCCCTTCACCCGCGTGTAGTCGCTGAAGCGTCCGGTCCACGGCGTGAGCACCCCGACGCCGCTCACATCGCGGTGGCGCATCGCGGATACCCGAGTGATCTCACCGCCCGGTGCGAAATGCACGTCCAGGGCAACGGTCGTCGCGCCGTCGGTGAGCGTGGCACGTGCGGTGGCGTCGTCGATACCGGCCCACGACAGCCCCTCGCGCGGCAGCAGCGCGGTGGGCAGCCACACGCATTCAGCGAGATAGCGGAGGAGCGCGCCGGCCGCGAGCTCGGGTGTGCCGCGCTGATCCACCACCGGCCATACGCCCCAGATGCGGCCGAGCATGGACCCTTCGCCGCGCACGTACCCATCGCGCACGTGGATCGCCACGAGCGGCGCCATGCGGATGCGCGCGTCCCATACGAACCCGGGCGGATCGGCGGCGAAGTGCTGCACGGCGGTGAATGGACTCCACCTCCCCCCCGGCCGCGCGAGGAAGTCGCCGGCCGTTCGGATGGTGGCCCGCCGAACGATCGGCTGACCCGGCGCGAGCGCGAAGCGGAAGTAACGCGCGACCGGGCTCGGCAGCTCGACGAGCTGCCCTTCGCTGAACGTCTCCGGGCCGCGTACGGCCGGCGGCCCGAGCCGCGTGTGCGCGCGGGATGTTGCACGGCTCCAGAGCATGGCGCCGGCTGCCGCCGTTGCGGCCGCGGCAGCTGTCAGCGCACCGGCGCCGAGGCCGACGATCCTGAGCAACGCGGGATTCAGGGGAGCCGTCCCGTCCGCGTCCCGATCACGAGCGCGGCGGCGCGCATGCCGCCGTCGCCGACGTCGAGCCGCCCGCCCGGCAGCGTGGTCCGGGCCATGAGCACCGCGAGCGCGATTCGCACTTACACCGCCGCGCCAATGTCGTGCTGCAGCTCACCGTCGCGCGTCATGGTTCCGCCGGGCGGGAGTCGGATCGCGCTACAGTAGGATAAGTACGGGCGGGTGAACGGGCCATCAGAGCCGGTCGAGATCGTCTTTCCCGATCGCCGGCGCCCAGGGCCAGATCTCGTACTGCACCATGCCCTCGCGGGTGAACGGGTCGTCGTCGCGGATGCGGTCGAGCGCCGTCTGCGGGGTCTCGTCCGGTACGCGGAGGAGGAGCGCGGCTCCGGTCCGCGGCACGAAGGGACCCGATGCAATGAGGGTTCCTGCTTCCTGGAGCTTCCGCAGGTACGCCCGGTGGACTTCCACCAGCGTCAGGACCTCCTCGAGCGGCTTCCGGTACCGCAGAATCGCGATGGCGTACATCCGTTGCTCCTCAGGTCTGGCGAAACCGGGACGACACATAGCAGGGGCGAAGGACACGACGAACAAGAATATGGTTGTGTTCTTCGCGGCTTCTTGTCTTCTTTTGTGCCTTCGTGGTCGCGAGGAGACTCGATGAGTGACGATGTGGGCGCGGCGTACCTGCGGGAGGCATTGCGGGTTTTCCGCCAGTACAAGGACCTCGGCGACAAGGCCATGGCACAGCTCGAGCCCGCGGGGCTCTTCCGGACGCTCGACGACGAGTCCAACAGCATCGCCGTGATCGTCAAGCACCTGGGCGGGAACATGCGGTCACGCTGGACCGACTTCCTCACGTCGGATGGCGAGAAGCCGGACCGGAACCGTGACGCCGAATTCGAGCTGACTGCCAGCACCACGGACGCCGACGTGCGCCGCTGGTGGGAGGAGGGCTGGCGCTACGTCTTCGCGGCGATGGAGCCGCTTCGCCCAGACGACCTGCTCCGCACCGTGACCATCCGCGGGCAGCCCCACACAGTAATCGAGGCCATCGACCGCCAGGTGGCCCACTACGCCTACCACGTGGGCCAGATCGTGGTCCTCGCCAGGCACCTGACGGGCGAGCGCTGGCAGACTCTCAGCATCCCGAAACGTCGCTAGCGAACGGGGCTCGGCGGCCGACTTGCCGCCATGCTTCCGGTCCCGCTTCTTACCGCACGTCTCGCCTCCGGAGTGATTCGGTGCAGCAGGTCAAAGGTGCGGTCCTCAAGTCGCGGCTCTCGTTCGTCGAGGAGCACTTCGCCAAGGACGGCGTGCAGCGCGTCCTCCAGAGTCTGTCGCCCGACGATCAGCGGCCGCTCCGGATGCTCTTCACCTCCAACTGGTACCCGTTCGAGCTCGGGCGCCGCCTGGATGATGCCATCGTCCGGGTGCTGGGCGGTGGGCGGCCGGCGTTCTTCGAGCGGCTCGGCGCTGCGTCGGCGGACAAGAACCTCGGCTCGCTCCACAGCGGGTATCTCACACCGGGCGACCCGCACGGCTTCCTCGCCAAGGCGCCGCAGATCTACGCGCTCTACTACGAGACCGGACGCCGCGACTACCAGCGCACCGGCGACAAATCGGGCGTGCTCACAACCCACGACGCCGAGACGTTCAGCGCGCCCGACTGCCTGACGGTGGTGGGCTGGTACCGGCGCGCGCTGGAGCTCTGTGGCGCGCAGGGCGTGCAGGTGACGGAGGAGGAGTGCCGCGCGAAGGGCGGCGCGGTGTGCCGGTATCGAGTGACCTGGAGATGAGCGGAGGAGGCGAGGAGCAGAAGGGCAGATGGGGCGGCAGTTCTGCTCGTCTGCTCCTCTGCTCATCTGTTCTTCTTGGGTTCGCCTGCGGCGGGGACACCGGACCGAACGGACCGGGACCGCGAACCTACCGCATGGGCTTCTCGGGCATCCCGCCCCGCCCCGACCAGTCCGCCGTTCTCCCGACCGTCGACCAGTGGGCGTCGCGGGCCGACGCAGCGATCCTGCACATCTCTCCGCCGTGGAGCGCGCTGCTGGCGGGTACCGCCGCTGATGCCGCCGTTCGCGCCCTGCACCTCGCCCTGGTGGAGCACTACCGGAGCAGGGGCCTCGCCGTCGTCGTCACGCTGGACGCGACCGACGGGCTCAACCGCGCCGCGGAGGCGCCCGAGCTGGTCGCTCTGGGGCGGAGCATCAGCGAGCCCGCCGTCCAGCAGGCGTATCGGGGGTACGCGGTCGCGCTCGCGACCATTCTCGCTCCCGATTTCCTGGGCCTGGCGGCCGAAACCGACCTGATCCGCCTGGTGGCGCCACCCGCGCTGTACGCGGCGCTGGTGGCGATGGTGAACGATGCCGCCGCTGACGTGCGTGCCGGGGCGCCCGCGGTCCCGCTGTACGTCAGCGTGCAGGCGGAGGTGGCGTGGGGGCGGCAGCAGCCGACGCCTGCGTACATCGGTGTCACGCAGGATCTCGCCGACTTCCCGTTCGTGCAGGCACTCGGGATCTCGTCGTATCCGTATCTGGGCGGCTTCGCGGACCCGAAGGAGGTGCCGCTCGACTACTACGCGCGGCTGGGCGAGGACGGGTCGCTGCCCCTGCTCGTGGTGGAGGGAGGATGGCCGTCGGTGACGGTCGGCGCCGCCGAGTCGAGCCCCGAGGAGCAGGCGCGCTGGATCGATCGGCAGGTGGCGCTGCTCGACGCGGCCGGGGTGGACGCCGTCTTTCAGCTCACCTTCGCGGACTTGGACGAACCGGGCGGCTGGCCGGTGGGCATCGCTCCGTTCGCGAGACTCGGCCTGGTGGACCCGGCCTTCAACCCGAAGCCCGCGCTGGCGCGCTGGGACGCCGCGTTCACCCGTGTCCGGCAATGACCCGGCGGACTGGGCTAGGGCGACAGCCGCTCCACCCTCCAGCCATCACCCGCGCGCCGATACAGGATCCGGTCGTGCAACCGGTTCTCTCGCCCTTGCCAGAACTCGATCGTGTCGGGCCGCACGCGGAACCCGCCCCAATGCGGCGGCAGCGGCACGTCGGCACCGTCGAAGCGGGCGGTGATTTCCCGAAGGCCCGCGTCCAGCGCTTCGCGGGTCGCGATCACGCTGCTCTGATGCGACGTCCATGCGCCCAGCCGGCTGCCGCGGGGCCGGGACCGGAAATAGGCCTCGCTCTCCTCGCGGGAAACGCGGGACACGGCACCCGTGATCCGCACCTGCCGCTCCAGCTCGCCCCAGTGGAACGCCAGCGCCGCGCGCGGGTTGGCCTCGAGGTCCTGCCCCTTCCGGCTCCGGTAGTCGGTGAAGAACGCGAAGCCCCGTTCGTCGGCCCCCTTGAGCAGCACGATGCGGGCGGAGGGCTCGCCGTCCGGCGTCGCCGTGGCCAGGGTCATCGCGTCCGGCTCGAGCAGCTCGGCCCGGTGCGCATCGTCGTACCAGCGCGCGAACTGGCGGATCGGGTCGGGATCCACCTCGGACTCGTCGAGACGGGCAGCCGCGTATTCCCGGCGCAGGTCTGAGATCGACATGAGTGAGCGGTGAGCGGTAAGCGGTGAGCAGTGAGCGGGTTCTCGGACGCGGTCCCGCTTACCGCTTACCGCTCACCGCTCACTCCTCAGTGAATAAGGTGGAGCTCGGTCTGCCGCTGATACGCCCACCGCGGTACGCCGTCGGGACCCATCACCATGTCCTCCTCCTGCGGCATTCGCACCCGCTGGCCATTCCACTCGGGGATCGCCGATGTGGCCTGGAGCTCGATCGAGTACCACATCGTGGGGATCACCTTGTGATCGCCGCGCCCGGGCACTCCCTCCTGATAGTCCCAGAGGCCGATGAGCGGCCCCGAGCCGTGCCCGTGCAACCCGATCGGGTGTGAGTAGATCGTGCCGTCGATGCCTGCTTTCGCCAGGCGGGCCCGGGAGGAGGCGAGGATCTGGTTCCCCGTGCGCCCCGGCCGGACCTCCTCCATCAGGATGTCCTGCATCCGGTTGGAGCGGGCGAGCGCCTTCCTGATCCCCTCGGGCGCGTCCCGCTCGTCCTCGCGCAGCACGTAGGCGAGGTGCTGGATGTCGGTATTGAGCCGAAGCGCGGTGATGCCGACGTCGCAGTGCAGCACGTCGCCCCGCTCGATGATCGGGTCGTCGCCGAGCTGCTCGTCGGTGGCGCCCTTCCGCTGCACGTCCACCGACGGCTGGAACCAGGTGCCGAGCCCCATGTCGTTCACCGCCTGGCGGAAGTACCAGGCGAGATCGCTGGTGCGAGTAACGCCGGGCTTCACGATGCGGTCGGAGAACATCGTGTCGATCACCGCCCAGGTGACCTTCGCGAGATCGTTGTAGAAGCGCTGCTCGTCGGGCAGGCGCGCCGCGAGCAGGTCCACGGCGAGACCCTCCGCGCGCTTGAAGCGCTTGGTCCAGCGGGGCCCGAGCGCCTGGCGCATCCCGCCGTACTCGCCCGCGGTGAGCCCATCGGCAAACGCGAACGTGCGCGAGATGTTCACACCGATGACCTTGGGCCGCCGGGTCTCGATGACTTCCTTCAGCACCTCCCATTGCTGGTCACCCCAGAGCTCCGCCTGCCGCCCCGCCACCGCGGCCTCGACCCGCTTGGTGCTCCGCACCGCGCGGTACACGCCCCCCTGCGAGCTGCCGCCCAGCGCGATACGCTCGATGCCGGCCTCGGGCCCGCGGTCCCAGAACACGTAGATGGTGCGGCGCCGGGCCGCGAACGTCGTGGGCGACACCAGGGCCTTGAAGAGCGGATCCTCGGCGTACTCCCGCATGGGGATCACCCACATGTCGATCCCGTACTGGCGCATGAGGCCGGGCAGGATGCTGTCCATCCGGGTCTGGAGCCAGAGCTGCTCGCGATCGGCCTGCTGGCGGAGCGTGCCGAACGGGCGAGACTGGGCGGACAGGCGGGCCGGCGGGCTGGCGGGCAGGGCGGCCGCGGCGAGGGCGAGGCCCAGCACAACGCGGCGGAGTTGTATGAGCATGCGGGAAAATAGGCGGGAGAGGGAGGGAGAGGGCGGGAGAGGGCGGGAGTGGGCGCGCGAGGGCGGGAGTGGCCGTTCAGCCCGCTCCCGCCTGGTCCCGCCCGTTCCCACCCACTCCCGCCTGCTCCTCCGCCGCCTTGCCGTACACCAGGCCGGCCTCACTGCGGGCGTTGAGCAGGGCACGCTGCATCTCGCGGATCTGTTCGTCGGTGTGTCCCGCCGCTCGAAGCCTCCGGTGCGACTGGATGCTCCGTGCGGCCATCTTGAGCGTGCCGAGCGCGAGCGTGGCACAGCGCTCCCGGAACCCGACGACCTCGCGGCCGAGCTGATCGACCATGTCGTCGTAGGAAAGCTCCCCAACCTCATCCAGGGTGGGATGGGTGCGGTTGATCCGGTCGGCGAGGATCGACGCGGCGGCCTGGCTGATGGTGCAGCCCTCGCCCTCGAATCGCACCGCCTCGATCCGGTCCGACCCCGGCTCGGTCTTCACGTACATGGTCACGAGATCGCCGCAGCCCGGGTTCCCGCCGGGCATCACCGCGTCCGCGCCCTCCAGCGTGCCTTTGTGCCGGGGATGCTGGTAATGATGGACCAGCCGCTCGATGAGGGTGTGTCGGTCGGGGGTCGCGGGCATGGGAGAAAGCTAATAGCTATCCGCTATCCGCTATCCGCTATCCGCTATCCGCTGGTGCTTGCCCGGCATCGCGATGCCAGCAACGCCTCGGCGGATAGCGGATAGCGGATAGCCGACGACCGATAGCCGACTCCTACGGCTTCTCGATCGGCAGCCGAACCGCGTTCCCCCACTCGGTCCACGACCCGTCGTAGTTCCGCACCTTGTCGAAGCCGAGCAGGTACGTGAGCGCGAACCAGGTGTGCGAGGAGCGCTCGCCGATCCGGCAGTAGACGACGTTGTCCCCGTCCTTCGTGAGCCCGTGCTCCTGCTGGTAGATGGTCCGGAGCTCGCTGGCGGGACGGAACGTATGGTTTTCCGGGTTCACGGCCCGCGCCCAGGGAATGCTCCGGGCCCCGGGAATGTGCCCGCCGCGGAGCGCCCCTTCGCTCGGATACTCCGGCATGTGGAGCCGTTCGCCCCGGAATTCCTCGGGGCTCCGCACGTCTACCAGCGGCCGCTTGGCCCGGACGTGCTCCAGGACCTCGTCGCGGAAGGAGCGGATCGCCGCCTCGTTCCGCTCACCGACGGTGATGTTCCCCTCGGGATAGGACGGGACGGTGGTCTCGAGCGGCCGCCCCTCGTCGGCCCAGCGCATGCGGCCGCCGTCCATGATCCGGAGGTTCTCGACGCCGAACAGCCGCAGCACCCAGAACGAGTAGCAGGCCCACCAGTTGTTCTTGTCGCCGTAGAAAACGATCGTGGTGTCGCGGTTGATGCCCTTGGACCGGAGCACCGCCTGGAGGCGCTCGCGGTTCACGTAGTCGCGCACCAGCGGATCGTTCAGGTCGGCGACCCAGTCGATCTTCACCGCGCCGGGCACGTGCCCGGTCTCGTAAAGCAGCAGGTCCTCGTCGGACTCGACGAGCCGGACCTTGGGATCGGTAAGGTGGTCGGCCACCCAGTCGGTGGAGACCAGCACTTCGGGCCGCGCGTAGCCTCGATCCGCGATCGGCATCACGCCCGGCGCCGTGCTCAGCTGCGCCATATCACATCACTCGCACGTTGGGGTCAGTCCCAAATTGCGAGTGAAATGATCGGGATGTCAAGATGAGTCGGTTTCAGACCACCCGCCGCCCGGTCACGAGCCGATAGACGAACACCACGACCGCGAGGATGAGGAGGAGGTGAATCAGGCCGCCGGCGATGTGGAACACGGCGAAGCCCAGCACCCAGGCCACCAAAAGCAGGATTGCGAGCCAGAGCATCGGTCGTTTCTCCATCCATAGGGCTGATAGATTGGCACACGCGCGTTACCAGCAGGCTCAATCTCCACCCGCGCCGCCATCGCGTCTGTGAGCCCCCTTACGGGGGACCGGCCGGCGCACGACTCCGGAGCATGCATGTCCCTGGCCACCCGGTCCCCCCTCGTCCTCGCGCTCGCCCTCGGGCTGACCCCCGGTCCGGCCGCTCGGCCGGACGATGGATGGGAGACCCGCTTCCGCGCCGTCCCCAGCACCGACAGCCTCAAGAGCTACATGCGGCATCTCTCGGCGCGGCCCCACCACCTCGGGTCGCCCTACGGTCTTGCGAATGCGCGCTGGATGCGCGACCGGTTCGCCGCCTGGGGCTGGGACGCGCGGATCGAGACGTTCGACGTGCTCTTCCCCACTCCGCGGGAGCGCGTGGTCGAGCTGGTGTCGCCGCGGCCGTTCCGCGCGCGGCTCCGGGAGCCGGCCGTGCCCGGCGACCCCACCACCACCCAACGCGCCGAGCAGCTGGCCGGGTACCACGCGTACTCCGCCGACGGCGACGTCACCGCTCCGCTGGTCTACGTGAACTACGGCATTCCCGCCGACTACGAGCGGCTCGAGCGGATGGGCGTGTCGGTGAAGGGGGCGATCGTAATCGCCCGGTACGGCGGCTCCTGGCGCGGCATCAAGCCCAAGGTCGCGGCCGAGCAGGGCGCCGTGGGCACCATCATCTATTCCGATCCGAGGGACGACGGCTACTTCGCGGGCGATGTCTATCCCGGCGGCCCCATGCGGCCGCCAGGCGGTGTCCAGCGCGGGAGCGTGGCGGACATGCCGTATCACCCTGGCGATCCGCTGACGCCGGGTGTCGGTGCCACCAAGGACGCGAAGCGGCTGGAACGGAAAGACGCGAAGACCATAACGAGGATTCCCGTCCTGCCGATCTCGTATGCCGACGCGGAGCCGCTGCTCCGGGCGCTCGGCGGGGGTGTCGCGCCCGCGGAATGGCGCGGCGCGCTGCCGATCACCTATCACGTCGGCCCCGGCCCGGCCCGGGTGCACCTCAGGGTGCGCTCGGACTGGAAGCTCCAGACCGTGCACAACGTGGTCGCGCGGATTCCCGGCAGCGAGGCGCCCGACGAATGGATCGTCCGGGGCAACCATCACGACGCCTGGGTGAACGGTGCGGTCGACCCGATCTCCGGCATGGTCGCGGTCCTGGAGGAGGCGCGCGCCATGGGCGCGCTGCTCGAGCAGGGCTGGCGCCCGCGCCGCACCATCATCTACGCCGGATGGGACGGCGAGGAGCCGGGGCTGCTCGGCTCCACGGAATGGGCGGAGGCGCACGCCGACGAGCTCCGGGCCAAGGCCGTTGCGTATCTCAACACCGACTCCAACATGCGCGGCTTCCTCGAAGCCGGTGGCTCCCACTCGCTCGAGGCGCTGCTCAACGATGTGGCCCGCGACGTCCGCGATCCGGAGACCGGGCTTACGGTGTGGAAGCGGTGGCAGCTCAACGACATCGCGAAGGGCAACGCGGAGGCGCGGAAGGAGCTGCGGGAACGCCCCGACCTTCGCCTCGATGCGCTCGGCTCCGGCTCGGACTACAGCCCCTTCCTTCAGCACCTGGGTATCGCATCGCTGAATCTGGGCTTCGACGGTGAGGGATTCGGCTCGTCGGGCGTCTACCATTCCATCTACGACGACTACCGGTGGTTCTCGCGGTTCGGGGACACCACGTTTACCTACGGCCAGGCGCTGGCTCAGCTGGTCGGGAGCGCGGTGATCCGGCTGGCGGACGCCGAGGTCATTCCGTACGAGTTCCGCCCGCTGCACGATGCGGCCGCGAAGTACGCCGGCGAGGTGAAGAAGCTCCTGGCCGAGCGGCAGGATACGGTCAGAGAGCGGAACCGGCAGCTCGACGAGGGCGTGTTCGCGGCCATCCGCGACCCGTGGCAGCCGGACGCGGATCCGGTGCGGGAGGAGGTGCCGCCGGCGCTCGACTTCGCGCCGCTCGACAGCGCGTTGGGCCGCCTGGGGGTCAGCGCTCGCCGATACGATTCGTTGCTAGCGGCGAAGAGCGGAGGAGCGGAAGAGCAGAAGAGCCGGTGGGATACCGCCGCGCTCAGCGCGCTGAACGCGAAGCTCATCGTCACCGAGCGCGCGCTGACGCGAAGCGAGGGTCTGCCCGGCCGCCCCTGGTATCGGCACCAGATCTACGCGCCGGGCTTCTACACCGGCTATGGCGTGAAGACGCTGCCCGGCGTGCGCGAGGCCATCGAGGAGCGGCGCTGGGACGAAGCCCGGCAGCAGATCGCCCTGTTGGCCACGGTGCTCGGCGCGACAGCGCGGGCGATCGACGAGGCCGCTATGGCGCTCGAGCGACTCTGAGGAGGCATCATGGGCGGCACGGGGCTGCTGATCTACGGAACCCTCGCGCCGGAGCGGCTGGTCCCGCGCCCGCTGCCGCGAACGCTGTTCGATCGCCTGCTGGGGCGGACGCGCCACGTGGCGCCCAAGGTGACTCCGCATGGAGGGGGCGCCGAGCGTATCCAGCTCGACGCCGCGGAGCTCGGGCCGCTGATACCCCGGTTCAGGGACTTCCTGGCGCGGAAGCTTTCCCGGCCGAATGAAGCATCGCATCAGGTGCTGGAGTACCTGGAGTTGAAGAACATCCCCAGCCTCTACCTGCGCGGCGAGCGGGAGCCCGGGCAAGAGCCCGAGTGGTACACCCAGCTGGGCTTCTCCGGCTGCGCCGGCATGGCGGAAGTCTCCGCGCTGGTCGCCTGCCACTGGGCGGCGGCGTGGGTGCAGGACGAGCTGCCCGCGGTCGGGCGCGACATCTTCACGCCGTTCGGGTTCGCGCCGACCCCGGGGCAGACGTTCGCGGAGTCCGACCTATTCCTGCCGGTCGCGGAGCTGGGCTATCTGCGATATGTTCCCGCGGACGAGCGGGAAGAGGATGGGCTCGTCTTCGAGGTGGACTACGCCCTGCAGGAGGCGGTGGAGGACGCCGACCAACGGGTCGCCGATGCGAGCGCCCGCCACGCCGGTCTTATGACCGACGGACGGTGCCGCTGCCAGCTGTGTGCCCCGGAGTTCGCGCCGCTCACCTAGGCGGGCACAAGTCGTCCGGCTGCACGGGCGGCCGGAACACCAGGTCGAACGCCAGAAACAGCGTCTGTACGCGCCGACGATGTATCCCTGCTCGCCGCGCTCGAGCCGGAGACGGCATGCCGGACAGCAGTCGCGCATGCGGAACCAGGACGAGAACAGCGGGCCGGAGCCACAGTTGGGGCAGCGCAGCCGGAGCGCGCGGGCCGTGAGGGTCACGACGCGGGGGAGGGACATGGAATGCTACGAACGATAATCCGGCGGGCCGTCCCCGCTGGAGTGCTGGTGGGCGCCGGCCTGGGCTTTGCCTCGCTCGCCCCCGAGGATCCGCGCCGCTATTTCGCGCAGGTGCTGGACTACGTGCAGGCGTACGCCGCCGACCAGCGCGCGGCCGACAGCCTCTACGTGCGCGCCGCCCGCGGGCTCCTCCAGCAGATCGATGACCCGTACGCGTCGTTGTTCTCACCCGCTGAGGTGAGTCGCTTTTCCCGCAATACCATCGGGAACGCGTACGGCGGCCTTGGCATGGTGGTCGAGGGCGTGGGCGACGGCGTGATCGTGAGCCAGGTGTTCCCCGCCTCGCCGGCCGAATCCATCGGGCTCGCGCCGGGCGACCGCATCGAGGAGATCGAAGGCGAGCGGGCGGAGCCGTGGGACGTGGATGCCGTGACCGCGCGGCTCATCGGCCGCCCGGGGACGGTGGTGCAGGTGGCCGTGTCCCGGCCGGGCGTGAACGGCCTGATCCGCGCCGAGGCGCGCCGCGCCACGATCCACGTGCCCGCGGTGCCGTTCGTCCTGACGCTCGACGGCAACATAGGCTACCTACCACTGCGGCGGTTTAACAACGGAGCGTCGCGCGATGTCGAGCGCGCCATCGCCGAGCTCGAGGAACGCGGAGCGCGCGGTATCGTGCTCGACCTCCGAGGGAACGGCGGCGGCGGGTTGGACGCGGCGATCCGGGTGAGCGAGCTGTTTCTCGAGCGGGGCCAGGCCGTCGCCACCGTGCGACAGCGGGGCGAGCCGCGCGCCACCTATCTCGCGCGCCGCGGGGTGCGCCCGCCCACGGTGCCGCTCGCGGTGCTGGTGGACGGCTTCTCCGCCTCGGCGTCGGAGATCGTGGCGGGCGCGCTCCAGGATCACGACCGCGCCGTGGTGGTCGGCACCACCAGCTTCGGCAAAGGGCTGGTGCAGACGCTGTTCCCGATCGACGGCGGCTGGGCGCTCAAGCTCACGACCGGGCGCTGGTACACGCCGAGCGGCCGCTCCATTCAGCGCGACCGGAGCGCCGATACGGCCGCCGCGCCTGCAAGCGACAGCGCGCCGCCTCCACGTCCGGCGCATACGTCGGACGCGGGTCGCACCGTCTACGGCGGCGGTGGGATCACCCCCGACGTGGTGGTCATGCCCGACACGCTCACCACTGCGGAGCAGACGCTCGCGCGGAACCTGGCGCCCCGGTCCCGGGAGTTCCTCAACGCCGTCGCGGCGATCGCCCGCGAGGCGCGGCCCGCTGTGCGGCCGGGCTTCGCGTTCCGCCCCGAGTGGGGCGACACGCTCTACCGTCGGCTTCGGCGGAGCGGCGTCGCCGTCTCGCGGGCCGAGTACGATGCCGGCGCGCGCTGGGTTCACGCCCGGCTGGAGCAGCGGATCGCGGGGCTCGCCTTCGGCGACTCCGCCTTCCGCCGCACCGTGCCCCGCGACCTTCAGCTCGCCGCGGCCGCGGAGCTGCTCCGCGCGAGCTCCACCAGCGCCGAGTTGTTCGCCAACCTGGCGCGGCGCGACGCCGGGCAGGAGCCGGGGTCCCACTGATGCGACTCATCTCCCCGACCGTCGTCGCGGCCGGCATGCTCGTCGCGGGCGCCTCCACGCTCGCGGCACACGACCTCTTCATCAAGCTCCAGACCTTCTTCGTGCGGCCGGGCGCCGCGATCAGGGCGCCGGTGCTGAACGGCACGTTCAGCACCAGCGAGAACGCCGTGGCGCGCAACCGCATCGCCGACCTGTCGCTGATCTCGCCGGCGGGACGCACGTCGCTCGACACCACCGATGTGGATGCCTCGGGCGACACCACCTTTCTGGCGATCCGCGCCGGCAAGCCCGGCACGTACGTGGTGGGGCTGAGCACGCAGCCCAACGGCATCGCCCTCTCCGGCGAGGAGTTCACCGGTTATCTGAAGGAGGAGGCGCTCGCCGACGTCATCGCCGCCCGGGCGAAGGCGGGCACCGCCGCCGACTCGGCGCGTGAGCGCTACTCCAAGCACGTGAAGGCGGTGTTCCAGGTGGGCGACGAGCGGAGCGACGGCTACGCCACGGCGCTCGGCTATGCGGCGGAGATCGTCCCGCTCGACAATCCCTATACGCTCAAGCGCGGCGGCACGCTGCGGGTGCGGTGTCTCGTGGATGGCCGGCCGGCCGCCGGGCTGGCAGTGCTCGCCGGGGGACGCAAGCCGGACGGGTCGCGCATGCGGCGCCTGGAGCTCGCGAGCGACGCGGACGGAATCACGTCGGTTCCGCTGGACGCACGCGGGCACTGGTACGTCAAGTTCATCCACATGGTGCCGGTGAACGAGCCCGGTCTCGACTACGAGTCGAAGTGGGCCACGCTGACGTTCGAGGTGCGCTAGGCCCGATCCGATGCGCGTGGCGCTGATCGCGGTGCCCTACGATTCGGGCCGCCGGGGCGAGCGGCTGGGAGCCGGCCCGGAACACCTGCTTGACGCGGGACTCGCGCGCCGGCTCGCGGCCGCCGGGCACGAGGCGCGGGTCCGGACCGTCGAGGCGCCCGCTGACGCGTGGCGGGCGGAGATCGGCACCGGATTCGCCCTCGCCCGCGGGGTCGCGAGCGCCGTGCGCGAAGCGATCGCGGACGGCGCGTTCCCGCTTGTCCTCTCGGGCAACTGCGGGCCGGCCGCGCTCGGCTGCATCGCGGGACTCGGGAGCGCACCCGCGATCTTCTGGTTCGACGCGCACGGCGACTTCAACACACCCGAGACGACCGTCGGCGGTTTCCTGGACGGGATGGCGCTCGCGACGCTCACCGGGCGCTGCTGGACGCAGCTCGCCGCCGGCATTCCCGGCTTCCAGCCGGTGGTGGAAAGCGCGGTAGCGTTGATCGGCGCGCGCGACCTGGACCCGCTCGAGGCCGCGGCGCTCGCGGCGTCCCGCGTTCGGAGAGTCTCCGTCGGGGAGGTGCGCGCGCGCCTTCCCGCCGTGCTGCCGGCTTTCGAGGCGAGTCGGCCCGCCTATCTCCATCTGGACCTGGACGTGCTGGATCCGAGCGAAGGGCGCGTCAACCCCTATGCGTCGCCCAATGGGTTCAGGCGGGCCGATGTGGAGTGGGCGATCACCGCGATCGCGGGGGCGGTGGCGCTCCGAGCGGCAGCCCTGACGGCGTTCGATCCCGGCAGCGACAGCGGCGGCCGGGTGTGCGAGAACGCGCTCGCGCTGGGAACCGCATTGATCGATGCCGCGCGGGCGTCGCTGACTAACGCGCCGCGAGGCCTTCCCATCTAGCGAGGGCGTGATCCAGCGCCGCCCGCGCCGCCTCCAGCTCGCGGCCGAGCGCCTCCGAGCGGGCCGGGGAGTCGCGGCGCACGTAGAGCTCGGGGTCCTCGAGCTGCGCCGTGATGCCGGCCAGCCGCGCCTCGCACCGGGCGACCTCCGTCTCCGCCGCCGCCAGCTCCCGCTCCGCCGTCCGCTTCGCCGACTGCTCCCGCTTGCGGCCGTCCTCCGGCCGCCGGGTCTGCTTGCGGTCGCGCACGCGCCGGAGCGACTCCTCCTCCGCGGCCGCCACCGCCGCCGCGTGCGCCCGTTCCGCGCTCGCCGCCTCCCACGCCTCGAAGCCGCCCGGATAGTCGGTGACGTGCCCGTCGTGCAGCACCCACACCCGCGTGGTGAGCGCCCGGAGCAATGCGCGGTCGTGGCTCACGAGCACGACGGTGCCGTCGAACTCCTCGATGGCATCCTCCAGCGCTTCGATGGATTCGACGTCGAGGTGGTTGGTGGGCTCGTCGAACAGGAGCAGGTTCGCGCCGGAGAGCATCATCATCGCGAGCGCCACCCGCGCCTGCTCGCCGCCCGACAGCGAGCCGGCTTTCCGGAGCACCGAGTCGCCGGAGAAGCCGAATCGGCCGAGGTGCCCCTGCACCGCGCCGCGCCCCCACGCGGGCCGGAGATCCGCGATGATGTCGTAGACCGAGCGGTCGGGCGGCACCTGCCCCAGGTCCTGGCGGTAGTGCGCCACCCGCACCGACTCGGGCATGCGGAGCACATCGGCGTCCACGCCGCGCTCGCCCGCGATCACCTTGAGCAGCGTGCTCTTGCCCGCGCCGTTCGGGCCCACGAACCCGATCACGTCCCCGCGGCGCACCGACGCGCTGAAGTCGCGCACCAGTGTCCGTCCCCCGATGGTGAGCGACACCCGCTCGAACGCGAGTACCTGGTCCCCGCCGCGCCCCGCAGCCTCGAGCCGGAGCGACATCGCGCCGTGTTCGCCCGGCGGCGGGCTCAGCCGGCTCACCCGCGCGAGGCGGCGGCGGCGCCCCTTGGCCTGGGCGCTGTTCTGCCCGGCGATGTTGCGGCGGATGTAGTCCTCTTCCGCCGCGATCACCCGCGCCTGCCGGGCGTGCGCCCGCGCCTGCGCCAGCCGCCGCTCGGCACGCTGGCGGATGAATGCCTCGTAGTCGCCTTCGTAGGCGAACCCGGTGCCGGCCTCGAGGTGGAGCACGTGGTCTACCACGGCCTGGAGGAACGCGCGGTCGTGGCTGATCAGGATGACCGTCGCGTCGAGCCCGTGCAGGTACTCCTCGAGCCAGCGCGTGGTCTCGATGTCGAGATGGTTGGTGGGCTCGTCGAGCAGCAGCAGGTCGGCGGCGGAGACCAGCTGACACGCCAGCTCGACCCGTCCGCGCTCGCCGCCGCTCAGGCTCGCGAGCGGGCGGGTCCGCGCCTCGTCCGGATCGAACCCGAGTCCGTGGAGCACCGCGTCCACCCGGGCGGCCACGGTGTAGCCGCCCTCCCGCTCGAAGCGCTCCAGGTCGCGATCGTAGCGGCCGAGCATCTGCGCCGTGCAGCGGTCGCCGGCCTCCGCCATCGCCACGCCCTGCTCGGCGAGCGAGCGCTCCAGCGCCAGCAGATCCTTGAACGCGCCGGCGGCGCCTTCCCACACGGTGACCGCGCCGGGAAACCGGCGGTGCTGCTGCATCACCGATATGCGGAGCGCGCCGGTCCGGGCCACGGTGCCCAGCGTGGGCTCCAAGTCGCCGGCGAGGATCCGGAGCAGCGTGGTCTTGCCCGAGCCGTTCCGGCCGATGATCCCCCACTTCTCGCCGCGGAGGACCGTGAAGGTGACGCCGCCGAAAAGGCGCGCGCCGGCGAAGTCCACGGCCGCACCCGAGATCGTGAGCTGGGGCACTTACGCCGGCGCAGTTGGAGCGGATTCGGCCGGGGCGAGCGCGGTCCGGCTCTCGTCCCACAGCCGGATCATCTGGGTGAAGGTCTGGGCGATCTCGGGATCGAACTCCAGGCCCGCGCGCTCGGCGAGATACCCGAGCGCGCGATCGGACGCCCACGCCGGCCGATACGGCCGGTCGGTGCAGAGGGCGTCGTACACGTCGCAGACGTGGACCAGCTTGCTCGCGTAGTGGCAGTCGCGGGCGTAGCGGAGCCGCGGATAGCCGCCGCCGTCGAGCATGATGTGGTGCTCGTACGCCACGAAGGCCGCTGTCTCCAGCCGGGTGTCCCGCTCGAGAAGGATCCGCGCGCCGTCCACCGGATGTCGCTGCATCACCTCGCGCTCCTCCTCGGTGAGCTTGCCCGGCTTGATGAGGATCTCCTTCGGGATCCGCACCTTGCCGAGGTCGTGCAGGAGGCCCGCTACACCGAACTGCCGGATCTCACGCGAGCCAAGGCCGAGGTACTCCGCCAGGCCCATGGAGAGCACCGCGACGTTGCTGGAATGCGTCGTGGTGTATTGATCGAAGCTCTTGAGCTGCAGCAGCGGCAGCCGGATCTGGCTCTGGCTGTGCATCGCGAGCGAGAGCGATCGCACCACGGCCTCCGCCTCGAGCAGCGGGAGGCGGCCAAGCTGTTGCACCTCGCCGTGCATCCACTGGATCGCGTCCGCCTCGGCGTCCAGAGACGGCGCATCCTCACTCGCACCCGCACTCGCACTCTCACTGCCCCGCACCTCCACTGCGCCGTAGCGGATCTTCCCTGGGTAGAGCTGGCGCGCCTCGGCCGATGGCGGCGTTTCCCCGGCGATCCGCTGGAGCATGTCCGAGAGCCAGCCGGCGTATTCATCGCGTTCGACCCCGTCCAGAAACTCGATTCGCTGGATGCCCGCTGCCGCGAGCCGGCTGCCCCATTCCCAGCCGGCCAGCTCGCGCACGACCTGCCGGCCGCAGATCACGTCGCCTTCGAGGAACGAAAAGCGCGGCGGCGTGTCGTCCAGCACCAGCTCACGAAGCAGATCGAACGACGCGTCCACCGCCCGTTCACGCGACGGGTGCCCGGCCGGATACAGTCCCATCACCGAAAGGGTCTGGCCCAGGCTGGTGAGGAACTTGACCGGATCGCTCACGCGGCTACCGCCGCGGCGGCGGCCTGCAACTCGGCATCGCGGGTCCGCGCCGCCAGCCGCAGCACCTCCGCGGCCCGTGGATTTTGCGCCCATCGCAGCGCAAGCGCAGTGACGGCGGCCACCAGATCCGAGGACTTCGGGGCGAGGCGGACGCCGGGCAGCAGCCGACGTTTCGTCAGGCAGCGCTCCACCAGCCACTCGCACGCGGCCGGCGCCGCGATGGCGCCGACGGAGCGGATCAGCAGCGCGCGGAGCTCGGGCGGATGGCTCCGCTCGTCGAGTTGGCGGTCCACGAACGGGAGCGCGGCGGGCGGGCACCCGTCCAGCGCGGAAGCGATCGCCATGCGCAGGTTGTGCTCGTCCGCTTCGCCGAGTCCGCGCGCGATCGCCTCGTCGCGGAGCTCGGGCGCGCGGAGCGCCATCTTGAGCGCCTCCCGGCGCACCCGCGCGTCGGGATGCCCGAGAAAGGCGCGCGGCGTGAACTCCGGCGGGCGCGACGGCATGGCGCCCAGCAGCACCAGCATGTTGCGCTGCACGTACCAGTGCGGTGAGTCGAGCCGCGCCACGATGCGCCCCCCGACCGTCGAGCCCAGGCTCCCCACCCAGCCGAGCAGGCGGCGGCGGGTGGTCCGGAGCGGCGAGTCCACGAGCGCGTCCAGCAGTGGCTCGACCGCGTCGATCCCGAGCCGGCGGAGGAGCGGCTCCACCACGGTGGGATCCGGCTCGTCCACGACGAGCAGGTCGCGGAGCATGTCGGGCGTGGCCACCCGTTGCCAGATCCCTTCCGCCGTGGCGTCGCCCTCGGGGGCGCCCACGAGCACGGCGAGCAGGTCGGCCAGCCCGCCGCCCTCGATCATCGTCTCGACCGCACGGGCGACCGGCGCGCCATACACCTGGGCCTCGATCGCGGTCTGCACCAGCCTCCGCGCCTCCGCGGGGCCGACCTCGGTGGCGAGCCGGGCCCCGGTCGCCACTCGCGGAGCGCTGGCCGCACCCGCCGCGCCCGCGGCCCCCACCGGACGGGCGAGCCCCTCGAGCATCGCGGTGTACGATACGGGGTTGGGGTCCCGGAGCGCCCAGTCCTCAAGCATCTCGCGCACCATGTCCCGCAGCGACTCGTCGTCCTGCGCGGGCAGCTCGTCCGGCCCTGCCGCGTCGGCGTGCGTGGCCAGCTTCGAGAAGATCCGGAGCAGCGAGTGCGAGATGGTCTGCTCGCTCGAGCCGGCAAAGGCGCGCACGAGCTCGACCACCGCGCCGACGGGCATCGTGCGGGCCACGTCCACGGCGAGCATCTGGCGCTGTCCCGCGTCGGGACCGAGCTGGAGCAAGTGGTGGAGAGTCTCGGGGCTGAGGTTGGAGAACAGCTCGGACAGCTGGCGCCGTACCCCGCGCGCCTCGGGACCTTCGTCCTGCCGCGCCGCCTCGCCGAGCTCGATCAGGTGGCGGCTCACCGAACGGGTGTACTCGTTGTCGCGCCGCCGCGCATTGATCACGGCCGCCAGCGCCTTGGCATCGAGCGCTTCGTCGGACGGCGTCGGCGTCAGGTCGGGGTCCGCGGCGAAGGCGGTGCGGGCGAGATCGCCCCACAGGCGCTGGGCGCGCGCCTCATCGCCCGATTCCGGACGGCCGCGGTCACCGGCGAGCCGCAGGCGGTCAAACGCGAGCGCCGCGACCCGGATGTGCGGCCACGCCGGCGGCTCCGCATCCGGGGCGCTCTCGGCGCGACCATTCAGGTAGATGAGGAACTCGCTCAGCTCGGCCGCCTCGACGCCGCGGGCGAACTCGATCCCGCCGATCTGGCGGCGATGGAGGCGCTGCGCGAGCTCGCGGAGCACCGGGTGCGCAGCATCGGTGGCGGTGCCGTCGACCAGGATGTGGGCGCGCGCGATACCGAGCGTGAGCGGGGAATGCTCGCGTAGCCGCTCGGCGAGCGCGCCCAGAGCCCCGCCGACGGCGCCCACCGCGAGGGGGTGGCGAGGCGGATAGGCAGCGCTCTTGTGCAGGGCGATCGAGAGCTGGACGAGAAAAGCCGTCAGAGCGCGATCCACGTCAGCGGGCGTCGGAGTTCGGGATGGGTCGCAAGGGGCTCGTTGAAGGTCACCGCGCCCGCACCGCGGGTCAAGGAGACAAGGGCCTACCCCGCCGCGAAGCGGCCTCGTAACTTCCGCGCCGCATGCCCATGCCAGTCATACCGGCGGTGCTCGCTGCGGTGGCTGCGGCCGCGCTCGGAGGCGCGGGCGGTCTCTCCGCGCAGTCCGCGCCGGCGCGCGCTCCGAATCCGGCCGGCCGCATCCCCATCCTCGAGTATCACCTCATCGGCGACAAGGACAGCCGCTGGGGGCGCTCGCGCGAGGGGTTCCGCCGCGATCTCCAGCTCCTCTACGATCGCGGTTATCGCCCGATCACCGTGGCCGAGCTGGTGGACGGCAGCTTCACGCTCCCGGCCGGTCTCTCGCCGGTCGCGTTCACGTTCGACGACGCGTCGCCCGGACAATTCCGGTATCTGGAGAAAGACGGCAAGCTCGAGGTGGATCCGGCCAGCGGGCTCGGCATCTGGCTCAACTTCGCGGGCACCCATCCCGACTGGGCGCCGCGCGCTACGTTCTGCCTGCTGCCCGCGGCGAGCCAGGGCCATGCGTTCTTCGGCGACAAGGGCGTCCAGGGGCAGCGCACCGAGTGGCGGTTTCGCAAGCTCCGCAACCTCGCCGCGCGCGGGTTCGAGCTCTGCGTCCACACGCTCTGGCACGCGAACCTCGGCAAGCTGAGCGACGCGGCCGTGCAGGAACAGATCGCGCGGAGCGTGCTGGCCGTGGATTCCGCGGTGCCCGGCTATCGCGTGCGCACCTTCGCGCTCCCGCTCGGCGTCTGGCCGAGGAACCGGGCGCTCGCGCGGGCTGGAAGCTGGCGCGATCCGAAGACCGGCCGTGTGGTGCGCTACGCGTTCGACGCCGTGCTCGAGGTGTCCGGCGGCCCGGCGCCGAGCAAAGGCGCGCCGGGGTTCGATCCGGGGAGGCTGCCGAGGTTGCAGGTCATCGGCGAGAACCTGGCGCGGGAGCTGGACCGGATCGAGAAGACGCGATACGTGGCGGGCGGGTCATGACGGCGGCGGCTTCCTCGGATCTTCCGCCGGCCAGCCCGCCTGCCCGCCTGCCCGCCCTGGACGTTTTCCGCGGCATCACCGTCGCCGCGATGATCCTGGTCAACAATCCGGGCAACTGGGGCCAGGTGTACGCCCCGCTCCGGCACGCCGCGTGGCACGGCTGGACCCCCACCGACCTGATCTTCCCCTTCTTCCTCTTCATCGTCGGCATCACGACCCGGCTCTCGCTCGATGCCCGGCGAGCGCGCGGGGACACCGACGGCGAACTGAGGGGCCAGATCCTGCGGCGGGGGCTCATCATCGTGGCGCTCGGGCTCTTGGTGTCGGCGTTTCCTTTCTTTCCGCCGGAGCATCTCGCGAGCCTGCGAATCCCCGGCGTGCTCCAGCGCATCGGTGTCGCGTATCTCGTGGCCGGCATGATCGTGCTCCACGGGTCGTGGCGCACGCAGGTGGCTGCCGCCGGCGTGATTCTGCTCGGCTACTGGGCGCTCCTCGCGCTCGTGCCGGTGCCGGGTGTCTGGTATCCAACACTGGAGCCGCCCGAGGCCACGCTTCCCGCCTGGCTCGACCGCCTGCTGCTGGAGGGACATCTCTGGGCGGCGACGAGGTCGTGGGATCCGGAGGGGGTGCTCTCGACTCTTCCCGCCATCGCGAGCGTTCTGCTCGGCGCACTCGCGGCGCGCCTGATCCAGGGAGACCAATCGCTGGCGGAGCGGGTGCGGCGGCTGGCGGTGGCAGGCGCGATCGGCGCCGTGGCCGGGCTCGCCTGGGGGCTGGTCTTCCCGATCAACAAGAATCTGTGGACCAGCTCGTACGCGCTGTTCACGGCGGGAGCGGCGGCGCTCGGCCTCGCCCTGTGCATCTGGCTGATCGATGTCCGGGGCTGGCGGGCGTGGATCCGGCCGTTCGTCGTGTTCGGAGTGAACCCGATCGTCGCGTTCGTGGGATCGGCGATGCTCTCGCGTCTCCTCTACACGACCATCCGCGTGTCGTATGAGGGCGCCACGGTGCCGCTCCAGCAGGCGATCCACCAGACGCTGTTCGCGTCATGGCTCCCGCCCAGGGCCGCCTCGCTCGCCTTTGCGCTGGCGATGGTCGCGCTCTGGTGGGCGGTGCTGGCGCTGCTCGACCGGCGGGGGATTCGGCTGAAGGTCTAGGCTGCGACTGACAGCCCTTCGCCGAATGCAGGTCTTCGGACGCAGCCTAGCTCACTTCCTTCCCCTGCGTCAGCCGGTGGATCAGCAGCGCCGCCCGCCCGATCTGGCGCGGCAGACTCTCGAGCTCCATCGCCTCGCGCTCCGTATGGCCGTCCCGCCCCTCGGCGCCAAGTCCCGCCAGCCCGTCCACGTAGTCCGCGACGAACGAAATGTCGGCCGCGCCCCGGCGCACCGGGTCGAGCAGCTGCATCGCCGGGAACCCCGCGTCGCGGTTGATCCGGTTGAGCGTCGCCGCGAGCCGCCGGTTGGCCTCGGTGGGCGCCATCGCCGGATAGCCGTCGCGGAAGGTGATCGTGGCACTCGTCCTCGGCAGGCTCTTCGCCACGACCGCGCGCATGCGGCGCCGCACCCGGTCCAGCGACTGATTGGTGATCGTCCGGATGTCGCCCAAGACGACGGCGGTCCGCGCCACGATGTTGTCCTTGCCGGCCGCGGTCCCCCGATGCTCCTCCGCGTCGAACGCGACGTCGGTGCCGCCCACGATCACGCCCGGGCTGAACGTCGCGCCCGGCTCGCTCCGGATTTCGCTGTAGAAGCCAGTGAGGATCCGCGCCGCCTCGTAGATCGCGCCGGCGCCGGTCTCGGCTCGGAAGATCCCGCTCGAATGCGCCCCATGCCCCGTGACCTCGAGCTTCCACCCCGTGCTGCTTCGCCGGGCGATGGTCACCCAGTCGCCCGCGGAGTCGGTGATCAGCTCCTCGAACTCGAGCGCGATGTCGCTGTGTTTGGCGGCGTCGATCAGAGCCTTCCGAGCCTCCGCGAGCGGCTCGCCCGGCAGCTCTTCGTCGCCGGTGAGCACGATCGTGATCTGCGCGGCGTCGAGCGCGTCCGCCTGTTGGAGTGCCCGAAGCGCATGCAGCGCGATGGCGTTGCCGCCTTTCATGTCGGACACGCCGGGGCCGTAGGCGGTGGTCGAATCGCGGCGGAACGTCTGGAACCCGCTCGACGGCTCGAAGACCGTGTCGAGGTGCCCGATGATCAGGATCCGCTTGCCCCGCGTCCCCTTCCGCTCCGCCACCAGATGCCCCGCCCGCTTCATCGACGCGGGCACCTCAGCCCACCGTACGGTGAAGCCGAGCGAGTCGAGCAGCGGCCGGTACAGCTCGCCGACTTTCCGGACACCCGCCACATTGAGGGTGCCGCTGTTCACGTTCACGGTCCGCTCGATGAGGCCGATCGCTCCGGGCACCTCCGCCTCGGCCGCCCGGACGATCCGGCGCTCGAGGGGCGACAGGCTGGTCTGCGCCGCGAGCGGGGAGGCGGAGGCGGAGGCGAGGACAGCGATCAGGCACGGAATAGCGGAGCGCAACATGGGAGCTCGCAGGTAAGCGTAATCACCGACGGATGGATGGAAAGTGCACAGATAGGCTGTGTTTGACACGCCTCGGACGTGGCGCGAGCCGGCGGGGTGGGAGCGCGGTATTACAGAATGACTGTCGAACGCAGCCGGGCTGTCGGCTACAGGGGGAGAGCATGACCGGATTCAGACGATTGCCGTCCTGGTTGATCGCGTTCGCGGCGGCGGCCGCGCCGCTCGCCGCGCAGACGACCACCCCCGCGCCGCCGGCCCGCTCGCCGGACGTCCCGTTCGTGCCCACTCAGATGGAGCTCGTTCGCTCCATGCTCGACGTCGCCAAGGTCGGTTCGGACGACATCGTCTACGACCTCGGCTGCGGCGACGGACGGATCGTCGTCGCAGCGATCAAGCATTACGGCGCGAAGCGCGGCGTCTGCGTGGACATCGATCCCAAGCGCATCGAGGAGGCGCGCCACAACGCCGATACGTCGGGCGTGGCCGACCGGATCACCTTCAGCAACGCCGACCTGTTCGAGACCGACCTGAGGGAGGCGACCGTCGTGACGCTGTACCTGCTGCCGCTGATCAACGAGCGGCTCCGGCCCAAGCTCTTCCGCGAGCTCCGGCCCGGCACGCGGGTGGTGTCCAACAGCTTCGACATGGGGAACTGGGCGGCCGACACAACTGTGGCCCCGCCCGCGCCGAGCGGGTTCCAGAAACAGGCGTACTTCTGGATCATCCCGGCCGACGTCGCCGGTATCTGGCGCGTGCGTGCGGGCAGCGGCTCGGCCCCGCGCAGCCTCGAGCTGGAGCAGACCTGGCAGCGGGTCAACGGCACGGCCGAGCGCGGCGGGCGCAAGGTGCCGCTCTCGGACGTGCGGATCACCGGCGACCGGCTGAGCTTCGCGCTGGGCAACTCGGGTGAGCTGCGGTTCCAGGGCGTGGTGAAGGGCAACCAGGTGAGCGGGACGTTCACCGACCGAGCCGGCGCGGAGAAGGAGTGGTCCGCTGAACGCACCAAGCGGGGCGCGCGGAAGGAGCTCGCGCCGTAGACGGTCTCTGCCCCGTGACGGGGCATGCGCTACGACCCATCGGGGTCGAGTTACGAACCAGGTAGCGATCGCAGAGGATCTGCGCGAGGCTCACCGCCCGCGGACGGCTGCGGTCGCAGCCGTCCGGCTCCACCGCTGATACCAGCTCATCATGTAGAGCTGGGTCCGCATGAAGTTCGACGGCCTCGAGCTCGTCCCGTGGTACTCCCCCTCGAAACGGATGAGCGCCGCGGGCACACCGCGAAGCTTCAGCGCGGCGTAGTACTCCTCAGACTGTGGCATCGGTGTTCGCAGGTCGAGCTCGCCGGTCATGACCACCGTCGACGTCTTCACGTTCGCCACGTACATCAACGGCGACTGGCGCAGCCACGCCTCCGGCGCTTCCCAGAACGGCTTCTCGAACCAGGAGTAGGTGAACGTCGGGATGTCGGTCTGGCCGGCCATGCTCATCCAGTTGGTCACTGGGCAGCGGACCGCCGCCGCCGCGAACCGGTCGGTGTGGCCGATGACCCAGCTGGACAGCACCCCGCCACCGGAGCACCCGCCCACGTACATGCGCTCCTGGTCGACGAACCCGCGCCCTATGACCGTGTCCACCGCCGCCATCAGGTCGTCGTAATCCACGCCGGGATAGGCGCGCTGGATCGCATTGCCGAACGCGCTCCCGTAGCCGGTGCTGCCACGCGGATTGACGTACAGCACGACATAGCCGTTCGCCGCGAAGTTCTGGAACGAGAAGCGGAAGCGTACGTCGTACATCGCATGCGGCCCGCCGTGGATCTCCAGAATCAGGGGATACTTCCCGCCCGGATCGAATGCCGGCGGCTTCACCACCCACCCCTGAACCCGGGTAGCCCCGCTCGAGGTGACCCACAGCTCTTCGACGTCGCCGACCCGCACCCGGGCGAGGAGATCGTCATTGACGTGCGTCAGCTGGCCGAGCGCCGCCGCCCTCTTTCCGAGCGTCACGCGCCACACGTCGGGCGGCTCCTTCGGAGTGGACCGCACCACGGCCGCGACGCCGCGCTTGGCAACCGAACCGAGTTCGGCCACCTCCGGCCCGGTGGTGAGCTGGCGGAGGGGACCGGTGAGCGGCGCGAAGAAGAGATGCCGGCTGCCACGGTCCTCCGCCGTGAAGTAGACGCCGCTCCCGTCCGGCGCCCAGGCCAGCTCCTCGGCATCGCGGTCCAGCCCGGCCACTAGCGGGCGCATCCCGGTGCCGTCGGCGTTCATGACGTAAAGGTCGGCCGCCCGGTAGCTCGACCGCATGTCGGGAAAACCGGTTAAGGCGATCCGCCTGCCGTCCGGCGAGACGGCCGGGGTGGCCCAACGTCCGCCATCCGGCGTGAGCTTGCGTGCCGAGCCCGTCTCCACGTCCACCGCGTAGACGTTGGACTCGAGCCACTGCCTGAGGTCCGCGTCGCTTGCGTCGTAGCCGTCCACGAGCATGGTCCGCCCATCTGGGCTCCAGTCCCAGTTCACCGCACCATCCAGCAGCGTCTCGAACCGCGCGCCGATGTCCCACTCACCCCGCGTGACCTGGCGCGGGGTGCCACCGTCCGACGCGACGACGAAGAGGTGAAGGCGACCGGTCTCCTTGAACAGCCCCTCCTTGTCGAGGCGATAGTGCAGCGACTGGACGATCTTCGGCTCGCCAGTCCACTTCGCGTCCTTGGGTGGCTCCGGCAGGTCGATCTTCCACGGCACCGGCGTCGGGACGAACATCACGAAGCCGATCTGCTTGCCATCCGGCGACCATCGGAGGTCCCGCGGCTCGCGCTCGAGCCTACTGACCTGGGTGGCCTCGCCCGGCGCGTCCACGTAACGGGCGAAGATCTGCCGCCCCTTCGGATCGGCCTGGTCGAGGTACGCGAGCCGGGTGCCGTCGGGCGACCACCGGGCATCCTTGCCCTTGGTCAGGAACCGGTTGCCCGACCCGTCAGCTCCGAGATCCAGAGCGCCGAATCCCACCGGTCTTCCTGGGTGTTCACGTACCGCCGCGTATACACGATCCGACTCCCGTCAGGTGAGAGCCGGGCGTCGGCGACGGTCTCGTAGTCCAGGTAATGCGCGACGGTCAGCAGAGTGTCCGACGGCGTCTCTTGTGCCGCGGCGGCCGGAGAAAGAACAGCAAAGCGGAGAACGATGGCGAGCGACGGACGCATCGAGATCTCTCCTCGGGCAGGATCGGGTGATGACGGGCTGGTTTGCCGGGAGCGCCCCAATCTGCGATCCCCGTGGGAAGCGGGCCAGTGGCATCGCGGCCGACGGTCACGTCACCGCGCCGGCTGCCTGCCCCTCGAGCACGCGCGCCATCCGCTCGACCGCCTCGCGGATCACCTCGGGCGAGTACGCCGCGTAGCCCAGCATCAGCCCGCTCCGGGCCCCCGAACCCATCCAGTGGCGCGAGACCGGCGCGGCATCCACGCCGGCCGCGAGCAGCGCGTCCGACACCCGCCGGTCATCCGTACCCGGCGGCAGCCACCCGACCGTGTGCATGCCCGCATCCATCGAGCCGAGCGTGAGCGCGCCGGCCAACCGCTGCTCGACCGCGTCCCGGAGCGCATCCCGCCGTTCCTCATAGAGTGCCCGCATCCGGCGCACGTGCCGCGCGTAGTGCCCCTCGCCGATGAAGTCTGCCAGCACGCTCTGCTCGAGCGCCGGGGAGTGCCGGTCGGCCGCGGCGCGGGCCGCCTGGAGCGCGTCCACCATCCCCGGCGGCGCGATCACGTAGCCGAGCCGGAGCGCGGGGAAGATCGTCTTGCTGAACGTGCCGATGTACACCACCGAGCCCGCGTCGTCGAGCCCCTGGAGGCAGGCGAGCGGCCGGCTGGCGTAGCGGTACTCGCTGTCGTAGTCGTCCTCAAGGATCCACCCTCCGGCTTGACGAGCCCACGCGAGCAGCTCGAGCCGCCGCGCCACGCTCATCGTGACCCCCAGCGGGAACTGGTGCGACGGAGCGACGCACACGACCCGTGCCGCCGGGTCCCGCGCCACGCCCGCGGCGACGTCGAGCCCTTCGCCGTCCATCGGCACCGGGATCAGCCGCGCACCGGCAGCGGCGAGCGCGGCCCGCACACCCCAGTAGCCGGGCTCTTCCACCCACGCGGCATCGCCGGGATCGAGCGCGACCCGCGCGGCGAGATCCAGCGCCTGCTGGGATCCGCTCACGATCAGTACCTGCTCGTCGGTGCAGCGGGCGCCCCGCGCCCCACGCACGTAGTCGGCGATGGCCGCCCGCAGTGTCGCCTCGCCCTCGGCGTCTCCATAGGCGAGCGGCACGGCGCCCCGCCGCCAGCGGCGCGCCAGAAGCCGGCCCCAGATCCGCCGCGGAAACGAGTCGATGGCGGGCACCCCGGAGCGGAACGGGCGAATCCCGGTATCACGCGCGCGGAGCGCCGGGAGCGCGGTCTCCCTGAGCAACCGGCCTCGCGTGGAGAGCCGCAAGTCGTCCCTGATTGGCGCCCGGGGAGGCTGCCGATCCGGTTTCGCGGCGGAAGCCGACGCCGGCCCCGCCGCGCGCAACAGCACGTCGGGCAGCCGTGCCGCCACGAACGTCCCACCCCGCTCCCTGGTCTCGAGGTACCCCTCGGCACGGAGCTGGTCGAATGCCCCGGACACGGTGTTGCGGGAAACTCCGAGCTCCCGCGCCAGAAGCCGGGTGGCAGGCAGCCGCCGGCCCGGCGCGAGCCGGCCGTCCAGCATCATGCCGCGGAGCTCCGCGTACAGCTGGCGGTGCAGAGCGGGCCCGGCGCGGTCGAGCGGAACCAGGAGCGGTGCGCCGGCGGATCGGCGTGGACTCAATTGGCAACTCCGAACACAGGGGTATTCTGGCACTAGCTTATGCGCCACTTCTGGCGCTTATCGTAGTACCAGATTCACTGTACACTATCGGTGCCCCAGCGATCGCGCCACCCCGTGCCGAGGAGCCACCGTGACCGCCCAGCCGCACCCGACCGCTTGCCCGCATGCCCGCGCCGCCGCTTCCACTCGCACCCGGGTTCGAATCCACCCCGAGCGCTCGGCGCCCGACGAGGCGCACGCCATCCTGGCCGCGGGGCTGGTGGCGCACGTCGGTTTCGTGCAGGATGGTCAGCCGTTCGTGATCCCGATGACCTACCAGTTCGAGGCGGAGCGCCCGGAGCACATCTATCTCCACGGCGCGCACCACAGCCGGCTGATGCAGCATCTCGCCACCGGCGCGCCGGTCTGCGTGACGGTGACCCTGGTGGACGGGCTGGTCTATTCGCGGACCGCGCTCTTTCACTCGGTGAACTACCGCAGCGTGGTCGTGTTCGGGCGGGCGGGCGCGGAGCCGGAGCGCTCGGAGCGGCGGCGCCTGCTGGAGGGAATGGTCGCCCGCTACTGGCCGGGCCGGACGGCTGGGCGGGACTACGACCCGATCCCGGACGACCACCTCGACCCGACCGCGTTCATCGCGCTCCGGATCGAGGAGTCGAGCGCGAAGCTACGCCGCGGCGGTCCGAAGGGCCCCCGCGACGCCGACCCCAATGCGCCCGGGACCGCGGGGGTCATCCCCTTGCTGTAGCGGCAATTGGGGAGCGACCTTCATACATGAAGCGTCGTCTCCTGTCGATCGAAGTCGTAGTCGTGTCCGTCCTTGCCGCCGGCTGCGAAAAGCCCAGACCCAAGGATCCTCCTCCGGTGCCCGTGACCGCCGCTCTCGCCGAGCGGCGGGCGGTGCCCCGGACGCTCCAGGCCACCGGCACCGTGGAGCCCGTGGCCACCGTCGCCGTGCAGTCGCAGGTCACCGGCGTGCTGCAGCGGGTCCACTTCTCCGAAGGCCAGGCCATTCGCGCCGGGCAGATGCTCTTCGAGATCGATCCGCGGGCCTATCGCGCTAGGCTCGACGGCGCCCAGGCCGCCCTCGCGCGCGATGTGGCCCAGCTTGTCACCGTCCGGGAGAATGCCCGGCGACTCGAGGAGCTCGGCCCCGACTACGCCACACGCCAGCAGATCGAGCAGGCCCAGGCGAACGCCGCCGCGCTCGCCGCCACGGTACAGGCCGACAGCGCCGCTGTCGCGTCGGCCCGGCTCGAGCTTCAGTACGCGACCATCCGCTCACCGATTTCCGGCCGTGCGGGCAGCCAGCTCGTGCGTCCGGGCAACCTGGTCCGCGCCAACCAGGCCGAACCGCTGGTGGTGATCAACCAGCTCAGCCCGATCCTGGTGCGGTTCTCGCTCCCCGCGACGCATCTGGCGGACATCCAGCGCTACTGGGCCGAAGCGCTCACGGTGCGGGCCCGCCCGGCGAGTGGCGAGGAGAGCCAGGGTACGCTGGCCTTCGTGGACAACGCCGTGGACACGGCGACGGGCACGATTCTGCTGAAGGGCCGATTCGACAACGAGGATGGGGCCCTCTGGCCGGGGCAGTTCGTCACCGTGACGCTCCAGCTGGAGGTGGACGATGGCGCGCTCGTCGTGCCCTCCACGGCGGTCATCGAAGGCCAGCAGGGAGCCTACGTGTTCATCGTCAAGCCGGACCACACGACCGAAGTCCGTAACGTCCGGGTGGCCCGGGCCGCCGGCGACGTCACCGTACTGGACGGCGGGGTCGAGCCGGGCGAACGTGTGGTGACCGACGGCCAGCTCCGGCTCACTGCCGGCGCCAAGGTCGAAGTGAAAGAGGCAGCGGAGGGAACGTGAGCGTCTCCGAGCTCTTCATCCGCCGCCCGGTCATGACCACGCTGGTCATGGCGGGCTTGCTGATCTTCGGCGTGCTCGGCTATCGCCGGCTGCCGGTCAGTGACCTGCCCAACGTGGACTTCCCCACCATCAGCGTGAACGCGTCGCTCCCCGGCGCGAGCCCGGAGACCATGGCGTCGGCGGTCGCGACGCCGCTCGAGCGCGAGTTCGCGACCATCGCCGGCATCCAGGTGATGACCTCCACCAGCAGCACCGGCCAGACCAGCATCCAGCTGCAGTTCACCCTCGATCGCGACATCGACGCCGCCGCCCAGGACGTGCAGGCCGCGCTCGTATCGGCGCAGAACGAGCTGCCCTCTGACATGCTGCCGCCGCGCTACCGGAAGCAGAACCCGGCGGACAGCCCGATCCTCTACCTGTCGCTCACGTCGAAGACGCTGCCGCTGTCGCAGGTGAACGAGTTCGCCGAGACGTTCATGGCGCAGCGGATCTCCGCCGTGGCGGGGGTGTCGCAGGTGGACGTGTTCGGGCAGCAGAAGTACGCGGTCCGGGTCCAGCTCGATCCCAACGCGCTCGCGGCGCGGGGCATCGGTATCGACGAGGTGGCGGACGCGGTCACCACGGGCAATGTGAACCTGCCCAACGGCGTGCTGTGGGGCACCGACAAGGCGTACACCCTCGAGGCCAGCGGCCAACTGGAGAACGCCGCGGAGTTCCGCCCGCTCGTGGTGGCATTCCGGAACGGCGCCCCGGTGCGGCTGGGGGACCTCGGGCAGGTGCAGGACGGGGTGCAGGACAGCAAGGTGGCCGCGTGGTACAACGGGGTGCGGAGCGTGGTGCTCGCCGTCCGGCGGCAGCCCGGCACCAACACCGTGCAGGTGGCCGACGCCGTGCGCGCGCGGGTCGAGGAGCTGCGGGACCAGCTCCCCGCCTCGGTGGACCTGCTCTACAACTACGACCGCTCGATCTTCATCCGGTCCTCGGTGGCGGACGTGAAGTTCACGCTGATGCTCACGATCGGCCTCGTGGTGCTGGTGATCTTCCTGTTCCTGCGGAATCTCCCCGCCACGGTCATCCCGAGCACGGCGGTACCCATGTCGCTCGTGGGCACGTTCGCGCTGATGTACCTGTTCGGCTACAGTCTCGACAACCTGTCACTGATGGCGCTGGTGCTTGCGGTGGGCTTCGTGGTGGACGACGCCATCGTGATGCTGGAGAACATCGTCCGCCACATGGAGATGGGAAAGAGCGCCTGGCAGGCCGCGCTCGACGGCTCGCGCGAGATCGGGTTCACCATCCTGTCGATGACGCTCTCGCTGGTGGCCGTGTTCATCCCCGTGTTCTTCCTGGGCGGGCTCATCGGGCGCCTGTTCCAGGAGTTCGCCGCGGTCATCGGCATCGCGATCCTGGTGTCCGGCATCGTGTCGCTCACGCTCACGCCGATGCTGTGCAGCCGCTTCCTCAGGGATTCGCGCGGGGCTGAGCACGGCCGGGTCTACCAGGCCACCGAGCGGGTCTACCAGCGGGTGCTCGGCGGGTACGGGCGGAGCCTCCGCTGGGTGATGGATCGCCGCCGCCTCACGCTCGCCTGCTTCCTGCTGCTGGTGGTCGCGACCGGCTGGCTCGCGGTGGCCATCCCGAAGGGCTTCCTGCCGAACGAGGACCAAGGCTTCCTCACCGTCACCACCGAGACGGCCGAAGGAACGTCCTTCGACGCGATGATCCGGCACCAGCAGGCGGTGGCCGCCATCGTGCAGCAGGACCCGAACGTGGGAGGATTCAGCTCGCGGGTCGGGGCGAGCGGACCGAACGCGACGATGAATACGGGCCGCATGTTCATCCGGCTCAAGGACCGCGATGAGCGCGAGCTCGAGGCGGGGGAGATCGCCCGGCAGCTCCAGGCCAGGACCGCCGCCGTCCCGGGGATTCGAACCTACGTGCAGAATCTGCCGGTGATTAGCATCGGGACGCGCACGAGCAAGAGCCTGTACCAGTACACGCTCCAGAGCACCGACCTCGACGCGCTGTACGGCGAAGCGGTGGCCTTCGAGCGGCGGCTGGCCGAGGTCCCGCTCCTGACCGACATCACCAGCGACCTCCAGATCAAGAACCCGCAGATAAAGGTGGAGATCGACCGCGACCGCGCGGCGGCCCTCGGAGTGACCGCGGAGCAGATCGAGCGCGCGCTCTACAACGCGTACGGCTCCCGCCAGGTCTCGACTATCTATACGCCCAGCAATCAGTACTGGGTGACGATGGAGCTCCTGCCGGAATACCAGCGCGACCTCTCGGCGCTGAGCCTGCTCTCCGTGCGCGCGTCGCGGGGCCAGCTCGTGCCGCTCGGGAGCGTGGCGCGGCTGACCGAGGGCGTCGGGCCGCTCACCGTGGGCCATTCCGGGCAGCTCCCGTCCGTGACCCTGTCGTTCAATCTCGCCCCGGGCGTGGCGCTGGGTCAGGCGGTGGCCCAGGTGGAGCGGGCCGCGCGGGAGCACCTGCCGTCCAGCATCACCGGCGAGTTCGCCGGCACCGCGCAGGCGTTCCAGGACGCGCAGGGCGGCTTGCTCGTGCTCCTCATCGTCGCGATCCTGGTGATCTACCTCGTGCTCGGCGTCCTCTACGAGAGCTTCATCCACCCGCTCACGATTCTGTCAGGCCTGCCGTCCGCGGGCTTCGGCGCGCTGATCACGCTGCTGATCTTCGGCTACGAGCTGAGCGTCTACGCCTTCGTCGGGATCATCCTGCTCGTGGGCCTGGTGAAGAAGAACGCGATCATGATGATCGACTTCGCGATCGCGGCGGAGCGGAGCGAGCGGAAGCCCGCGGCGGAGGCGATCGTCGAGGCCTGCCTGGTGCGCTTCCGGCCGATCATGATGACTACGATGGCGGCGTTGATGGGCACGCTGCCGATCGCCTTCGGCCATGGGCCCGGTGCGGAGTCGCGCCGTCCGCTCGGTGTCGCGGTGGTGGGCGGGCTGGCGTTCTCCCAGCTCGTGACGCTCTACATCACGCCGGTGATCTACACCTACTTCGACGGCTTGCAGCGCCGTCTCGCACAGCGGGCGAGCCGGCGTGCGGGCGGGACGGCGGACAGCGAGGTCGCGGAGCCGGCCGTCGTGGCCTGATCCGTCATTCGGCAATGACCACCGACGCCCACGAGTCCGTCTCAGCGTCCGCGTACCGCAGATCGTAGAGCCGCACGCCGGCGGGCGTCACCACCGCGGCCGGAAAGCGCGACCAGCCGAGAAACGCCCGCGCTTCGGGCTGCTCCAGCGCGGCGGCCACGGGCGGATCGTCGAAGTTCCGGGGCACGGTATCCGGGTTCGGTGCCAGGCGCGGCTCGGATCGCCGCCAGTCGAAGCTTCCCCACCGATAGCCGTCGCCAAGGTCGAGCAGCACCGACCGCCGGAGCGGGTCCACTGGCACCGGCGACGCCATGATCCGCACCGGTTGGATCCCGAACGCCGTGGCCTCGCGGGCGGACGCCGCGTGGGTCGCGGCGCCGAGCCCGAACATGGCAGCGAGGTAGACGAGGGTCACCATCAGCGCGACCTGCGCCGGCCGTTCTCCACTGTTCCCGCCCGTTCTCGCCGGTTCCCGCCCGCTCCCGACCAGGCCCAGGAGCCAGGACAGAGCGAGGAGCCCCGAGAGCCACGGATCGATGATGAACAGCGTATCGCCGTAGAACCACCGGCCGGAGAACGGCATCAGGAGGCGGACGCCGTAGGTGTTCGCCAGATCGAGTAATGGATGGGAGAGCACGCCGACCGCGCTCAGCGCCAGGAGCTCGCGGAATCCGGCCGGCGGGGCGTCCGGACGGCGTCGAAGCCGCACCATCCGGTCCCATGCGACCATCGCGCCGGCGAGCACGAGGGGCAGCACCGCCATCGCGAGCACGCCGTGGGTCCAGCCCCGCCGGAACGTGAGCGCGAAGAGCGGATCGCGCAGGTACGCGAGGACGTCGATGTCGGGGAGGTTGGCGGCAACCACGAGCGTGGGCATCGCGAGCGGGGTGCGCCGCTCGAGTCCTGCCTTCGCGAGCGCGGCGCCCGCGAACGTGTGGGCGAGATTATCCACGGCGGGGGATCAACCGGAGGGAGAGGGCGGGAGAGGGTGGGAGAAGGAGCGCGCGTCCGGGCAGTGGAGGCGCGAGGATGGCGCATCAGTGCTGCTGTTCAACTTCGCCTCCTCCCACCCTCTCCCACCCTCTCCCTGCCTCTCCCGCCCTCTACTGCTGCCAGTTCCCCCCGACCGCCCGATAGACCTCGACCAGCGCGGTGGTCGCCGCGGTGCGGCCCAGGGCCAGGAGGTCCTGCGCCTCCAGCACCGTGCGCTGGGCGTCCAGCACCTGGAGGAAGTCGGCCACGCCGCCCTCGAACCGGAGGCGCGCCAGCTCCGCGGCCCGCTCGCTCGCGGCCGCCGCCTCGTCCAGCCGGTCGAGCCGGCCGCGCGCCTTCTGGTACGACACCAGTGCGGTCTCGGTCTCCTGCAGCGCGCGGAGCACGCTCTGTTCGTATTCCGCCTCCGCCTCCGCCTGCCGCGCCCGCGCCGCGTCCGCCCGCGCCTTGACCCGGCCGAGGTTGAGCGCCGGCCACGAGATCACCGGGCCGAACGCGTAACGCGAGGCGCCGTCCCCACCGAAGTCGCTGAAGTTCCCAGAGGTGTAGCCGGCGCTGCCACCGAACGTCAGGACGGGGAAGTACTCTGCCCTGGCCGACCGGGTGAACGCCGTCTGCGCGGCAAGGCGCCGCTCGGCGCTGCGGACGTCGGGCCGGCCGCGGGCCAGCGAATCGGGGCTCGCCACGCTCACGCTGTCGGGAAGCGGCGGCAAGCCGACCGCCGCCTCGAGCTCGGGGCCGACGCTGCGCGGCGACCGGCCCACGAGCACACCGATCCGGTACTGGGCCGCCGCGATCTGCGCCTCCAGCGCCGGGATGGCGGCGAGCGTCGAGCTGAGCTGCGCCCGGGCCCGCTCGGTGTCGAACGCGGTACCGCGTCCCGCGTCGAGCCGCTGCTGCGTGACCTCGAGCGTCCGGCGCTGGTTCTCGGCGTTCCGCTGGGCCACCGCAAGCTGCCCCTGCACGCCCCGGAGATCGAAGTACGCGCTCGCGAGCTCGGCGGTGAGCAGCACCTGCACGTCCCGCAGATCCTCCTGCGCCGCCTCGGCGAGCGCACCCCGGCCCTGCACGTTGCGCCGCACCCGGCCGAATACATCCAGCTCATAGAACGCGTCGAAGCCGCCGTCCCAGATGTCCTGCGCCGGGAAGCCGCCGCCGCCGATGCCGATGGGTAACGTGGCGCTCGCGAATTTCTGCCGGGTATAGCCGGCGCCCACGGTGACTGTGGGGAACAGATCGAGCCGCGCTTCCAGCCGCTGCGCCCGCGCCTCACGCACCCGGGCGGTCGCGGCGCGGACGTCGTGATTGGCCCGGAGCGCCTCGCCCACGAGGCGGACGAGCGTGCTGTCGCCCAGCGACTCCCAGAACGCGTGTCCGGTGACCGTCGTGTCCGCCGGCTCCTGAGCGACTGCCGGGCCTGCGCCGCGTGCCAGTGCGAGTGCGAGTGTGAGTGCGAGGAAGCGCCTAGACATGGGCCGGCTCCTTCGAAACGACCGCGCCAATCTCCCTCTCCCGCCTCCTCCCGCCCTCTCCCGCCCTCTTCTCCGCGAAATATTGGAGAACGACGTAGAAGACGGGAGTAAGGAAGAGCCCGAAGAACGTGACGCCGAGCATGCCGCTGAACACCGCGACCCCCATCGCGTGGCGCATCTCCGCCCCGGCGCCGCTCGAGACCACCAGCGGCACCACGCCCATGATGAAGGCGAAGGACGTCATCAGGATCGGCCGCAGCCGGATCCGGCACGCCTCGAGCGCAGCGTCGATCAGGGAACGGCCCTGGAGCTGGAGCTCGCGGGCGAACTCGACGATCAGGATCGCGTTCTTGCAGGCCAGTCCGATCAGCACCAGAAATCCGATCTGGGTGAAGACGTTGTTGTCTCCCCGGGTGAGCCAGATGCCGCCGATCGCGAAGAGCAGGCACATCGGCACGATCAGCACGACGGCCAGCGGCAGCGAGAAGCTCTCGTACTGAGCGGCCAGCACGAGAAAGACGAGCACAATGCAGAGCGGGAAGACGAAGACCGCGGTGTTCCCGGCCAGGATCTCCTGGTAAGTCAGCTCGGTCCACTCGTACCCGATGCCGTTGGGAAGCGTCTCGGCCGCGAGGCGCTCCATGGCGACCCTTGCCTCGCCCGAGCTTACGCCGGGCGCCGGACCCCCGTTGATGTCGGCTGCGGGATACGCGTTATAGCGGAGGCCCTGGGCCGGACCGTACGACTGCTTCACCTGAATCACGGAGCCCAGGGGCACCATCTCTCCGTTCGCGTTCGGAACCTTGAGCTGCGCGATGTTCTCCGCTGTCGCGCGGAACGGCGCGTCGGCCTGCACGATGACCTGGTACGTCCGGCCGAACTTGTTGAAGTCGTTGACGTAGAACGATCCGAGATAGGTCTGCATGGTCTGGAAGAGATCGGTGAGCGAGATCCCCTGCTGCTTCACCTTCTCCCGGTCGACGTCCACCTCCAGCTGCGGGACGTTGATCTGGAATCCGGAGAAGATGCCGGCGAGCTCGGGCGTCTGATACGCCTTCCCGATCAACGCCTGGCTGGCATTGTAGAGCTCCGTCTCACCCAGACCGGCCCGATCCTCCAGCTCCATCTTGAATCCACCCACCGTGCCGAGGCCCTGCACCGGCGGAGGCGGGAAGACGGCGACGAAGGCATCCTGGATCGCGCCGAACTTGCCGTTCAGCGCCCCGGCGATGGTCAGGCCGTATTCCTCGTCGGACTTGCGCTCATCGAACGGCTTGAGGGTGAAAAAGACGATCCCCGCGTTGGGCAAGTTCACGAATCCGTTGATGGAGAGGCCGGGAAACTGCACCGCGCTCGCCACACCGGGCTGTTTGAGGCCGATATCGGACATCTCCCTGATGACGGCCTCGGTGCGGTCGAGCGTGGCGCCATCGGGGAGCTGCGCGAACGCCACGAGGTACTGCTTGTCCTGGGTGGGCACGAAGCCCGAGGGGACCTGGCGGAACAGGACGACGGTGAGCGCCACCAGGCCGGCGTACACCGCGAGTGCGGCTCCCCTGCGCCGGAGTACCCTCCCCACCACTCGGCCGTACCCCTTCGAGCCGCGAGCGAAGACACGATTGAACGGCCGGAAGAGCCAGCCGAGCCCGGCGTTGAGCAGGCGGGTCAACCGGTCCGGCGCGGCGTCGTGCGGCTTGAGCAGGATCGCGCTCAGCGCCGGCGAGAGGGTCAGCGAGTTGAACGCCGAGATCACCGTCGAAAAGGCGATGGTCAAGGCGAACTGGCGATAGAACTCCCCCGTGAGGCCGCTGATGAAGGCCACGGGGACGAAGACGGCGCACAACACCAGCGCGATCGCAATGATGGGGCCGCTGACCTCCTCCATCGCCTTGTAGGACGCCTCGCGCGGGGAGAGGCCGGCCTCGATGTTCCGCTCGACGTTCTCCACGACCACGATGGCGTCGTCCACCACGATGCCGATCGCGAGCACCAGCCCGAAGAGTGAGAGCGTGTTGATGGAGAACCCGAACGCTAGCAGGATGGCGAACGTACCGACGATCGAGACCGGCACCGCCACCAGCGGGATGATCGAAGCGCGCCAGGTCTGCAGGAAGAGCACGACTACGATCACCACCAGCAGCACAGCTTCCAGCAAGGTGATCACCACTTCGCGGATGCCATCGCGGACGTTGATCGTGGGATCGTACACGATCGAGTAGTCCACCCCCTGCGGAAAGTTCTGCTTGAGCTCCTCCATGGTGGCGCGCACGGCGGTCGAGAGCGCCAACGCGTTGGAGCCGGGGGACTGGAAGATCCCGATCCCGACGGCGTCCTTGCTGTCCAGCATCGAGCGCAGAGAATAGCTGCCGGCGGCCAGCTCGATGCGGGCCACGTCGCGGAGCCGGGTCAGCTCGCCGTCCCTGCCGGTCTTGATGATGATCGCCCCGAACTCGCCCTCATCGACCAGGCGCCCGCGCGTGTTGACGCTGAGCTGGTAGTCCACCTTCTCGGGCATCGGGGGGGCGCCTACGACGCCGGCGGCCACCTGCACGTTCTGCTCGCGAATAGCGCGGATCACGTCGCCCCCCGACAGGCCGCGGGCGGCGACCTTCTGGGGATCGAGCCAGATCCGCATGGCGTAGTCGCCGCCGCCGAAGACCTGGACCTGGCCGACGCCGGAGATCCGTCCGATGACGTCCTTGACCTGCAGCAGGGCGTAGTTCCGCAGGTAGACGATGTCGTAGCGGTTGTCGGGTGAGACGATGTGGACCACCATGGTCAGGTCGGGCGAGCTCTTGACCGTGGTAACGCCCGACTGGCGCACTTCCTCGGGCAGCCGGGGCAGCGCCTGTGCCACCCGGTTCTGCACTTGCACCTGGGCCAGGTCGGGGTCGGTGCCGATCCGGAACGTGACGGTCGTGGTGAGGACGCCGTCCGAGGTGGCCTGGGACGACATGTACAGCATGTTCTCGACCCCGTTGATCTGCTCCTCGAGCGGCGTAGCCACCGCCTCGGAGAGCACCCGCGGGTTGGCGCCGGGGTACACCGCCGTCACCACGATCGAGGGGGGAACGACTTCGGGGTACTCGCTCACCGGCAGCGCGAACATGGCGATGGTGCCGGCGAGGAAGACCACGATCGACAGCACGGCCGCGAAGATCGGCCGGTCGATGAAGAAGCGGGAGAAGTTCATGTCAGCGCGCCGAAGTGATTGCGGTTGAGTCGGGCGCCATCGGCGCCACCGAGGGCGCCACCTTCATGCCCGGCCGCACCCGCTGGAGACCGTTGATCACGATGCGGTCACCGCCCTTGAGGCCGGCGGTGACGATGCGCATGCCGTCCACCAGCCGGCCGACCTGCACCGAGCGATACTCCACGGTGCTGTCGGGCTTGAGCGCCAGCACGAACTTCTTGTCCTGGTCGGTGCCGACCGCGCGGTCGAGCACGAGCACCGCCCGGTAGCGCGCGCTTCCCACCAGTTTGAGCCGCGCGAAGAGCCCCGGCGTGAACACGCGGTCCTTGTTGGAGAAGACCCCGCGCGCCCGGATCGTGCCGGTCTCGGGGTTGAGCTGATTGTCCACGAAGTCCACGTACCCCTGGTGCGGGAATCCCTGCTCGTTGGCCAGGCCCAGCTGGATGGGGTTCCGGGTGTCGCGCGAGCTGGGCCGCGCGCCGGCGCGGGCCAGGTCGCCGTAGCGGAGATAGGTCTGCTCGTCACCCTCGAAGTACACGTACACCGGGTCGAGCGAGACGACCGTCGTGAGCAGTGTGGCGTCGGGCGGCCCGGCCTGCACCAGGTTGCCCTGGGTGACCTCGGCCCGGCTTACCCGGCCGCTGATCGGCGAGTGCACCCGGGTCCAGTTCATGTTGAGCCGTGCGGTGGCCACCGCCGCTTCGGCCCCGGCGATCGACGCCCGGCTCTCAGCCTCGGCGCTCCTCCGGGTGTCGAACTCCTCCCGCGAAATGGCCTGCACCGCCACCAGCCGCTCGGCCCGCGCCACCTCCGTGCCGGCCAGGGCTGCACGCGTGCGCGCGCCCTCGAGCTCCGCGCTGGCCCGGGCCAGCTCCGCCGCATAGGGCCGGGGGTCGATCACGAAGAGCAGGTCGCCCTTCCTGACCTCCTTGCCTTCAGCGAACGCCACCCGCTCGATGAAGCCCGACACCCGCGGCCGGATCTCCACGGCGTCCACCGCCTCGATCCGGCCGGTAAACTCGTCCCACTCGTTGATCTCCTGCTCCTTCACGTCGGCGACCGTCACGGCCGCTGGGGGCGGCGGGGGCGGCGCCTTCTGTCCGCAGGCCGCCAACGCCAGCATTAGGGCGCCGACCACGAGCCTGCCGCTCACCTGCCGTCCACCACGCATCCGATCCTCCTGAAAATCCCCGGGAAAACGTGCACGCTTGCCGCCGATCCAGTCTTGATTAACCGTGCGTTTGTAACCGTTGCGTCACGGGCCGCACTTGGGCTTCACCCGCCGGAGCAGCTCCGCCACGTATGCGCGAAGCACTGCAAAGCGGACGCGATAGCGGACGAACTGCCCCTGGCGCTCCGGCACCACCAGGCCGGCCAGCGCGAGCTCGCGGACATGGTGCGAGATCGTGGCCTTGCTGATCGGGAAATCACGGGTCAGCCGCTGGCAGGGACATTCCTGCCGGGACGCGATCGCCTCGAGCAGCGCGAACCGCCGCGGGTCGGCGAGCGCCCGGGCGATCAGCGCGAACTGGCCGGGGAGGAGGGTCGAGCGGCGGGCAACGCGGGGCATCGTTAGATAGTTATCGAACTGTCTCTGATGCGCAAGGGGGAGCCCGGGAAGCCGGGGCGGGAGGCGCCGACCATCCTCGCGCCCGCCCAGCTCAGCGCCGCAGTCTCCGGCGGCGCCTGCGCGCGAGGAACAGCGGGCACCGGAGCTCCTCGCCGGGCCGAAAGTCGGTTCATCCCCGCGCGCGCGGGGAACAGTCCTGCGACTGCGGGGCCACGCACCACGACTCCGGTTCATCCCCGCGCGCGCAGGGAACAGCGGGGCGCTTCATGCGGCACCCAGGTCGAGGACGGTTCATCAGATCGCCACGAGGTAGCGGGCTTCGACGGCCGCCGGTTCATCCCGGCGCGCGCGGGGAACAGTGCCCGATCGTCGCCCAGCACCACCCAGCGCCCGGTTCATCCCCGCGCGCGCGGGGAACAGAACGCCGGGCGAGCGGGGAGGCGGCGTGACCACGGTTCATCCCCGCGCGCGCGGGGAACAGATGGCCGAGCCTCGTCCGTTCGAGTGATGCGCCGCGATGGGCAACCTAGCGACGGCGCCGCTCCTGCGGGAGCGAGAAAACCGTGTCGAGCGCCGTCGCCGCCGCGCGACCTATATTCCTACGTGCTCCGCCCTTCCGCCATGCTCAAGGAATTCGAATCCCGGTACGCCCGCGAAGCGTACCGCACCCTCTCGTACGAGCAGGCATTGGCGTTGTTCACCGCTCTCTGGGCCGAGGCCCGCGCGCTCGACCCCGAGGTTGGGCACGATTGGATGTACGATTTGGAGCCCGACCTCGCCATCGCCCGGGTGGTGAATGGCCTCTCCGCCATCTCCTGACTTCGCGGCCCTGTTGGCGGAGCTCACGGCAGAGCTCGCCCAGCGGAAGGTGCCGTTCATGGTCATCGGCGGACAGGCTGTGCTCCTGCACGGGCGCCCGAGGCTTACAGACGACATCGATCTGACGCTTGGCGCGGATCCCGGACGGATCGGGACCGTGCTGGAGGCGTGTACATCGCTCGGGCTCCAGCCGCTGCCCGAGCATCCTGACCGATTCGTGCAGCAGACGTTCGTGCTACCGGCACGTCACACGGAAAGCCGTATCCGGGTCGACTTTATCTTCTCGACCACCCCCTACGAAAGGCAGGCGATCGACCGGGCGCTCCGGGTCACCCTTGCAGGTGTGCCGGTACCGTTCGCCACCGCCGAAGATCTGCTCGTGCACAAGCTGTTCGCCGGCCGCGCTCGCGACCTGGAAGACGCGGCGGGAGTCGTTCGCCGAAAGGGCGAGGAGCTGGATTGGGAGTACGTGCGGCGGTGGGTTGCAGAATTCGCCGGTATTCCGGGACAGGAAGGATTGGCCGAACGCCTCCGGCGGCTGGAGGGCGAGACGAAATGAGGCGGGGGCGGCAACGCACGACCCGGCGTCCTCCGGCGAGGATCACCGTTGCGGGCGGAAGCCCCTTTATGCGCCGGGAGCTGCGCGTTCTGCTCCCGCGCCATCAGCGACACCGCGGCGGCCATGTTGCCGCCGGCGCTCTCGCCGGCCACGGCCACGCGCGCCGGATCGCCCTGCATCGACTTCGCGTTCTTGAGGGCCCACTGGTACGCGGCGAACGCGTCCTCGTGCGCCGCCGGAACTTGGGCTCGGGTCCCTGCCGATAGTGCGACTAGTTACCAGCTCAACTAATTGAACGCCCGCCATTTACGCTCTCCGATCGCCCCCTCGCCGGCACCCCATAGCGGCCGCCCGCTCCACGAGCCCACTTGCGTGAATTTGCGCTCTCTATAATCCTTGTATCCGGATATGCGGATTCCTAGTGGGATGATGCCGGTGGTCGAGCGACTCGGCGCGCTGGCCGATGAGATCCGAAGCCGGCTGCTCCTTCTGCTGGACCGGTACGAGCTGGCGGTCGGCGAGCTGTGCGCCGTGCTCCAGCTTCCCCAGTCCACCGTGAGCCGGCACCTCAAGGTGCTGGGCGACAGTGGCTGGGTTGTAGCGCGCGCCGACGGACCGAGCCGGCGCTATACCATGGCGCCGGATCTCGAGCCCGAAGCGCGGCGCCTCTGGCAGGTGGTGCGGGCGCAGCTCGCCGACGGACCGGCCGCGGCGCAGGACGCCGAGCGGCTCCGGAGCGTGCTGGCCGAGCGGCGGAGCCGGTCGCAGGAGTTCTTCTCGGCGTCGGCGGCGCAGTGGGATGCGCTTCGGGGTGAGCTCTTCGGCCAGCGCGCCGACCTGCTGGCGCTCCCCGGCCTGCTGGATGAAGAGTGGACCGTGGGCGACCTGGGGTGCGGCACCGGGCAGGTGACGGCTACCCTCGCGCCGTTCGTGCGTCGGGTGGTAGCGGTAGACCAGTCGCGGGCGATGCTAGCGGCCGCGCGCGCCCGGCTCCGCGACCACGACAACGTGGAGATCCGGAGCGGCGACCTCGAGCAGCTGCCCACCGCGGACCGCGAGCTCGACGCGGCAGTGCTGCTTCTGGTGCTCCACTACGTCGTGGAGCCGTCCCGCGCGCTGGCCGAAGCCCGGCGGTCGCTCAAGCCCGGCGGGCGCTTGCTGGTCATGGATATGACCCCGCATGCGCGAGACGAGTACCGCCAGACGATGGGCCACGTCTGGCAGGGCTTCGCGCCCGATCAGATCAATGCCTGGGCGTCCGAGGCCGGCTTCGAGCGCGTGCGCTACCGCTCGCTGCCCCCGGACAGCCAGGCCAAGGGACCCGGCTTGTTCGCCGCGACGATGCGGCGACCCGCGACGACTCGAACCAGAGGATGAGGAAGATGGCTACTGCAGTGCGGACCGAAGCGACCGGCGGCGTCGAGCGGCCGGCGTTCAAGGTGAAGGATCTGGGTCTGGCCGAGTGGGGCCGCAAGGAGATCCGGCTGGCCGAGCAGGAGATGCCGGGCCTGATGGCGCTCCGGGCGGAGTACCGCGGCAAGCAGCCGCTCGCCGGCGCGCGCATCATGGGCAGCCTGCACATGACGGTGCAGACCGCCGTGCTCATCGAGACGCTCGTGGATCTCGGCGCCGACGTGCGCTGGGTCTCGTGCAACATCTTCTCGACCCAGGACCACGCCGCGGCCGCGGTGGTCGTGGGCCGCGACGGCACGCCGGAGAGTCCCAAGGGCACGCCGGTGTTCGCCTGGAAGGGCGAGACGCTCGAGGAGTACTGGTGGTGCACCGAGCAGGCGCTGGTCTGGCCGGACGGCCGCGGACCGACGCTCATGGTGGACGACGGCGGCGACGCCACGCTCCTGGTGCACCGGGGCGCCGACTTCGAGGCGGCGGGCCGGGTGCCCGACTTCGATCCCAAGACCGAGCCCGAGGAGTGGGGCGTGATCCTCGACCTGCTCCGCGCCGAGCAGCGGAAGAACCCGGGACGCTGGACCAAGGTGGCGGCCGACATCCGCGGCGTGTCCGAGGAGACCACCACCGGGGTTCATCGGCTCTACGAGATGACCAGGGTGGGGACGCTCCGGTTCCCGGCGGTCAACGTGAACGACTCGGTGACCAAGTCGAAGTTCGACAACCTGTACGGGTGCCGGCACTCGATCGTGGATGGGCTCAACCGCGCGACCGATGTGATGCTCGCCGGCAAGGTCGCCGTCGTCATGGGCTACGGCGACGTGGGCAAGGGCTGCGCGCAGGCGCTGAAGGGCCAGGGCGCCCGCGTGGTGGTCACCGAGATCGACCCGATCTGCGCACTCCAGGCGGCGATGGAGGGCTTCCAGGTCACGACGCTGGACGACGTCGTCTCCACCGCCGACATCTTCATCACCGCCACCGGCAACAAGGACATCATCACGGTGGCGCACATGGGGCGGATGAAGGACAAGGCGATTGTGGGCAACATCGGCCACTTCGACAACGAGATCGACATCGCCGGACTCAAGCGGGGGGGCGTGAAGCGGATCAACATCAAGCCGCAGTACGACGAGTTCGTGTTCCCCGACGGTCATTCGGTGCTCATCCTAGCCGAGGGGCGCCTGTTGAACCTCGGCTGCGCGACGGGCCATCCGAGCTTCGTGATGTCGTCGTCGTTCACCAACCAGGTCCTCGCGCAACTCGACCTGCACCTGAGCGCGCAGGGGAAGCCCACGCTCTCCGGCACCCGCTACAGCGAGCGCCGGGTGTACACGCTGCCGAAGAAACTGGACGAGCAGGTGGCGCGGCTGCATCTGGCCAAGCTGGGGGTGAAGCTGACGGAGCTGTCGTCCGACCAGGCCCAGTACATCGGCGTGCCGGTAGAAGGGCCGTACAAGGCGGATCACTACCGGTACTGATCAGCTGCTTGGCGCGAGGATGACCGGAACAGCAAGCCGCGAATGACGCGAATGGACGCGAATAGGAAGCCGCGGATTGACGCAGATAGAGCATCAGACAATCTGCGTTCATCCGCGTTCACCTGCGGCTTTCTGTTGTTCATTCGTGTGCATTCGCGTGAATTCGCGGCCAGCAGTTTCCGGTATCGCGGCTGCCAGGTCACCGGCGTATACTCCGTAACTGACGTGTACCTGAGACAGGAACGGGGTGACCCATGCAAAACAACGATCGGGGCGGCGCTCGCGCCCTCACCATAGGCGCCGTGCTCGGCGCCCTCGTCGCCGGCGCGGCCGTCGGCGTGCTCACCGCGCCCGAGTCCGGCGCCGGCACCCGCCGGCGGCTCCGCCGGGGGCTCGCGGACATCAGCGGCCCACGCCTCCGGGACCGGTGGGGCGACCTGAGCGCCGGGTTCGAGCACCGGCGGCAGCGGCACGAGCGCGACGCGCTGGTCGAGCGGCTCGAGGCGCGGATCGACGCCCTGGAGGAGCGCCTGGAGGAGGAAGAGGTGGAAGAAGCGGAGCTCGAAGACGAGCTCGAGCCGGAGGAAGGGAAGTCGGCCGGCCACTCGGGATCGGCGCTTGGCCTCGCTGCTGCCGCGCTGCTCACCTGGTTCCTCTCCAGCGAGAAGGCCGCACCCGCGCGCGAGCGTGCTCGCGAGGCGGCCGGGAAAGCCCGCGACCGCGCCGGAAGCGAGTGGGAGCGGTTCAAGCACCGGCGCGGGGCGCACTCCCGCTTAGGGGACAAGATTGTTCCTGAGGGGGCGGGGAGTAAGGGTGAACAGCCGTTTCAGTAGGCGCGGGAGAGGGGGGAAGAGGGCGGGAGCAGGCGGGAGAGGGCGGGAGCAAAGCACGAAGGCCGCAGGGCGAATACGCCTTGCGGCCTTCCACGCTTTGCTG
>JBOHSN010000002.1:0-84015 GCA_050733215.1 Gemmatimonadales bacterium
GCTTCGAGCTGCTCGGGCCGGCCACGGACGATGCGCTGGCTGCCATCCTCGACGACGCCGAGGACGTGCCGTACAACGTCCAGCTCCTGGCGCACCACTGCTGGACCTGGCTCCGGGAGGGCGCGAGCCCGGAGGCTCTCACGCGCGATCGCGTCATCGCGATCCACGCCGAGGCGGCCCGTCGGCTCGACCCGGTGTACAGCGACACCTGGCTTGGCCTTACCGCCCCGCAGCGGACGGCGCTGCAGGTGGCGATCTCCCGGCACGGTGAGGGACTCTACAGTGCCGACGCGAGCCGTCAGAGCGGGCTCAGCGCCTCGTCCATGCAGAAGGCGGTGGAGGCGCTCATCGACAAACGGGTGATGTGGCGCGAGGCGCGCGGCGGCGAGTCGCGGCTCCGGCTCGAGGATCCGCTGTTCGGGGTGTGGGTGCGGCACTTCACCGCGACGCCGTAAGCCGGATCAGCGCCTTCCGGGACGATTCGGTCGCAGGGTTGATCGCCAGCGCACGGCGATAGGATGCGATGGCGAGCTCGCGGCGCCCGCTTCGCTCGTACGCTTCTCCCAGACTGTCGTGCGCATTGGCCGATCGGGGATACGCGTCCGCGTTCAGCCGGAACACCGCGATCGCAAGGTCGAGCTTGCCGCCCTCGAGAAACTCGTACCCGAGCGCATTGACTTCCTGCTCGATGTCGGCGTACGCGTTCTCGGGCTCCGCGCGATACTCCCGGAGACGGCGGGCCGCGAGCGCGGTGTCCGTGCTCCGCAGGGGCGGAGTGATCCGCTCCGCCAGTGACGGCCGCCCGCGGGCCGCGAGGATGGCTCGCAAAGCGGGATCGATGCCCGCCCGGTAATCGGCCGAGGAGAGGGACGCCGCGATGCGGGGCGCCACGAAGGGGCGACGGTCGCGCGGGTTCAGGGTCTGCCACCAGAGCGTGGAGACCATGACGGAGATGCCGCTATGGGGCAGCACCAGACGCTCGTGGTCGCCGAAAAAGTTCGGCGCGGAGCCGGTCGGCTCGCCCACGAACGTCACGTTGGTGTAGCGCTCCAGCTCATTGACGAGGCTCTGCGCGGCGGAGAACGTGTGCCGCCCGACGATGGCGAACAGCGTGCCCTTGCGATCGATCGCCGGCCGGCGCACGATCCCCAGCACCACCTGCCGGTTATAGTGCGAGTTTCCCCCGCTGTTCTCTCTGACGTCAAGCACGAAGCGGTCGACCGGCACGGAGTCGGCCAGCGCGAAGACCCGCTTGAAGAAGGCGGTGTTCGACTCCCCGTCCGCCATCGACTGGACCGCCCGGTAGCCGATGTACAGGGTGCGTACCGCAGGGTCATAGTCGACCCAGTAGGGGACGCCCGTCTGCCGGAGCCAGAGCGGGCCCGAATCGGCGGAGCCGCTCCACATATCGCTCCAGCGCGCATCATCGACGGGATACCCGGCGCCATGATGGCTCGGGACCAGGCGCCCGGCGGGCTGTACCACCGCGGTCCAGTGGCGTCCACCCTTCTCCAGCTCCAGCGGCAGCCGCTCGGCAGCCCGCGCAAGCCCGAGGCCGGTCAGCACCTCGGGCATCATGAGCCAGAACGGAGCCTGCGCCTGTACCCACATCTCATTGTCATGAGCAATGAGGCTGCTCGTGGCCCGGAGCGCCTCCTCGACCGAGGACCGTCCGATGCGTATCACGCGCGCGCCGACCAGCTCGGCATAGCGCGGGTCGGCTCGCCGTACGAAGAGCCCGTCGCTGAAGAGGTGCAGGCGCAGCGGATAGTATCGGAAACCGACCCGCGAATCGAACGCCGGATTGATAGCGGTGTGCGCATCGCCGGCCATGGCCACGAGCCGCATGAGCCCGACGACGATCTGCTCACGTCGGAGGGAGGGAAGCCGTGCATCGAGGGCCCGGACGGCTGAGTCGAAGCGTTCGCGCGGCAGCCGCCGGAAGAGGTTCGGATGCCGCCGGGGGAGTTCCGTGGCGAGCACCTCGAGATCGGTGCGCCATCCGGCGGAACTGTCGTCCTGGCCCGGGAGGGCGCGGGGAGCCAGGGCAAGCAGGAGCAGCAGAAGGACAGATCGCATGGGGCCAAGCTACGGGATGGTGGCGCGCTGATCTTGAATCCCCGTAGCCTTCTGCTGCCGGAGCCGCGCCGGGCTGGTTCCGTACGCGGTCCGGACCGACCGCGTCAGGTGGCTCTGATCGGCGAAGCCGAGCTCGGCAGCCACCTGCGCGAGCGGCCAGTCGGTGTCGAGCAGCAATCGGTAGGCGCGTTCCAGCCTGAGCCGACGGGCATAGTCGCCGAGCGGCAGACCGAAGTGATCTCGAAAGGCGCGGGCGACGTGGACGCGGTGCACCCCGGCGTAGCTGGCCAGCTCCTGAAGCGTCGGCGGCGGCCGCAGTTCGTGCAGGCGCTCACGCACCCTGCGAAGCCAGCCGGGTGGCGACCGGGTCGCGCGCGGCTGCCGCCGCCGCGCCACCTGCGCCAGCAACTCGATCGCGAGGGTCTCGAGCGCGAGCGTTCCGGCGGCGTCCGATCGCTGTGCGGCGGTGTCGAGTCGCTCGGAGAGCGTGACGAGCCAGTTGTCGCGGAGGAAGATCGGGCTCCCCGGGAACCGACCCAGCACCTCGCGCTCGTCATCCGCCAGCTCGAGCACGAGGCAGCGTGCGCCTTCCCGGGCGAAGTCGAGGTCGTGCCGTGCGGCCGCCGAGCAGCGCACGGTACCGGGCGCCACGTCAACCGCTCCACCTCGCCGGCGTTCGAGGAAGCCGCCCGCGAGCACGGCGCACACGTGCACGGATTCGTGCACGTGATTCCGGAACCGCTCGCGTCCGGGAATGTTGGCAATTTCCGAGTGCATTGCCGGTAGGATGAGCCCCGAACCGGCAGGGTTGCAGGACTGATCCGGAATCGGCCCGCCAGAGGATCGCGGTGGCCGAGTACACTGGTCCGACCATTCACCAAGGAACTGCCATGCAGCTGATCGGTTCGGCGGGCGCTCTGCTCGCCGTCGCAGCGCTGTGGGTGGCCGCGGGCCGGGCGGGATCCCAGGCCGCGCCGGTCTCCACTCCCCTGGAGCGGGTTTCCTGGCTCGCCGGCTGCCTCGAGATGCGAGCCGGCGATCTCGTGGTCGAGGAACAGCGCATGGGCGTCCGCGGGGCGTCGATGCTGGGGATGTCGCGCACCACCTCGCGGAAGGGCCTCGTCGAGTACGAGCTGACGTTGATCCGGGAGCGGGGCGGGAAGCTCGTCTATGAGGCGCACCCCAGCGAGCAGCCGGTCGCCGTCTTCATCGCTGCGGCGGTGACTGCGGACAGCGTTGTCTTCGCGGCACCGGAACATGACTATCCGCAGGTGGTCGGGTACCGTCGGGTCGGCACGGACTCTGTCATCGCGTGGATCGACGGCGTATCACGGGGCAGGCAGCGCCGCGTCGATTTCCCATACCGCCGGGTGGCGTGTCTCGGCAGCGGATGAGTGCGATCATCGCGACGTAGTGCGGAGCGGACGAGAGGCGCCGGGCGGATTCGAACCGCCGCATGGAGGTTTTGCAGACCTCTGCCTTACCACTTGGCTACGGCGCCGGGTGTTGCGGGACAATAACTTAGCCGGAGTCCCCCGCACTTCAAGGGGTCAGTGTGGGCGAAATTGTGGGGCACTACGCCTCCACAACCTTGAGGAGTTCGCGCACCGCCTGTGCCTCGCTGTCCGCCACCCCCACCATGCTCGCCTCGACCCGCGCCGCATCGTTCTCGGCGTGGGGCTCCGGCGCGTGCTGCGCATACCGGAGCGTCATCGCCGGCGTTCGGTGCCCGAGGAGTCGCTGCACGCGCGCCAGGGGAATCCCGCTGGCAAGCGCATGGACCGCGAACGTGCGCCTGAAATCATGTACGACGGTGTGCGGCCAGCCAAGCCGCTTGGCGACCCGCGCGAGGAGTCGGACAGCCGCCTGGGAGGAGTACGGCGGGCGCGGGAACACGGGGTCGTTTACGCCCGCTGGAACGGCCCCCCGGTGACGCGCGAGTGTGCGGGCGAGCGCCGGCCCCATGGGCACGGTACGCCGGTGGTGCTTGGTGGTCTCAACGCCTCCCTGCCCCCGAATGCGCAGGGTTCGCTCTGCAAACCGAACGTCCTGCCAGGTGAGTCCGAGCGCCTCGGCGATTCGGAGGCCCGTCGAAGCGAGCAGCTGGAACAGCGGCGCCCACTCGGCGGGCAGCTCCAGGTATAGCTGGGCCAGTCCGTCGGCGGACAACCAGCGGTCCCTGCCGGGGTTCTCCTTCACCCGGGGCAGCGCAATCCGGGGCACCGCCAGCCCCTTCACCTCCTCGCACCAGCGGAGGAACGCGGATATAGCGACGAAATCCCGGTTTACGGTGACGGCGTCGGCCCCCGCCGCTATACGGGCCGCCCGCAGGTCGAGGAAGAAACCCCGAGTGAGCCCCTGCAGCTTGAGCGCCCGCCCCTGCGGGGCCGTCTTGAAGACGCGCTCGACGGACATCCGGTATCGCCGGATGGTGTTGGGCGCCCTTATCAAAAGATGCCCCCGTCCACCCGAGCCGGCCGCTGGGTCCGCCAGCAATCCGGGCCCGAGGGATACGCCGCCTTCATCCCGGCATCCCTCCCGCCCCGGCCCCCGCCGGCAACGAGCTCACCAAGACGGCGGCCAGCAACGCGTACGAGGCGCTGTACATCGTCCGGCCGTTCTTCCTCCGCACCCGGGGCAGCACGTCGCTCCTGCTTCCCAATGCCTTCGGTCCGGCGGTGTATGTGAACGGGACGCTGTTGGGCGGGGTCGAGGTGCTCAAGACCGTCATGGCTGCCGACGTGATGATGATTCGGAAGGTCGAATCGTGGGATGCCGCGACGAAGTACGGCCCCGGCTATCCCGATGGGGTGCTGGAGGTGACGACGGGCCCTTAGGAAGCGGAAGATGCTGGCCAACACGTGGGGGGGCCTCCGCACTACGGTTCCGGCGCGGTCCCCCTGGTCGGCGTCGGCCGCAGGCAGAGCACGGTCACCTTGTGACGGAAATAGTTGTCGGGCCAGGTGTTCTTGTCCCGCAGGATGGAAGACACCTTGTACCGGAGAGTGCCTGCCACCGAGCCGGGCACCCGGTCGTACCCTGATTCCTCTCGAACCGGTCGGGCCGGAGGCAGACGGGACCGAACCGTCCGGGATCCTGCGCAGAAGAGCCGAGCCGCAGTGTAGACACTAGTGTAGACAGTCGAGCGCGGAATTGTCCGGTCTGAGGCAGGCTCAAACGGAGAAGCCCCCTCACCATTGAGGGGGCTTTCTCTGCTTTGGACGGTCACTTACGGACTTCCGCGGACTAGCACAGAGATCAATGCCATCCACTTTGCAGACCTCTGCCTTACCACTTGGCTACGGCGCCAGGGGGGAGCCAAACCTACTGATGTATAAGGGGTTCTGCAATGGACACCTGAGCACACCATCCCGTGCATCGAGGCGCGCGACCGGGCGCCACCGGCGAAGCGGCGGCGAGCCTCAGGGCTGGTGGGTCACGCTGTACGCGGCGCCCGGTACCACGTCGTACGTTCCCCGTATCGCCCCCTCATCCACCCCCACGCTGTAGTGTCCGGCTCGGCTCACATCAGGCACCCACACCTGGATCAGCGGCCCGTCCACAATCGGGCCGAACACCATGGCCCTGGCGCCCGTGGCCGTTAGCGTGTGAAAGACCTCGTATCCGGCCAGCCCGGTCACCGAGTCCACCGCGCCACCCAGGACCGTGAGCAGGAGTCCGCCGTCCTCGAGATTCGCCGCGGTGACCACATGGAAGTTGAGGGCCCCCGGCTCGCCGGGAGGGGGCGGCGGCGGCGGCGGCGGCCCCACGCCGTCGCTGCCCCCACATGCGAATCCGACGCACGAGAGCGCGAGCGTCAAGGCGGACCCGCGCCGGCTCATGGCGCTTCCCTGCTGGCGAGCCGCTGCGCGGCGTCCGCGGCGGCCAGCAGCTCGCGGAGCATGTCCGCGCTCAGCGTGGCCCGGTTCCGCTCGAGGTAGGCCAGCACGTCGCCAACATCGAGCCGCCCGTTCCTGTTGCCCTGCCCGTCCAGGCCCTGCGTGACCGGTGCGGAGAGCGTGGGTCCCGAGCCGAAGAGCGCGCGCACGGCATCCACGATCGCCACGACCTCCGGCGACACGCTGAACCGCGCCTGGAGCAGATACGGACGCTTCATCGGCAGTTCGATGGTGGGCGACGGTCCGGTGGTATCGCCGATCCAGCCGAGGAACTCCGCGCCGGGGGCGGGCGTGGCCGTGAGCGTGACCCTGGTGTTCGCCGGCACGAACGCCCCGGTTGACACCCCGGGTACCGAGCCGGTCACCACGCCGGTGCCCACCCAGTCGGCAAAGACGCGGAACTCCCGGTCGTACCGCGCCGTGAGCGTGTCCGGCGCGCTCTGCCTCGGGGAGAGAACGAACGTGCGCGGCTGCCCGTTGCTCCACTCGCGGAACCGGTAGCGTGCGTCGCCGCCTTGGAGCGAGACCTCCACGGCCGACACCTCGACGTCCGTGCCGGGCGCCAGCACGTCCTCGAACGGCGCGGCGACGACGCCATCCACCGTCACCTCGAGCGTCGCGGGATCGCCCGCGATCCGCGATCGTCCGCGCCGGGTGAAGCGAAACCGCATCGCACCGGCCGGCACCAGCTGCTCGATGCGGTCCAGCATGAATCCGGCGAAGCCGCCCGCGTTGTCCTCCGCGCGGGGGTTGGTCATCCAGGAGAGCCGCCGCTTGTCGGTGCTGCCGGGGAACGGATCGCCGCTGTCGCCGCGGTTGGAGCCGCCCGGCGCGCGCAGCTGGTTGAACCCATCGGCCTGGATCAGGGCGACGCCGTGGATCGATCCGGAGTTCACGGTGTTCGTGGTCTGGAATCCCTCGGCCTCCACCTTGCCCTGGTCGATGTGCCACACCAGGAGCCCGGGCGTCCGCCCTCCTGGGCGCAGCGGATTCAGCAGCGCACTGTCGCTCTCCAGCGGTTGCCGGTTTTCCACCAGGAAGTATTCGTCCCGCTCGGACACCGGAATCACGAACACGCTGTCGCTCCGCGTCACCGGGCCGGTGGTGACGGTCCGCGATCCGTTGAGCGTGTCCACGGCGACCCACCCCATCTCCGCGAGCGACCAGGCCTCGAACCGGGCAGGGCTGTCCGGCGAGCGGTAGTTGCCGCTCCCCATCAGCCCCCATTCGCCGATGCCCTGGCTCGCGCCGAACGACGGCGCGGTGTCGTAGAGGTCGGGGAGGCCGAACGCGTGACCGGTCTCGTGCGCCACCGTGCCGATCGGCATGATCTGCCCGCCGGCGCACGCCGACGAGCCGCCGACGCCGCTCTGCATCGTGTAGTCGTCCACCAGGATCCGCTCGCCGGGACGGCCGGAGCGCGTGCTGCGGGTCTGGTAGGGCTGGCCCCCGTTCCACACGCTGATCACCCAGCGGTGCGCCCAGATATGGCGGGTGCGGCAGGCGCCGTCCACGTCCGGATGGATGAACGTGACGAAGTCCACGTAGCCGTCGTCGTCCCCCGAGTTGGGCACCGCATCGGGCCCGTCGTTGTCGAACCGCCCCCAGTCGAACAGGCCATCATCGAAGTGCCTCAGCGCGCCGACCAGCAGCTCGCCCAGGCGCCCGAAGTTCGGACAGGAATTGAGCACCCCGACGCCGTTGCAGCCGTCCTCGTAATAGGTGTTCGGCTCCGGGGCGAGCCACCAGCCGCGCACCGTCCCCTGAAGCCGAACGCTGCCGTTCGACACCTGCACGTAGAAGCTGCGCAGGCTGTAGGGCCGGTCCACGGGTGCGTCGTCGAACAGGACGGTCTGGTAGCGCGAAGCTGGAAACGGCTCCCCGACGTTGGACGGACGGACGAGAATGACCGGAACGTTGAACGTGCCCTCGACCCGCGCCGCGGAGCCGCTGACGGCGGCCGCCGCGTTGAGCCGCGAGACGGCCCCCAGGCGAAGGAGCGCCCGGCGAATCTCCCGGACCGGCGACGCCCGCCGCCGCCACGCCCCGTCGCTGCGGAAGTCGAGACCGCGCACCTCGAATCGACCCGGCTCGGCGCGAGGATACTGCGCCTCGGCCGCGGCGGCGAGCGCGGCGAGCAGAAGCGCAGCGAGACCGGGACCCACGCGACGGCGGAACACTCGGCGGCGCTCGATGTGTGGCGGAAGTGGCGGAAAGATGTGCGGGAGGCTACGGCGGGCGCAAACCGCCGGTTCAGCTCATCTGCTTTGCGATCTGGGGCGCGGGGGTGATCTGGAACCGGAAGTGCTGCTCCACGAGCTGTCGCACCTTCTCGCCGGCCCGGATCGCCGGCTTGAAGTGCATCTGTCTCAGCCCCTCACGCACCGCGGTGGTGAACATCGGGTGCGGGCTGCTGAGGAAGCGAACCGAGGTCGAATCCACCAGTCCGGTGGTGTCCACCACGAAGATGGCGAACACGACCCCCTCGGCGCCCTGGGCGAGCAACGCGGGAGGGTACAGCGGCGCGGCGCTCCATTCGTGCCGCTCCACCTCCTCGTCCACCTCGAGCACGCTGAACGCGGTATCCGGAAGGACGTCGGTGAGGGTGACTCCGGTGGGGAGCTGGCCGCGCGCGCCGGTCTCTTCCTCCCCGCGGGCGCGGGCGCCATGGGCCGGCGGCCGGCTGCGCCAGCCCTCACCGGCCTTGGTGAGCACCGGGCCGTTCTGGATGTCGCCGCCTTGCCGGGCCCACTGGATCGCCTCGAACTGGCGGGACCGGACGTCCACCCGGTCGGGCGGCAGCAGGAAGAACACCCGCGCCTCCCGCTCGTCGACGGGGAGCTGCCGGCCGCCTTCGGTCGCCAGCACCCCGCCCCAGATCACGGCCGCGTGCGCGACGATGCTCAGCATCGCGCATTCGGCGGTCTGGAAGAAACTCCGGTTCGATTCGAGGAGCGTGACGCGCATTCGCGAGCCCGGGTGACCGGAAAGCGCAGAGAACTACTTACAGTATATATGACGCGCGACCCGGCACCGGCAAGACAGCCGGGGGGAAGTGGCAGGGTGAAACGCATTGGTGACTGCAAGAGATTTCACAGAAGGGCAGTTCTCCATGTCCTCCCCCCTCCCTGTGAATTCCCTTTCAGAGAATCCGGAGCCCGAACGCGCTCCGCACCAGACCCACGGCGAGCTCGGCCGTCCGGTTGTAGTGGTCGAGCACGGGGTTGATCTCGACCACGTCCATCGACACCACCCGCGCCGTGTCGGCCAGCATTTCCATCGCCAGGTGCGCCTCGCGGTAGGTGGCGCCACCTCGGACCGGCGTGCCCACCCCGGACGCTTCACCCGGGTCGATCCAGTCCATGTCCAACGAAACGTGGATGCCGTCGGTCCCATCGCGGGCCAGACCGAGCGCGTCTTCCATCACAGCCTTGAGCCCGCGTTCGTCCACTTCGCGCATCGTAAAGACTCGGACGCCGAACCGGCGCGCGTGCTCCCGCTCGGCGGGGTCCAGATCGCGGATGCCCACGAGTGCCGCGTTGCCGGGCCGGATTGCCGGGGCGGGACAGGCGATCCGTGCCATCCCCTCATCGCCGTATCCGAGCAGATGCGCGACGGGCATCCCATGGACGTTACCGCTCAGGGTGCTGTCCGGCGTGTTGAGATCGCCATGCGCGTCGAGCCAGAGCAGGCCGAGCCGCTGCTGACGCTCGGCCATCGCGGTCGATACGCCCGCCACCGAGCCCGCGCCGAGCGAATGGTCGCCGCCGAGCACCAACGGCGCGAAGCCGTCCCGCACCGCCTGCGCCGTGGCGGCGGCGAGATCGCGGCAGACATCCGTGATGGTGGGGAGGAATCCGATCGGGGTCGAGACACCCGAGACCGAGGCCCGGTCGGGGATGCGGAGGTTGCCGATGTCTTCGACTTCATGTCCCAGCTCGCGCAGGCGTTCAGCGAGCTGCGCGATCCGCAGCGTGGATGGCCCCATGTCCACGCCCCGCCGGCTGGCGCCCAGGTCGAGCGGGACGCCGATCATGCGGATTCTGCCCACGGTCGCGTCCTCCTCCGGTGCGCCGGTAAGCTAGGGCAGCGGCCGCAACGCGTCCACGTAATACGGCGTCTGGCCGAAGCAGCTGGTGGGAACGCCGGGATGCTCGCGATAGTGGAGCGTGACTCGTTTGCCGAGCGCCGCATTCACCTGCCGGGCCACCTCGTCATCGCGGACGGTGAACTCCCAGAGCTCCGGCGCCACGCCGGGTACCGTGGTCATGGCAAGCTCACCCTCCCACGTTTTGCAGACCCAGCCTTTGCGGGAGAACTTCTGAAGCACGCCGGCGCGCTCGCCGTCGGAGTAGCTCCAGTTCAGGGCCACGGACGTGTAGAGGCCGAAGGCGAGCAGTGGCAGGGTGAGCCCGGCCGCGAGAATCGCGATCGCCTTGCGGCGGCGCCGACTCGGAGTGGGAGGCACGGGTGTCATAGGGGTGCCGATAATATAGGGGCGACTAGAACCTCGTCACGCGGCTCACCACCAGCGCCCATCCCGGCCGCTGCGCGTCGGTCCCGAATCGCCGCGCCAAATCGATGCTGAGCGAGCCTCCCTCGGCGGTGCGGCTCGGGCCCAGCCGGATGCCGACACCCGCGTCGGTGCCCGTCCGCCGCTGCGAGCCGCTGTACCAGGCGCCCCCGTGGTCCACGAACCCCGCAAACCCGATCCCGATCACGTCCCAGAGGTCCTCGGCCGCGGTCCAGCGATACTCCGCCGTGAAGTTCACGAACCGGTCTCCGGTGAACGCGTGCGCGTAAAACGCCCGCGGTCCGCGGCCGAGCCCGAGATCGAACTCCTCCCCCGGCACCGCGTTCTCTTGCCAGCCCGCTTGCCCGAAGAGCGTGAGCGAATGCCGTCGCACGGGCTGTACCAGCCAGGTGCCGCTGAGCCGCACCGTGCCGGAGTCGAGCCCTTCGCCGCTCACCAGACCGGTTGCCTGAGCCCGGAACGTGGCGAGGCCGCCGGGAAGCCGCGTGCCGGCGAGCGCGTTGACCTGGAGTCCGAGGCCGTCGCGGTCGTAGCCGAACGCGCCGGGCGCGAGGTAGGTACCGATCAGGAAACCTTCGCTCAGCTCGATGTCCTCCTCGCGAAGGAAGCTCCGGAAATTCCGCACCACGGTGAAGGAGGAGCGCGTGAGCCAGACGTACGGCCCGACCGCCGCGGTGATCGTGCGCGGAAACGGGACCGTTCCCACGGCCGCACGCTCGAGGAAATCGTCCCGCCGCACCTGACCCAGGAGCCCGATCCGCACGAAGCCCCGCGAGGACGCGACCACGGCCCGCGCGGCATCGGCGCGAAGCAGGGCGTACCGCCGCCGGAGCACGACGGACGCCGTACGCTCACCTCCGAAGAAGCGGAGCACGTCGCCGTTGAAGTCGATGGCCGCCGCGCTGGCGCCTGAACGGGACGCGAGGTTCAGGAACGGCTGCCCCATGCCGAAGCTCAGCGACCGCCCGTCGGAGCGGTCCTGCACGCCGACCTGGAGGTACACCTTCCCCGCGAAGAGCCGCGGCTGGCGGAAGATCGCCGTGAGCGACGTGCGGTCGGGATGGTCGGAATAGGTCAGCGATCCGTACGCCGCGTTGCCGAAGAGGTTCACCTCCTCGAGGCCGAGGGCCCACGCGGTCTGCGAACCTGTGCTGCTGAAGTCGATGGTGGGGCGGGTGCTCCACCCGTCCTTCGTCGTGACTCGCAGCACGAGCCCCGAATCGGTGCGCATGCTGTCGATCAGAACCCGCCGGAACACCCCGAGCGCGCGGAGATTCCGCGCGGTCTCCGCCACCCGCGCGGAGTCGAACGGCTCGCCCGCCCGGAACAGAATCTCGCGCTCCACGACCCGGCGCCGAGTCGTGACGTGCAGCGCGTTGCCGACCCGTGCCCACCAGCTCGCCTCTTCATTCCGGTCGAAGATGCCGTGCCGCTCGACCACGACACCGCGCACGATCTTCGTGCTGTCGGCTTGCGGTCCTCCCGGCGTCTGCGCCGAGAGCGGCGCGCCGAAGACCAGCACGGCACTGAGCGCGCGGACACCGCGGCTCACCCTGGGGCCTCGATCCCCGCGCCGACCTCGGCCACGCTGTCCAGAATGCGATCCGGCGTGATCCCGCTCTCTGCCACCGCTTCAGCCCGGTACTTGCCCGTGCGGACCAGCCATGCCGCGAGGCCGGCCTGCTGCGCGCCCCGGATGTCGGACCAGAGATCGTCGCCCACCATCACGATGCGGCCGCGGGTCTCGGACCCATCGCCCAGACGTGCGGCCGCGGCGCGGAAGAACGCCGCGCTTGGCTTGCCGGCGAGCGTGGCCTCGCATCCGACCGCGTACTCCAGTCCCGCGACGAACGGGCCCGCGTCGAGGGCCAGCCCGCCTTCGGTTCGGAAGTAGCGGTCGCGGGAGAGCGCCACCAGCGCCGCGCCCGCGAGCAGATACTCGAACGCCTCCTGCATCAGCCCGTAGGTCCAGCGCTCGCCCAGATCACCCACCAGTACCGCGTCGGGACACGCGTCCGGGCGGCGGCCGGTGACGCCGCCCCGGAGCGTAACGGCGCCGAGATCGCCGAGCGAGGCCACCGGGGAAAACGGCGCGACCACCCGGCAGCCCCGTTCGGCCAGCAACGCCGCCGCGGCGATCAGCGGCGTGTGGATCTCTTCACCCACAGCCCCGATGCCGAGGCCGCGGAGCCGCTCGGCGAGCGCCGCGCGCGGCCGGCTCGTGGTGTTGGTGACGAACCGGAACGGGATGCGCCGCCGGCGGAGCCGCTCGAGCGCCTCGGCGGCGCCGTGCACGGGCCCGTCGCCCACGTAGAGCGTGCCGTCCAGATCGAACAGATAGGCGCTCGGTTCGGGTGGCATGGGGCGTGCGTTGGAGCTTTCTTTCAGTGGAGGTTTCCGATGCTCAAGTCGCTGCTGGTGATCGCCATGGTGGGGCTGGTTCCGCCCGCCCGCCCGCCGATCCGCCTGTCCGCTCCTCCCGCCTACCCGTTCAAGGTCGGCGAGACGCTGCGCTACACCGCCACACTCGGCTATCTGCCGGTCGGCGAGGCCTCGCTAGCCGTGACGGGGATGGCGCGCGAGCGGGGGGCCGAAACATTTGTGCTCGCGGCGAGCGGCGAAGGCGGACCGCCCGGCCTCGGCGTGAGCTACCAGATGACCTCCTGGGTGGGCACCGAGAAGTTCACCTCGCGCCGGTTCCACCGGCGCATAACTCAGGCCGGGCGGGTCTCGGACCAGCGGTTCCTCATCTTTCCCGACTCGGGACGCGTCCGCCAGGAGGGCAGGCCGGAGGTCTGGGGCACCACGCCGGAGCCACTCGACGAGCTGGCATTCCTCTATTTCCTGCGTACCGTCCCGCTCGAAGTGGGCCGGTCGTACGCGTGGTCTCGCTACTTCCACACCGGGTATAACCCGGTGCGGGTGCAGGTGCTCGGTCGGGAGACGCTCAGCCTGCCCGGCGGCAGACAGGTGCCCTGCCTCGCGCTCCGGCTCACCGCCCGGAACGCGATCTCGGAGGTCTGGCTCAGCGACGATGCGCGCCGCCTGCCGGTGCAGTTGCGGGGCCAACTTCCCTTCGGCCAGGTGACCTTACGGCTGAGCCAAATGTCGGGCTGATGATGGCAGGATGGCCGGATCCATCTGGCCATCGGTCAGTAGCGTCCCAGATAACTGTCGATCTCCCACTTGCTCACTTGCAGATTGTACTGCAGCACTTCCTCACGCTTGGCCTCGAGAAACCGTTCCGTGAGGTGCTCGCCCAGCGCCGCCTTGACCACGTCGTCTTTCTCGAAGTACTCCAGTGCCTCGTGGAGATCGCGGGGCAACTCATCGATGCGATACTTGCGCCGGTCGCGGTAGCTCATCCGGAAGATGTTGCGGTTCACCGGCTCGCGGGGGGGGAGCTTCTCCTCCACACCGTGGAGCCCGGCCGCGAGCTGCACAGTGAGGGCGAGGTACGGATTGGCTGATGGATCGGGCATGCGGAGCTCGCACCGCGTGCCGAGCCCCCGCCGGTCGGGAATGCGGACCAGGGGTGACCGGTTCCGCATCGACCAGGCGACGTTCACCGGTGCCTCGTAGCCGGGAACCAGCCGCTTGTAGCTGTTGATCAGCGGGTTGGTGATGGCGCAGAACCCGCGCGCGTGCTGCAGCAGGCCCTCGATGTAGTGCATCGCGACGGCCGAGAGCTGGTGCTCCGCTTTCGGGTCGAGGAACGCGTTGTCCTTCCCGCGGAACAGCGACTGATGCGTGTGCATGCCGCTCCCGTTCTGCCCCTGAATCGGCTTGGGCATGAACGAGGCGAGGTAGCCATGGCGCCGCGCCACGTCGCGCACGATGAACCGGAAGGTGGCGATGTTGTCGGCCGTCGTCAGCGCGTCGGCGTAGCGGAAGTCGATCTCGTGCTGCCCCGGGGCTACTTCGTGGTGCGCCGCCTCGACCTCGAACCCCATCAGCTCGAGGTGCTCCACCATGACCCGCCGGATCTCTTCGCCGCGGTCCACGGGGCTCAGGTCGAAGTACGCGCCGGAATCGTGGGTGATCGTGCTGGGGGATCCCTCCGGCGACATCTCGAACAGGAAGAACTCCGCCTCGCAGCCGGCCATCATCGTGAAGCCGAGCTTCTTCGCGCGGTCGATCTGCCGCTTGAGCACCGTGCGCGGGCAGCCCGCAAACGGCTCCTCGTCCGGCGTGCGGATGTCGCAGATGAGTCTGGCCACCCGTCCGCCCTCGTCGTCGTAGGGCAGAATACGGAACGTGTCGAGGTCGGGCCGGAGCAGCATGTCCGACTCTTCGATCCGGACGAAGCCCTCGATTGACGAGCCGTCGAACATGATCTGGCCGTCGAGCGCCTTCTCGAACTGGCTGCGCGGCACCTCGACGTTCTTGTTCACACCGAGGATATCCGTGAACTGGAGCCGGAGGAAATCGACGCCGAACCGCTCGACCAGCCCGAGCACGTCGCGCTTGGCTGCGCCGCTCAGGTCGGTCGGGAAGCTTTCGCGCGCGGGGCGGGACGGCGTGGAGGCTGCCATGGCGGCTCTTGGGAGAGGACGACTGGGAAAGCTACGGACGCCCCGGATCGGACGCTACTGGAGCGAAGACCGCCGCTTCCCGTTCCGCGATTCCCGTTTACCGTTCACCCCGGCATGACGCTACCCTCAGGGACGGTTTGCCCCGCCTGCGGCACCGCGGCGGGCGGGAACTTCTGTAGCGGCTGCGGCGCCAGCCTGGCCGAGCGGCGCTGCGGTCACTGCGGGGCCTCGGTCGTTGCCGGCGCCCGGTACTGTCATCGGTGCGGCCGCCCGGTCGGCGCCGCCGCTCCGCGCCGCTCGGACCGGATCCCATGGCTGATCGCCGCGGCGCTGGTCGTGTTGCTGGTCGGCGGGATCGTGGCCCGGGTGCAGCGCGGGACCCCCGCCCCGGTCGTGCCCGACATGGCGAACCCCGGGACCCCCGGAGCCGGGGGCGGCCGGGCGGCCGGGCGGGCGCCGGACATCAGCCAGATGTCGCCCCGCGAGCGGTTCGACCGGCTGTTCAACCGGGTGGTGGCCGCGGCGGAGCGCGCCGACACCACCGAGGTGCTCCGTTTCGTGCCGATGGCGCTCGGCGCCTATGAGCAATTGGACCGCAGGGACGCCGACGCCCGCTACCACGCCGCGGTGCTCCTGCTCGAGACCGGGCAGCTCGACGAGGCCGCCGCCCTCGCCGATACGATCCTGTCCGAGTCTCCCGACCATCTCTTCGGGTTCGTGATCCGAGCGACTATGGCCGACCGGCGCGGCGACTCGGCAGCCGGGCGGCGTGCCCGCGAGGAGTTCGGCCGACGCTATGCGGCAGAGCTCGCCAGGGGAAGGCCCGAATACGAGGAGCACCGGGCGGCGCTGGACGCGTTTCGAAAGCCGGTGAGCGGTGAGCGGTGAGCGGAAAGCGGGCGGCTTCAGGTCGTCGGCGGCGACCGCCGGTCGCCCCGCTCACCGCTCACGGCTCACCAAAGAACGGAGCTACCCATGCCAACGGTGATAAGGGTCGCCCACAGCCCCGATTCCGATGACGCGTTCATGTTCTGGGCGCTCGCGGACGACAAGCTCGACACCGGCGACCTTCGCTATGCCCACGAGCTCGCCGACATCGAGACGCTCAATCGCCGCGCGCTGGCCGGCGAGCTCGAGGTGTCGGCGGTGTCCATCCACGCCTACGCGTACCTCGCCCACCGGTACGCGCTGCTGGGTTGCGGCGCTTCGATGGGCGATGGCTACGGGCCGCGGGTCGTCTCCCGCGCCGAGGCGCCGGCCGATCCGCGGGCGGCGCTGGCCGGCCTCCGGGTGGCGGTCCCCGGCCTCCTGACCACGGCGTACCTCGCCCTCCGCCTGTACCAGCCCGCGCTCGAGGCGGTGGTGACCCCCTTCGACCAGATCGAGGATGCGGTGCTGGCCGGTGACGTGAACGCGGGGCTCCTCATTCACGAGGGGCAGCTCACCTACGCCGATGCCGGCCTCCGGCTCTGGGCCGATCTCGGTGCGTGGTGGCTCGCCGATACCGGGCTCCCCCTGCCGCTCGGCGGGAATGTGGCGCGGCGAGATCTCGGCGCGGACGTGCTGCAGCAGATCGCGCGCGACCTTCGTGCCAGCATCTGCTATGCGCTGGAGCATCGTGCCCCCGCCCTCGCGCACGCCGGCCGCTACAGCCGGGGCTTGAACGATGCGCACACCGACCGGTTCGTGGGCATGTACGTCAACGAGTGGACCGTGGACTGGGGTCCCCGCGGGCGCCGCGCCGTGCAGCTCCTGCTGGATCGCGGTGCGGACGCCGGCCACATCCCACACCGCGTGGCGGTGGAGTTCGTCGGGTAGTGGTCACGATCCTCGTCGTGGACGACGATGACAGCGTACGCGGGGCTGTCGGCCGGTTCCTCCACCTGCGCGGCTACGAGGCCCTGACCGCGGCCAGCGGGGAGGATGCGCTCCAGGTGCTGGCCCGCCGCAAGGTCACTGCCGTGCTGCTCGACGTGCATCTGCCCGGCGTGAGCGGCGTGGACCTCGTGCCCCGCGTACTCGCCGCCGAGCCCGACGCCGCCCTGCTCATGCTCACCGCCGTGAACGACGCGACCAGCGCCGCCCTCTGCATGCAGCGCGGAGCGATGGACTACCTCATCAAGCCGGTGGACCTCGCCCAGCTCGACCGCGCGCTCGAGCGGGCGCTCGGGCGCCGCGTCGAGCAGCTTGAAAGCCGGCGGCGGCAGCAGCACCTCACGGAGGAAGTGGCGATCGGGCGCGCCGCGCTCACCCGGGAGCGCGCCAACGTAGAGCGGATCTCGCTCGCCACGCTCGACGCGCTCGTGAACGCCCTCGAAGCCAAGGACCCCTATCTGCGCGGGCATTCCGCGCGCGTGGGGGAGCTGTCCGCGCTCGTCGCGATCGAGCAGGGCCGCGACGACGCCGAGGTCGAGGCGGTCCGGATCGCGGGGCGGCTCCACGACATCGGAGAGATCGGGATCCGTGACGATGTGCTCGGCAAGCAGGGCGCGCTCTCCGATGCCGAGTTCGAGCAAGTGAAGCAACACGTCCTCGTGGGGACCCAGATCCTCGCCCCGCTCGTGCATCTCGAGCCCGTGATCGAGTTCGTGCGGGGCCACCACGAACGATGGGATGGCAGCGGCTATCCCGACCGGCTCGCGGGCGAGGCGATCCCGTGGGGCGCCCGGGTGATCGGCGCGGTCGAGGTCTACGACGCGCTGACCACCCCGCGGCCGTATCAGCAGACCATGACGCGGGGTCGGGCGCTCCGGCGGCTGGCCGACCTGGCCGGGACGATGATCGACCCGGCGCTCCCCGCCGCGCTCGCCGCCGCGGTGGAGCGGCGGGCCCAGCGGCTGCTGGGAGACCACCAGCTGGCGTGACGGCCGGATCGTGCCCGGCGGCGGGCGGCCCGATGCTACCGGGTCGCGGCGCCCGCCGAGGCTGGGCTTTGAAACGCCATCGTCTTCAGCCGCGCCACCCGCTGCTCGATGGGCGGGTGGGACGCGAACAGGTCGCCCAGGAATCCCTCGCGCGATGTGAACGTGCTGGGGATGGGGTCCACGATGCAGAGGTGCGCCGCGCCCCGCGTGATCGCCCGCGTGGGCGCGGCCGCCCGGGACAGCTTCTCCAGCGCGGAGGCGAGCGCGGCAGGATTGCGGGTGAACTGCGCCCCCGTCGCGTCCGCCAGGTACTCGCGCTTGCGGCTCACCGACATGGCGAGCAGTCGCGACACGACCGGCGCGACGATGAGCGTCAGCAGCCAGAAGACCAGCACGATCAGCCCGAGCGGGCTCCCGCCGCCCTTCCCCTGCCCGCCGGCCCGTCGCCCGGCCTGCCCGCCGAACCCGCGTCCTCCGCGCCTCATCATCCGCCCCATCCCGTCGGACATCAGCGCGATCGCGCCGACCATCGCCGCGAGCAACGTCATGAGCCGGGTGTCGAGGTTGCGGATGTGCGCCATCTCATGGGCCACCACGCCCTGCAGCTCGTCGCGGTCCAGCGCGTGAAGCAGTCCGTCGGTCACGGCCACGCTCGCGTCCTCCGGCCCGCGACCGGTGGCGAACGCATTGGGGTCGCCGTCGGGAACGACCCAGATGCGCGGGCGCGGCAGCCCTGACGCGATGGCCATCTCCTCGACCACGTTGACGAGCTGGCGCTGCTCCGGGGTCGCCGGCTCGATCACCTCCCACGCGCCGGTTGCCCAGAGCACCCGCTCGGGGCCGCGGCGCCACGAGTACCAGCAGATGGCGGCGGCGGCGACCGTGGTAAAGATGCCGATGATCGGAAAGCTGTGCTGGTAGGCGCCGCCCGCATCGCGCGTCAGCAGCAGGAACGCGACGTCGCCGCCGAAGCCCACCCAGGCGAAGAACGCGATGAATCCCGCGACCAGCCACTTCGATCGCTCGCGGTTCGTCTCCTGCTGCTCGAAGAGATTCGGAGCGCGCTCGTTCATGGCGGCGATGGTGCCGGCTTGCCTCGGTTCAGCACGACCCTCCGGGGGCCGCCCGCGGTCAGGCCGCGGGTGGCTTGCCGAGCGACAGATCCACCTTCGGCACCGCGCGCTCGGCGGCGTCCTCGATCGCCCAGAGCTCCGCGGGCGACGCCTGGGCAAGCCCGGCTACCAGGTTCGTCGGAATCTGCGCCTGCTTCGTGTTGTATTGCGTCGCCACGTCGTTATAGAGCTGCCGGGCGAACCCGATCTTGTTCTCGGTACTGGTCAGCTCCTCCTGGAGCTGAAGCACGTTCTGGTTCGACTTGAGATCGGGATAGGCTTCCGCCACCGCAAAGAGACGGCCAAGCGCCTGCGACAGCTCGCCTTCGGCCTGCGCCGTGGCGCGCACGCCGGTCGCCGCCACCGCCTTGCTCCGGGCGGAGATCACGGCTTCCAGTGTCGCGCGCTCGAACTCCATGGCTCCCTTCACGGTGCCGACGAGGTTCGGGATCAGGTCGTGCCGGCGCTTGAGCTGCACGTCGATCTGCATCCACGCGTTCGCGACCTGGTTCCTGAGCCCGATGAGCGAGTTGTAGGCGCCGATCATCCAGAAGGCGATGACGGCGAGGATGGCGAGCAGGACGACCGTGCCCATGGGGCGGACCTCCGTTGCCGGTGCGAGAGGGTGATCGGTTCAGCGAAGTGCGGCGCGCACCGCCTCGTCGAGCGCGGCGCGCACGCGGGCGGCGAGTCCGGTGTCGCCGCCGAGCTGCAGCGCCGGATGGGCCTCGTCCACCAGCAGCTCGACGCCAGGCGCGATGGCGATCCGGCGGCAGGCCGAGGATCGCGGCGCCTCGCTGGGGGGCGGCGCCAACCAGGCGTCGACTGCTCGCGCCACGCGGCCCCGAGCGGTGCCGGGTCCGCGCAGGAGCTGGAGGTCGGCGGGCCGCGGAAGCCGCGGACCCAGCGCCGCGGCCACCCGGCGCTCCACCGCATCCCCCGTGAGCCCGGCGAGGTCCCGCTCGATCGTCTCGAGCGTGGCCCCCTCCATCTGGCGGAACTTCACCGCGAGCACCTGGAGCAGGTGCCGGTAGCCGTAAGTGGCCGCGGTGCCGCGGCCGTCGGGCGCGTTCACGAGATGGCGCGCCACGTAGAAGCGGATCGTGCGCTCCGTGGGCCGCGAGCGGGCGACTGCGCTCACCGGCACGACGCCCGAGGCGTCGAGGATCCCCGCGGCGAGCGCGGTGAGGTCGCGCAGACCCCAGGGGGCCAGGCCGCGATACTCGCGGAGCGTGGCCAGCGGATCGACCGGCGGCGCCGAGAGGGCCGCGGTCATAGTCCGTTGCTCTGGCGGCGGTCACCCGGCTCGACCACCGAGCCGACGGTGTGGGCGAGCACGTCGAGCGTGAACGGCTTCGCCAGCATCGGGCAGTCGCGGAGCTCCTGCGGCCAATCCTCGGTGCCGGTCCAGGGATCGCCCGACATGAGAATGACGCGGCCGCGCAGGTACGGCCACTGCCGCACGACGGCGAAGTAGAACGCGTCGCCCAGCGTGTGCGGCAGCCGGAGATCGAGCACCAGCGCGTCGAACCTGCTCTCCATCAGCATCACGTAGGCCGATGACGGATCGCCCGAGCTCGCGACCTCATAGCCGAACGAGACGAGTGCGCGCTCGAGCGCCCGGCGCAGCGCGGGCTCGTCCTCGAGAATCAGTACCCGGGAGGTCATGAGGCAGCCGCCCGCTCGCGGCCGACGTACCGCCGCACGACGAGCTCCAGCGCTTCTTCGGGCGACACCGACATGCGGAGATCTCCGGCAGTGAGCCCGAACACGTCCCTGAAATGCGCCTGGAGGGTTCGGGGGGTGGCGTAGCCGAGCTTCAGCGCGACGTCCTCGATGGTGTAGCCCGGATCCAGCAGCAGGCGGTGCGCGTAGAGCACCCGCGCGAGCAGCATCACGACCTTGGGCGACGGCAGTCCGGCGCGGGCGAAGCTCCGCTCGCACGTGCGGCGGGTGATCTGCGCCCGGCGCGCCAGGGCCGACACGGTGAGGCAGTCGGCCGGCGAACGAAGCGCGGCCTCGAGCGCGGGCCGGACCGGCTCCGGCAGCCCCGGGAGCGCGAGGGCAAGTTGCTGAATCAGCACCTGGGACGCGCTCTGGTCCAGCTCGGCCCTGAGCATGCGCCGAATGGCCGCGGGCGCGTCGTCGAAGCGCTCGAACAACACCCGCCGGATCCCGACCCGGCCCAGATCCAGCAGCACGCCCGCCGTGTCGGGCGCCAGCGCTGTGTAGATGACGAGCGGCAGCGACGGGAAGTGCTGGTGCAGCCGGGCAATCTCGACCGATCGTGGTGCCTGCCCGAGGAGCGGGTCCACGACGGCGAGATCGACCGCGCGAGTACGGATGACCTCCACGGCGTCGGGCCAGGTCCTGGCCGGCAGCCACTCATACCGTTCCGGATCCACGGCACACAGGCGGAACAATCGCGCCTCGGTGACGGCGGCCAGGATCGGTACCTGTCGCATTTGCGCCCCTCGATGTCGCAAAATCGCCCTAACGCGGATGCCCGAGAACCCGTAGCGTGCTGGGTCCCTGAAAAACCCGTCTACGGAGGGCATTTCCCATGTCCAGTCGCCGCTTGGCCTTGCTTGCCGCACTCACCGTCGTCAGCCTCTCGACGGCCGCCTGTTCGGACACGACCGGTCCGAGCTCCACTCTCGAGCCCCAACTCTCCGAGACTCAGGGCTCGAACAACAAGATCACCCGCATCACCACGACGTCGGAGACCCAGGGCTCCAACAACTGAGGCCGGGGCCCTGGCGAGCCGAGGCTCCGGCTAGACGCCGCTTTCGGCGCACGCCTTGAGCCCGGCTGCCAGCTCGGCGATCTCCGCCGGGCGACTGTAGTTAGCGCGCTCGACCGCCAGTCCGGCCGTGCCGCAATCGTCCAGGTGGGCCAGCAGCCGCTCCAGGCGGAAATACCACTCGTTCAACTTGTGGCTCTCGGCAAGACCGAGCGCTTCCTGCCAGGCGGTGCGCGCTCGGACCGCCTGTCCGAAGCGGGCGAGCCCCAGGCCGACCTTGTAACGGAAGTCCACTGCCATGCTCGGCGGCATCCGGTCGACCAGCTCCCGCGCCGTGGTGCGGTGGCGCTCGAAGGCCAGCCGGTCGCCTACGGCTGACTCGAGCTCGAGCAACTCGAGCAGCGCGTTGGCGCGGACCATGAAGCTCGTCTGGGACTCCACGACGAGATCGAAGGCGAGCCGCGCTTCGGCGTAGTGCCCCAGGTCGGAGAGCTGCACGCCGAGGTCGCCGAGAATCCGCGTGCGCGACAGTGGATCGCTCGTCAGCCGGAACGCCTCATAGTTCGCGAGCAGCGCCTCGATGCGGTAGCCCTGAAGGCCGAGTACCGAAGCGAGGTCGGCGAACGCTCCGCCGCGGACCTCGGTCAGCCCCTGGGCCGTCGCGTCCCCGATGACCCGTTCCACCGCCTGACGCGCCGCGGGCAGGTTTCCCTGCGCGCGCAGCACGTTGGCGCGGCCGAGTCGCGACCGCAGCGCGGCATTGGCATCGCCGGTGGAGAGCGCCGCCTCTTCCGCCGCCTCGTAGGCGCGATTGGCGGCGTCCCACCGTGCCTGCAGGCGATTCAGCCGGCCGGCGAACAACGCCACCGCGGTGAACTCGCTTGCGGCCATCACGGTGCCGTGCGTGCGAGCCGCGAGCGCGAGCACTTCCAGCGCCTCCCCTAGACGGCCCTCGTGCTCCAGGAAATAGGCGAACGCGGTGAGACCGGTGTGAATCGTGGCGGCGGCCGGCGGGCGGTCGTCGAGGTGGAGCGCGTCCACCAGGCCCAGCAGATGCCGCGACTCCGCCCGGGAGTCGTCAAGCTCGTCCACGTAGCGGCGGGTGCTTTCGAGCTGCCAGAGGTAGGCCAGGCGATCGTCTTCGCCGCCGTCCAGGGCGAACCGCCGCTCAGCGAGACGCAGCACCAGATACGCGGCGAGCGCGCAACGCGCTGCGCCGTCGTCCTGGCGCGACCGGTCGTCTCGCGCTCGCTCCAGGAACTGATCGTACCATCCGGAGCCTGCGCTTGCGGCTGATGAGAAGAGACGCTGCGGCTCGAAGTGGCTCAGCGTATGACTCCCGGGTGCGTTGCCCGAAGGGGGTCGGGGCAGTCTGGCTAGTATCGCCGGTGGAGCGACCTTGGGCAAGCCCGCAGCATCGTCGAGGCGAAAGTGCACCGTCTTGCGGCGCCGGGATGACGGAGGCGCATCCGCGGCGCGGTAGGGTAGCGCATGCGCCGTGGCTTTACGTTGCTCGAGCTCGCTCTCGTCATCGCGCTCGCGTCCATCCTCGCGGGATTCGCCCTGCCGGCGGCGCGGCGTTTCCACGACGCCATCGTGGCCGATCGCGCCGCCCAGGCCATCGTCGCCGGGCACCGCGTGGCACGCTTCTCGGCCATCATGCGCAGTCGTCGGACGCTGCTCACCGTGCGCGCCGATTCGCTCACGGTGCGGGCGCTCGATGGCGCTGACACGCTCACACTGTGGGTACACCAGGGGCCGGCCGCGAATGGCGTCACCCTCACCGGCCCCTCGTACTCACTCGTATTTGCCCCCACCGGGCTCCCCATCGGCGTGTCGAACGCAACCTTTCAGCTCGCCCGGGGAAGCGTCGTCCGTCGCGTGGTCGTTTCGCGCCTCGGCCGCACGCGCATCGTTCGCCGGTGACGCCGCCACTCCGCGCTTGGCACTCGCCACTTGCCACTCGGCGTCACTCGAGCCGGTACTTTCGAATCTTGTGCAGGAGCGTTGAGCGGGAGATCCCGAGAATGAGCGCCGCCTGGCGGCGGTTTCCGCCGGTATGCTGGAGGGTCCGGGCAATGTGCCGGCGCTCAGCGGCGTCGAGGGAATCCGGCGGCCCCGGGTTGCCCGGTGCGATGGCGGCGCGAAGCGCGGCGGCGTCGAGGGGCGGGAGGCGAAGGTCGATCAGCACCGCGTCGAAGCCGGGCGCGGCAAGCGACTCGGCGGCCACCGCGGGATCGTCGGTTTCGAACACCGGCGCTCCCGCGGCGCGGAGCGGCTCCGACAGCGCGCGCCGGCGCTCCGGATCCGCGGCGAGGACCAGGAGGTGCAAGGAGGGCATGCCGGGGAAGCTACCGAGCTGGCCGCCATCCGCTATCCACCGAGCCGGCCCCTGGCTGCGGCCGCCGGGATCTCCGCGAGGCCCACAAAGCGAAACGGCCGCTCAGTCGTGGCTGAGCGGCCGTTCCACACACCGACATGCCGCGGACGGGGCTTGGAGGCCGCCGTTCTTCTTCGACCTGCCGCCGCTCGGTTCGTGGACCGACACGGGAAGGCGTGATAGAGCCTCGGCATCGATTCCCAGGCCGGATGGCCATCCCACCTGGTTCGTCTGTGCGGGCGCTGCGAGTCGGATCGGGTCGCGGACCGACCCTTCGCACTGCTCTCCGAGGCGCCAGATCGGAGAGGGTGAAGCACGCGACTGGCTCCACCAACCTCGAGGGTGATCACCGGAATCCCCGGACACCGACACTTGCGTGCCTGCGTCCTCCCCCGATTTGCCCCCTGAGGCTCGCCTGCCGGCGGCAACGCAGCTTACGCCACGCCACCGGTCGACCAGCACCAAGGAAGATACGGGGCCGACAAAGTGCTGCAAGTGCCTGATTTTATTCGGGTTATGTCGTTCGTAAAAGCGATCCATGTGGATAAATAAACGGCGGTGGGATCAGCACCTGCGCGCAGCCGTCAACAGGATGTGGAGATGTGAATTGGGAGTTATCGACAAGCCGGTCGGGGCCCTACGACTCCAGCCCCACCTCGATCGAGCGGTAGTTCGGCTCGTCCGCGGTCGGGCCGAACAGCGCGCCGGCGGCGGTGGCGGCAAACCAGCCCGCCACCAGCGGGCGGGGGGTGTCGAGCTCCCTGATCATGGCGCCGAGCCATCGCCGGAGGTGGCGGACCTCGGGAGCGCGGCGGCCCAGCAACGCCAGCAGCGCACCCACGCCGGACGTAGCGCGGAGAAAATGGGCCAGGCTGTGGGCCCGCTGACTGAACTCGATCGCCTTCACCCCCGGCTCGTCGAACAGCACCGCTCCCTCGAATACGTCCATCGGAGGCGCGTCGAGCCGTGGGCCGAGGTAGACGTAGCGCCGGCCGTCGGGCCCTTTGCGCTCAATGACAGCCGCCGCCGTATCGCTCGTGAGTCGCGCGGCGTGAAGCAGGTCGTCGTCGGCGAGGATACCGACGGCGCCGGTCCACTCGAGCGCCGCCAGAGCACTCTCGACTGGGCATCCCAGCGTGTCATCGAACGCCACCAGCCGGGGCGCCTCGCCGGCGCGGAGAATGAAATGAGACAGCCCTTCGGCCCGATCGGTGAAGGTGCGCACAACCAGCGTTTGAGGTGCCGACATGGATGAAAGTTACAGCCTCGCTCGCCCGGGCGCGAATGCCAGGCTACGTTTCTCCCGATCCATTCGGGAGCGCCCGTGCGGGTGCAATGGACGTCGTACCCGTCGCCCATCGGCGCGCTGGTCGTCGTGGAATGCGATGCCGGGCCGCTGGCTGTCGAGTTTCCGCACCGGGCCGGGCGGATCCGGTGGGCCGTGCGCTTCCGCTCAGCGTTGCCTGAACTCCACATTACGCAGGGCGCCTGCCCCATCACCACGGCCTGGCTGGACGCCTATTTCGCAGGCCAACCGCTGCGGTTCGCGTTTCCGCGCCACCTCCGCGACTGGTTCGATCTCTCGCCAGCGCAGCTCGCCGTCTATCGGGCGCTCCGGAAGATCCGGTTCGGCGAAACCCGCTCCTACGACGACGTCGCGCGCAGCACCGCGCTCCACCCGCGGCAGATCGGCTGGCTCACCGCCGCGAACCATCTTGCCATTCTGGTGCCCTGTCACCGCGTGGTCGGCAAGGATGGGGCGCTCGTGGGCTATAGCGGCGGCCTCGAGGCCAAGCGCTGGCTCCTGGCCCACGAGTCGAGGAAGGCCGGCGTGGTGCTGCGGTAGGGGCTCGCCAGGCCCATCCTTTACTTGACAAACCCAAGACTGGGCGGAACCTTATCGGCATGTTCTGCCGTTCCATCTTCACCTGACGACCAAATGAGCCGTTCGGAGCCTGCCTCCGAGCGGCTTTTTTGCGGCTCGACCACAAGGGCCGGGCCGTCTCCCGGGGCCAACCGCCCCCCTGTTCCCACGAGGTTGGTGCAATGGCGAAGGGCACGGTGAAGTGGTTCAACGACGCGAAGGGGTTCGGGTTCATCGCGCAGGATGGGGGCAAGGACGTGTTCGTGCACCACACGGCCATCATGGCGGAGGGATTCCGCTCGCTGGCCGAGGGCGATCACGTGGAGTTCGAAATCGTCGAGGGCCCGAAGGGACTCCAGGCGGCCAACGTCCGCAAAGCATAGCGAACAGGGGCGCGAGCAGGCGGGCCGGCGGAAAGCACCCCCTTCCGCCGGCCCGTTCCTTTGCAGGCTTGTTTCTTGCCCCACTTTCCCGCTACCCGTACCGAGCCAGGTTCCAGCCCTATGCCGATCCGCGTTCGTTTCGCCCCGGCGCTCGCCGCCGCACTGCTCGCGATCCCCTGCGCCGTCTTCGCGCAGACGGCCGCGGTGGACACGTCCGCCCTGTCGTTTCACGGCTTCCGGGCGGGCGCCCAGCTCGGGGAAATCGCGCAGCATGTCGCACGGCTCGATGGGGGCCGGCTTCGCTGCGAGCGCGCCAAGGCCGATCGCCGCGTGACCGAATGCCGCAGCCTGCTCACGGCCCCGGAGCTCGGCGGTCCGGTCGAGCTCTGGGTGTCCGCAGTGGACAGCGTATCGGGAGTGCTCACCATCTCGGGCGAGGTCGCGGCCGACCAGCTCGATGCGTGGCGGCGGCACCTCGAGACCAGCTACGGACGGGTGGGCGCGAAGGTGCAGGGGCCGCAGTGGATGATGCAGTGGGTCCGGCAGAGCCGCATGATCCGCCTTACCTGGCGGATAGACGCGTCCGGGAAGGTGGCGTCGGTCTCGCTGGTGGACGGGCGGGTGCTCGACGCCTGGGGGCGGGAGCGCGCCCGCCGCGCGGCGGCCCGCTCATCGTAGCCGCACCACAAAGCTTCCTTCGGAGTCCTCGAGCGCGAAGTCCGCGACGACCTGCCCGCCGTCCCGCAGGGTCCTGAGCAGCGTGCGGGTGCGCGTCCGGACCGGCGCGCCGCCCCCGCCGCGTCCGCGTCCGGTGATCAGCCGGACGACGCCGCCCGGACGGGCCTTGGCCTGCACCCGGAGGAATTGCTCCGCGCGGGTCACGGCCTCGAGCACCGTGAGACCGTGCAGGTCGAATGTCGCGTCAGCGGGCTTCTCGGTCCAATCGAGCATGCGGGGCATTGCCTTCGTTTTGGCGCGCGCCTAACCTTGACATCCTTGCGCATATCCCACTCCGCAGTGACGCACCGATCCCGTCGGTCTCTGCGCCGAGCGGCCAGCGTGCTCGCGCTCGGCGCCGGACTGCTTTCCGCCGGCTGCGACCGGTCCCAATCGGGCCCGGTCCGCATCGGGCTCGCGGGTCCGTTCACCGATCCGGTCGGCGTGCCGATGAAGCTGGCCGCCGAGTTGGCGGTGGAAGAGATCAACGCCCACGGCGGTGTCGGCGGCCGCCCGATCGAGCTGCTCCCGCGCGACGACTTCGCCAATCCGGATTCCGCCGTCTACGTCGCCACCGATCTGAAGAGCGCCGGCGCCGCCGTGGTCATCGGGCACCTCTGGTCGGGCACCACGCTCGCGGCGGCGCCCGTGTACAATGGCGGCGACGATGCCGTGGCCGCGATCTCGCCGTCGTCCTCGGCACCGACCGTCAGTAACGCCGGACCCTGGACCTTCCGGATGTGCCCCAGCGACCTCGAGCACGGCGCGGCCCTCGCCCGCTGGATCAGGAACCAGCTGGGGCTCGAGCGCGGCGCGGTGCTGTATCTCAACGATGAATACGGCCGCGGCGTGCGGCAGACCTTCGCGCTCGAGTTCGCCCGATTGCGCGGCGAGCTCGTGGCGATCGATCCGTATCTCGGTGACAGCCCCGAGGTCGGCACCTACCTCGACCGCCTCGCGAAGCAGGGCGGCATCCAGTTCCTCGTCGTGGCCGGCAACCGTGGTGAGGCCGAAGTGATCCTCCGCGAGGCCCGCCGCCGCAACCTGACCGCCCCGGTGCTCGGGGCCGACGGTCTCGAAGGCATCGAGGCCATCGGCCCGCTCGCCGAAGGAGTCTACATCTCCCAGGCCTATCTGCCCACGCTCGATAACCGCGCCAATCGGCGCTTCGTCGAAGCGTGGCGGCGCAAGTATCCGGATGCGGGCCTGCCCACGCAACCGGCGGCCGCCACCTACGACGCGGTGTACCTTCTGCGCGACGTGATCGCGCGCTCCGGCACCGACCGGCAGGCGGTGCGCGACGAATTGGCGCGGGTGGGAAGTACGGCGCCCGCGTTCGCGGGCGCCACCGGCCGCGTCGCGTTTGACTCGCTGGGCGACGTGCCAGGCAGCGAAGTGCATATGGCCGTGGTGCACGGCGGTACGGTCGTGCCGGCCGAGGCGCGATGAGGCTGCTCGGAAGCATCGAGCGCCGCCTCTGGATCGGCATGGGGGCGCTCGGCGTCGTGGTCTCCCTGCTCGCCCTGCTCGCGCTCTCGACCATCCGGGATCTCGACCGCTCGATCAACGAGGAGCTCGGCCTGCTGCTGAGCACCGCCTCGCTCAGCAACGGGCTGGTCGCCTCGGCCGCCTCGGAAATCCGGGCCGCCGAGCAGTACCTCGGGCTGCCGTCCCCCGCGGCGCGCACCGCGTTCCTGCGCGCGGGCGATTCCGCGTACGCGTTCCAGCGCCGTTACCGCGATCTCGCTTTGCTCACCACCTCCGACCGCTACATCGTCAATCGGATCGGTGAGACCCAGGCCCGGCTCGAGGTCGCCTACGCGCAGGCACACGCGCTGACCGACCTCGGGCGGCGCGAGGAGGCGCGCGCGCTCGCGACCCGCACCGCGCCGGCGGCCGACACCCTCGTGGCCGACGTGCAGGCGCTGACCCTGGCGCAGACCAACCGCTCGACCACCCGGGCGGAGGAGCTGAAGGAAGCCGCCGCCGAGCGGCGTAACCTCATGTGGCTCGGCTTCGTGCTCGCCGTCTCCATCGCCGTCGTCGTGGCGTTCACCACCCAGCGGGCGATCAAGCTCCCGTTGCTGCGGTTGATCGGCGCGGCGGACCGGTTCGGCGCCGGCGATCTCCGCCCGGTCAAGCTGGGCGCCATGCCGGACGAGCTCGACCGGCTGGCGACCGCGATGGACGACATGGGCGCCCGGCTCCGGATGATCGTGGGATCCGTGGTCAAGGAAGCCAACCAGATCAGCACCAGCGCGAGCGACTTCTCCGCCATGAGCGAGGAGCTTGCCGCGTCGAGCGGCGAGATCTCCACCGCGATGGTGCGCATGTCGTCGAGCGTCGAAAATCAGGTGGGTGGCATGCGGGAGGCGGACGAGCTGCTGCTCACGCTTCGCCGCACCGCGGAGAGCAACGCCGACGCCGCCGGCCGGGTCGTCGCCCTCGGCGACAAGATCCGGGACCTCGCGGGTCATCACCAGGCCGACGTGCGAGCCGCCGGCGATACGCTGCTGAGCGTCCGCGAGGTGGTCCAGACGTCGGCAGGCCAGGTGCAGCACCTGGCCCGACTCTCCGAGCCGATCACGGACTTCATCGATCTCATCAAACAGATCTCGTCGCAGACCAATCTGCTCGCGCTCAATGCCGCGATCGAAGCCGCCCGTGCGGGCGAGCACGGTCGCGGATTCGCGGTCGTGGCCGAGGAAGTACGCCGGCTCGCCGACTCCAGCGCCGCCGCCGCGGAAGACGTGGCGAAGACAGTCGAGTTCATCCGCACCCAGGTGCGGGATGTCTCCGCGACCATGGAAGACGGCTCGGCGCGGGTGAGCGGCGTCGAAGGGGTCGCCGCGGCGGCGGCGGGCGGACTCGAGGAGATCGCCGCCGCCATCGAGGAGGTCAGTGCGGCGGCGGCGGTCGTCGCGACGGAAGCGGCGCAGAACCGGCGGATCGTGGACGAGGTGGGCCGAAAGACGTCGGCGACCAGCCTGACCGCGACCGAACATGCATCGATGAGCGAGGAAGTGTCGGCCGCTGCCGAGGAGCAGAGCGCGTCTACCGAAGAGATGGCGTCCGCCGCGGCGGACCTGCTCCAGCGCGCCAACCGGCTCTCGGCCATGATGGCCGAGTTCCGGACTTAGCGCTTACGGCCCGTTTTCGCGGCCTTTCGGACCGACTTCACCGACTTCACGGACTTCACCGGCTTGGCCTTGGTCCGCGCCTTCTGAGCCTTGGCGCGATCGGCGGCGCGGTCCGCCCGCTTCCGCTCGGCCTCGTGCACGTCGGCCAGGAGGCGATCGCCCTCATCCTGGGCCATCAGGCCCCGCCGCGTGGCGTACTTCACCAGCTCGTCCGCGTCGGCCACCGCGAACTCGCCGATGCGCGCCGCCGCCCGAATGGTGTTGACCAGGGCGTCGGCGACTGGGCTCCGCAGCACGTTGGCGATGCCCGGAAGGGTCTCGAGAAGGGTCGAGATCTGTGAGCCGCCAAGCTCCGACACCACGGGCTCTCCTGCGTTGGGCACGGCGCCAGGCGGTGGATCCGCCGGACGGACTTGCGGCGGCAACGTATCATGGGGGGTGGGCGTCGTCAAGCAAACGACGCCACCACTATCGACACGTGAGTAGTAGTAAGCCATACCACGACTCAGTTTACGATAAGCTCACCTCGCATCTCGTAGGCGCGATGCGGTGTGCTGTAGAACCGGTACGTGCCCGCCGGCAGCCGCGGCACGGTCACCCGGTATTCGATCCCGTTTTCGGCGAGCACCGGCCCCTGGAGATCGGAGCTCCGGTCGGGGAGCGCCGCCTGCAGCAGCGCCCGGGCGGCGGCGGACAGTCCCGTTGCTTCGAACGCCAGCGCATGCGGCGCCCCGCTCGATACTCGAAAGGTCAGCAGGTCACCGGGCTTGGCCGTAATGCGCGCGGGCACAAAGCGATGCACGTCGCGGTCGGCGTCCACTTCGAGCCGGATCACGTGGGTGCTCTGGCCCACGGCCGGGTCGGGCACCGTCAGCGGGGCGAGTGCGGCGACGCACATCAACCACGCGGTGCACGCCTTTGCGTGCCCCATTCGACGTCCATAGATTCCCTTGAGGTGGGACCTTTGGTCGGGTTCACGCTTTTCCCACCGGAAGGACCGACTGTGGGTCGTCGGGGCATTAAGGAGTACCGGGCGCCAGAAGCGTTGATCTTGATCTCGGCTGATCGGGACCATAAACCTCTGGTGTGCCCCTCCTGCGGGTCCTCCGCCGTCGAACGCCATCCTCCCCGCGCATCCGAAGAAGACCATCCGGCCGGCCGGGTGACGCTCCACTGCACCTCGTGCAGCCGGAGCGCCGTGTACATCGATCGGGGTCAGGCCGCGGCGAGGTGACCCTGCGCGCCAGCCGCTCGCGCTAGGCGTGCTCGCCCCGGGTTCCCTCGAGCACTTTCTGCACCGCCGCGACCAGCTCTCCGGCGTGGAATGGCTTGGTGAGCAGGAGGGTCCCGGCAGGTGCTCCACTCCGATCCGCGACCTCGCGCTCGCTGAACCCCGACATGAACAGCACCGGCATTCCCGGCCGGAGCTGCACGGCCCGATCAGCCAGCTCGACGCCGCTCACCCCCGGCATCACGACGTCGGTCAGAATCAGATCGAGCGCGCCGCCATAGTCCTGCAATGCTTCGAGGGCGGCGCCGCCGTCACTCGCCTCCACGACGGTGAACCCCTGCTGGCGAAGGATCCTGGCGGCCATGGTGCGAACCGCATCCTCGTCCTCGACGAGCAACACCGTCGGACTGCCGGAGGGCTGGGCCGGCTGCCGGCGCGGCCCCGGCGTGGAGGCGGGCAGGTACACGGTCACCGTCGTGCCGGCCCCCGCCTCGCTCTCCAGCCAGATGAATCCTCCGGTCTGCTTCACGATGCCGTACGCCGTCGACAGGCCCAGGCCTAGCGCCTCCCCCGACCGCTTCGTCGTGAAGAACGGCTCGAATGCACGGTTCCGCACCTCGGGGGTCATGCCCCTGCCGTTGTCGCGCACGACCAGCACCGCATACTCACCCGCCGGAATCTCTACGCCGAGCCGGCTGCGGTCGGGCTCGACCAGCGACGCGGAGCGAGTCTCGATGCACACCTCGCCATCGGGCACGCCTGCCGCGGCATCGCGCGCGTTCAGCACGAGGTTCAACAGCACCCGCTCGAGCTGTGGGCGGTCGGCGACGACCGGCGGGGCATCCGGCGCGAGCGCGAGCGTGAGCGCGAGATCGTCCCGCAGCATCGCGCGCATGGTGCGCTCCATCCCGAGGGCGATCTCCGGCAGCTGAAGTTGGGTCGGGCGCAGCAGTTGCTGGCGGCTGAACGCGAGCAGCTGCTTGGTCAGCTCGGCCGATCGCAGCGTCGCGTGGCGGATCTCCTCGACATCGGCCCGGCGCGGGTCGTCGAGCGCCAGATCGTTGAGCAGCAGATCGGAGTAGCCCAGCACGGTGCTGAGCGCGTTGTTGAAGTTGTGCGCGATGCCTCCCGCCAGTTTGCCGATCGACTCCATACGGTCCGCGAATTCCTCGCGCCGAGCGCGTGGGATCGGGGTCGAAGCGTCGGTGAGGAAGCCGTGCATCTCGATCTCGCCGCCGTTGAAACACGGCGTGGCGCTCAGGCTCGCGGGAAAGCGCACTCCGTCCTGGCGCCGGAGCTCGAGCTGCATCGGGCCGATCGGCGCCGCCGCTTCCAGCTGCTGCAGCAGGACCCGCCGGGCCTCCGGATCGGGCACGAAGTCCCCCCAGGCACGGCGGCGCGCGTCGTCGGCCGACCCGAGTCCGAGCATGCCGGCGCAGCGGGCGTTCGCGACGAGGATGCGCCCGTCGGGGGCGGCGATCCAGCGGCCGATCAGATCGTTTTCGAAGTAGCCGCGGAACCGGGCGAGCGCGGGGTCCAGCGCCCGGAGGCTCGCGTCCCGGGCGCGGAGCAGCACGTCTATCCTGGCCAGGAGCTCCGGCGTGTGCACCGGTGTCTGGATCAGCTCATCCACGGCGGTCCACAAGAACCGCGCGAAGAGCGGTACGTCCTGGGGGGTGGTCACGAGCAGGAACGGCAGGAAGGCGGGAGAGTCGGCGCGCTTGCGTTCGGCGATGCGGCGCCAGAACCGGTGCAGCGCCGGGCCGTCCACGACGCCCAGCGCAAATGGCCCGGCGAGGGGCGATTCGGATTCCGCGACGATCACCCGCCGCCCGCGAGACAGCATGTCGGCCAGCAGGCGGGCCGCGTCCGGCTCCGAGAGCAGGAGCAGAACGTCGCCGCTCACCGGCCCGGCCCGAATCGGGTCACGGCGCCTGCCGGGTCACTCGGGCGTGGAAAACAGACGGCCCCATCGGATCGCCGTCACGAAGGGGAGAGAGCGCCAGCTGTTTGCATCGTAGCTGAAGTAGACCAGAAGCGGCCGGCCGCGAACGTTCTCCCGCGGCAGAAAGCCCCAGTAGCGCCCGTCGTAGCTGCTGTCCCGGTTGTCACCCATCATGAAAAACGAATCGGCGGGCACGACGATCGGGCCCCACTCCTGGAGATCCGGCTTGTAGGTCGCCCCATCGCGCTGGACGAGATGGGGAAGCTGCCAATCCCGCATCTTGAGCCGCTGCATCGCGTCTTCCGAGCGGGCCTGATCGGTGTGGATCACATACGCCTCCTCCACCTTCGCCCCGTTGCGGTACAACGCGCCGCCTTCCATCGCCAGCGTGTCGCCCGGCATCCCGATCAGCCGCTTGACCACCTTGAGTCCCGGCTCCTCGACCGAGTCGAACACCAGGATGTCGTTGCGGCGCGGCTCCCGGACCGCGGGCAGGCGCGCGCCCACGATCGGCACCTCGGCCCCGTACAGCGCCTTGTTGACGAAGAGGAAATCCCCGATCAGGAGCGTGTGCTCCATGCTTCCCGATGGAATGCGGAACGCCTCGACCAGAAACGTTCGCAGGAGGAACCAGACCACCAGCGCGACGAGAATGGATTTGGTCCATTCCCAGAGCCAGGTGGCGAAGGACCGCGTCGCGTGCGCGGTGGAACGCGGGGTGGGCGTGGTCTCGGCGCGAGGCGACACGGTCATCTCAGGGCACTCATCCGACAGCGTGAACGATCCGCGGCGCAACGCGCGGGCGCGCGGGGCGCGCACCCGGAAGCTTAGCGGAGTTGTTGAATGGCCGCGAGGACTTCCTGGGCGTGGCCCTCGGGCTTCACCTTCTCGAAGATCCGGCGCACCGTCCCGGTTCCGTCGATCAGGAACGTGGTACGGAGGATGCCCTGATACTTCTTGCCGTACATCGACTTCTCACCCCACGCCCCATAGGCTTCGGCTACCGCGTGGTCGGGATCGGCCAGGAGCGCGAACGGCAGCCGGTATTTCGCCCGGAAGCGCTGGTGCGAGGCCACGCCGTCAGGCGACACCCCGAACACGGCGGCACCGGTGTCCTGCACGTCCGCCCAGGCGTCGCGGAAGCCGCAAGCTTCCTTGGTGCAACCGGGCGTGTCGTCCTTGGGATAGAAATAGAGCACGACGTGGCGGCCCGCGAGCTCCGACAACCGGACGGTCCGACCGTCGTCGGCTGTCAGGGAAAAGGCAGGGGCTTTGTCACCAGGTGCGAGCATAGAGTAAGGGCGGTAGAGGCGGTAGGGCCGGTGGAGGCGGTAAGGGAGTGGGTAATGTAGCTACCGTCCCTGCCGCCGTTACCGCCCACTGTCCGCACCTGTTTCCCTGGGTGCTTCCCTGCCGCGTTCAACCACTTTGGGGGCGAGCGGGGCGCCTTCAGACAGTCGTTCCTGCCCAGCCACCACTACCTGCTCGCCGCCTTCCACCCCGGACCGCGCCTCGACGAACCCGGGACTCCGGACCCCGAGCTCGACCTGGCGCCGTGTCGCCTTGCCGTCTTTGGCGACCCACACGTAATTGGTGCCCTGCAGCGGGAGCACCGCGTCTTCGGGAATGACGACCGCGCCTGGCCGGACCGCCGTGGCCAACCGGGCCTCAATGAACATGCCGGCCTGCAGCTCGCGCTTGGGGTTCGGCACCTGCGCCTTCACCATGATGGTGCGTCCCGGGAGCTGGACGATGGGATCCACGAAGTCCACGATCCCGGTGAACTCGCGGCCCGGCAGGGCCGCCACGCGGAAGACCACTCGCTGCTTCACGGCGAGGTCCTCCGCGTAGCGCTCCGGCACCTGGAACACGGCGCGCTGCGGATCGACCGTCTGGAGCGCGGCAAGCCGGCTCTCGGTGGTCACGTAGTCACCGAGGCTCACGAAGCGCTGCCCCGCCACGCCCGCGAACGGCGCTCGCACCGTGGTCCGCCGAAGCCGCACCGACAGGAGCTCCAGTTGCGCCTCGGTGCTCCGGGCCGTGGCTTCGGCCCGCTCGAGATCGGCCTGCGAGGAGGCGCGCTGGGCGAGGAGCTCCCGCGTCCGGCCGAGCGCCTGCCGCGCGAGGTCCCGCTCCGCCTCGGCCCGCGCGACTTCGGCCCGGAGCTCGGCATCGTCCACCTTGAACAGCGCGGTGCCCCGCGCGACCGGCGCGCCTTCACGCACCAGGATCTGAGTCAGCCGCCCTTCGATCTCGGGCCGCAACTCGATGGACTGGATCGCTTCGATCTGCCCCGAGGCGTTGATGGCATCGACCACGGTGTCGCTGGCGGCGACGGCGACCTCCACCGGCATGGGCGGAGGCGCACCTCCTCCCGCGCCCGGCTGCTTGCCGTTGGCGGTTGATTCGGCCTTGCTGCACCCCGCCGCGAGCGTCGCGGCGAGAGCGGTGCGGAGGAATGCGTTCACGGGACGTCCTTGTTCGGGAACAGCCGGCGGCCGAGAATCGCCTCGAGTCCCGCGAGCGCGAGCCGGGTCGAGTAGTTGGCCTGCACCAGGTCGGCCTGGGCTTGGGTGAGACTGATCTGCGCCTCGAGCAGCTCGAGGATCGTGGTGGCGCCCGCGCGATAGCGCGCGTCCTGCACCCGGAAGTTCTCGGTGGCGGCCGCCACCGCCACGCCCGAGAGATCGACCGTGATCCGTGCGGTCCGATACGCCTCGTACGCTTCGGTCACGTCACGCGCGGCGCCACGCTCGAGATCAGCCCGGATCGCGCGCGCCACGTCCCGGTTCAGCCGGGCCTGCGCGATCCCGATCTGCCGGTTGCCGAGGTCCCAGATCGGCAGCGACACGGTGAGCGTGATCGACTGCACGTCCCGCGCGGTCGGAAAGAACCTCGAGTCGAAGGTGAAGTTACCCCCCGACAGGGTGACCGTCGGGAGATACTCGCCCCGGCGCCCGCGCAGCAGCGCCTCCGCCTGCCGCTCGTTGGCCCGGGCCACGCGGTACTGCGGGCCCTGCCGGAGCGCCTCACTCACGGCCGCCGGGAGCGCGACGGGCAATTCGGCCGGCGGCACGCTGTCAGCCGGCGCCGCGCCCACCGGACCGTCCGCGCCGATCCGCCGCCCGAGCTGAAGCTGCGACACCCGGAGCGCCGCGCCCTGGCGGGTGAGGTCGATCCGCGCCCGGGTCACCTCGAGCACGAGCTGGAGCGAGTCGGACTGCACGGCGGCGCCCGATAACACGCGGGCCCGGCCGACGGCGAGCTGTTCTTCCGCGCGGCGGAGACGCTCCTGCGAGACGCGAGTCAGCTCCTGAGCCGCGAGCACGCCGTAGAAGTCCGACTCGACCAGGAGCGCCGTGCGAAAGCGCTGCTCCAGCTCGCCCGCTTCCGCCCCTTCCAGCTCGGCCTTGGACGCGCTCAGCGCGGTGAACTTGCCCCAGCGGAACAGCTCGTAGCTGCCGACGAGCCGTGAGTTCACCGCGGTGCTCTGCGGCTGCCCCGTGCCGACGTTGAAGAAGTCCACCGAGTACTTGGTGGCGTCGAGCCCGGCGGTGATCGCGGGGACGATGAATGCGAGTCGCGCCGCGCGGCGGGACCACTCCGCGTTGTCGATCTGTCCGAGCGCGCGCACGTAATCCGGATCGAGCCGCGTCGCCTGCTCGAGCGCCTCCGCGAGCGTCACCGTCGGCACCGTGTCTTGCCGGGCTTCGGCCACTGCATTCACAGGGAGGCGCGGAGGACGCGGAGAACAGCACTTCATTGTGGTCTCATGCCCAAGCATCGGGATGCCCGGACATGACACTACAACAATGCAGTTCTCCGCGTCCTCCGCGCCTCCGTGTGAATCATTTGCAGCGCTCAATGGAGCGACAGAGCCAAGAGCGAGTGCCGATGCCAGCATGATCGCCGCCCTCACTCCGCCTCCGCCGCGGCGGGGGACGGCGCGAGGGCCGGACGGCGCGCGTGCACCCGCTCGCGCGCGCGGTCGAACAGCACATACACCACCGGTACCAGGAACAGCGTCAGGATCGTGGAGACGAGCACCCCGCCCACGATCGCGTAGCCGAGCGGCCGCCGGCTCGCGGCGCCGGCGCCAAGCCCCAGCGCGATCGGCAGCGCGCCCATGATGGTCGAGACCGACGTCATGAGAATCGGGCGGAGCCGGATCCGTCCCGCCTCGCGCACCGCGGCCAGCGTGTCGAGACCGCGCTCCTTGAGCTGGTTGGCGTACTCCACGAGCAGGATCGAGTTCTTGGTCACGAGACCGATCAGCAGGATCATCCCGATCTGGCTGTACAGATTGATCGTGGAACCGGCGAGCAGGAGCGTCACCAGCGCCCCGGTCACGGCCAGCGGCACCGCCAGCAGCACCGTGAACGGGTGCACCAGCGACTCGAACTGCGAGGCGAGCACCATGAACACCACCACCAGCGCCAGCACGAACGCGAAGTAGAGCGCGCCGCCGCTCTCCTCCAGCTCGCGCGACTCGCCCGCGAGCGCCGTGGTGCTCCCCCGCGGCAGCACCTCGGCCGCGACCCGGTTCAGCGAGTCCAGCGCCTCGCCCAGCGTGAACCCGGGCCCGAGGCTCGCGGTCAAGGTGAAGCTCCGCACCCGGTTGAAATGGTTCAGCTCGCGGGGGCCCACACCCTCGGTGATGTTCGCGACCGCGTCCAGCTTGATCAGCTGGTCGTCACGCCCCCGGACGTACAGCCCCGTCATGTCACTCGGCGTGGCCCGCGCCTCGGGCGAGAGCTGCACGATCACGTCGTAGAGCTTGTTCGCGCGGGTGAAGGTGCTCACCTCGCGCCCGCCAAGCATCGTCTGAAGCGTGGCCGCCACGTTGCCCACCGGCACGCCCAGATCCTCCGCGCGGTCGCGATCGAAGCTCACCGTGAGCTCCGGCTTGTTGACCCGGAGGTCGGTGTCCACGTTCAGCAGGCCCTTGATCCCGCGGGCGCGGGCAGTCAGTGTGTCCGCCGCCTTCGCGAGCTGCGCGAAATCGGAATGCTGGACCACGTACTGCACCGGGCTGCCCCAACCGAACGCCGGCGGATTGTTGGCGAACGCGAACACGCCGGGAATGGCGAAGAACTGCCCCTGCACTTCGCCGACGATCTCGCCCACCTTGCGGGTCCGCTTGGACCAGTCTTCCAGGTTGACGAAGATGATCCCGCGGCTCACGCCGTCGCCGATGTTCACGACGCTGAAGAAGCCTTCGATCCCCTCGGTCTTGGCGAGCACCGCCTCGGCCTGCTGCTGGTAGCTGTCAGTGTAGCCCAGCGAGGAGCCTTCGGGGGCGATGAGAAAGCTGATGAACCAGCCCCGATCCTCCGGCGGAATGAACTCGCGCTTGAGCGCCTTGAACACGACCCCGGCCCCGACCAGCAGCGCCAGCGCGCCGAGCACCACCGCCCAGCGCAGGTGGAGCGCGCGGTCGAGCAGCCAGGCGTAGCCGGTGGACATCGCGTCGAAGCCGCGCTCCAGCGAGCGGTACACCCGGCCATGGGACTTGGGCACCCGGAGGATCTGGGCGCAGAGCATCGGCGTCAGCGTGAGCGCCACCAGGCCCGACACCGCCACCGACCCCGCCACCGCGATCCCGAATTCGTTGAACAGCCGGCCGGTGGACCCCGTGAGGAACGCGAGCGGCGTGAACACCGCGATGAGGCAGATGGTGGTGGCCACCACCGCGAATCCGATTTCGCGGGTCCCCTCGCGTGCCGCGGTCTTCGGATCCTCGCCCAGTTCCTCCTGGTGCCGGTACGCGTTCTCGAGCACGATGATCGCGTCGTCCACCACGATGCCGATCGCGAGCGTCAGCGCGAGCAGCGTGAGGTTGTTGATGGAGAAGCCGAGGAAGTACATCACCGCGAACGTGGCGACGATCGAGGCCGGGATCGCGAGCCCGGGGATGATCGTCGCGCGTAGATTCCGGAGGAACACGAAGATGATGATGACGACCAGCCCGCCGGCGATGAGCAGCGTGTGTTGCGCCTCGAGAATCGAGCGCTTCACGTACACCGATTGGTCGAACGCCGGGTCGATCCGCACGCCGGGCGGCAGCGACCGCTGGATGGCCGGCAGCTCTGCGTGAATCGCGTCGGCCACCTGGATGATGTTGGCCTTGGACTGCCGGATCACCCCGATGGCCACCGCCGGCCGCTGGTTGAACCGGAGGACGCTCCGCTCGTCTTCGGCGCCCAGCTCGACCCGCGCGATATCCTTGAGCTTGACGAGCTGGCCGCTCCGGCTCGACACCACGAGCTCGGCGAATTCCGCCGGCGTCTTGAGCTCGCCGAGCGAACGGACCGTGAATTCGCGGCGCTCCGACTCGATCCGGCCGCCCGGGATCTCGACGTTCCGGGTGCGGATCGCCTCTTCGACGTCCTGCACCGTGAGGCTGCGGGCCGCGAGCTCCGAGGCGCTGAGCCACACCCGCATCGAGAATCGGCGCTCGCCGAAGATGCGCGCCTGTCCCACGCCGGGGAGCGTCTGGAGCCGGGACTTGACCAGCCGGTCGCCGATGTCGGACAGCTGGAGCAGGTCGTAGTTTTCGCCCGAGAGCGCCAGCCAGAAGAAGGGGTTGGCGTCGGCTTCCTGCTTGGCCACGACCGGCTCGTCCACGTCTTCCGGCAGCCGGTCCCGCACCCGGGACACCTTGTCCCGCACGTCCTGGGCGGCGGCTTCGACGTCGCGATCGAGATTGAACTCCAGGGTGATGTTGCTCACCTGCTCCTGGCTCGCGCTGGTGAGCGTGCGGAGTCCCTCGACGGTGCTCAGTTCCTCCTCGAGGATGTCGGTGACGGCCGACTCGACGACCTGCGGGTTGGCGCCCGGCAGCACCGTAGTGACGGACACGATGGGCGGATCCACGTCGGGGTACTCGCGGACCGAGAGCCGGGTGTACCCGATCGCGCCGAACAGCACCAGCGCCAGACTGACCATGCTGGCAAAGACGGGGCGCCGGATCGAGATATCAGAGATTTTCATGGGGGCGGGCTCCTCGAGACCCGGCATACTACGGCGGGGACGGCGGGGAGATTCAGCGCGCGCGTGCGATCAGGTAGATTGACACACGTCCCTCCTCAGGTACTATGGCCGCTCCGAAGCTGAGTTCGCGCCAGCAGGCCCAACTCGTGTTCCTGCAAACGCTTCCGCCGAAGTTCCAGCGGATCCACTCGGTTGTGGAGCAGATGGCCTCCATGCGGGTGGACGACACCATCGTACGCAACTTCATCCGTGGGCTCGACGAGCTCAAGGCCGCCTCGGCGGGCCTGAACCTCACGTCGCTGGCGGACACCGCCGGGCTCATGGCCACCATGGCCCGCCGCGGTGGTGGACTCCAGATGAAGGTGCGGGGTCTGCGCGAGCTGCTGACAGGTCTGAAGATCAACTACGAAGGGGCGCTCCGGCAGGCAACCACCCCGGAAGCCACCGAGGAGCGGCACCCGGGTCCGGGAGAGGGTTAGCGCTGCCGGCGTGCCACCAGCCGGTCCACGACGGGCCCCGAGATGAGCACGCCCATCGCGTTGACCACCATGCCGATGAGCAACGAGACGAACGTCAGAGCGAAGAGAATCGCCCCCGCGCCGATGGCCGCGAACAGCACGCCGAACCAGTACACGCTCGATCTCCGGTGAAAGCAGGGACAACCGCGGCTGGTAGATTAGCCGACCACCGGAGCCGTCGCAACCGCTGCCGCCCACCTTCTTGAGGTGCCTTATGCGCCCCATCGCCCTCACACTCACACTCACACTCACACTCGCTGCCACCGCCCAAGCGCAGAACAAGCCGGCCAAGGCCAGCGCCGACCCCGATCGCAGCGTCGCGGGCGGGGGTTCGCTGCCCCGCGGGTGGAGCGCCCGCACCGATGCCAAGGGCAAGGAAGCCGACATCAGGTTCGTCGTGATGGATCCGGGTTGGCACGTTACGCTCGGCCCCCCGGCGCTGCTGTGGCGCGCCACCGACAAGGCGGAGGCCGGCTTCACGGCCACGGCGCTGCTCAGCCAGACCACCGCGCCGAAGCACCCGGAAGGGTACGGCATTTTCGTTGGCGGACAGAGCCTCGAGGCCGACCCGCAACAGAAGTACACCTACTTCCTCATCCGCGGCGACGGCAAATACCTCATCAAGAAGCGGGACGGCGCCAACGTGACCAACCTCATCTCGGCATGGACGCCGCATCCCGCGATCGTGAAGCAGGGACCCACGGGCGAGGCCACGAACCGGCTCGAGGTCACGATGGACAATACCCGGCTCGTCTTCCGGGTGAACGGCAAGGAGGTCTACTCGGCCGATCCCCGGCTCATCGACACGAAGGGCATCGCGGGACTTCGGGTGAACCACAATCTGGACCTGCACGTGCAGAGCTTCGACGTGAAGAAGCTGTAGCGGCGACCGGGGCTAGCCCGCGCTGGGCTTGAGCATGGCCAGCGCGTCTAATGCCGCTGTCCGCACGGCGCCCTGGGCCTCGCGCGCCACCCGCTCGAGCGCGCCGGCGGCGTGTCCCGAATCGGCATGGGCCAGCGCGCGCACCGCCTCGAGCCGCTGGCCCTTCGAGTAGCCCCCGCCGGTGAGCGCTCGCCGGGACAGGGCGATGGTGGCGAGCGCCGCGCACGATTCCGCCGTACCGATGGCGGCGAGCGCGCCCGCCATCGCCCGCCAAGCCGTTCCCTCCCGCTCCGTCTCGAGGGCTGCGACGATCGGCATCGCGAAGCCTGCCACCCGCCGCCCGCCGATGGCATCGGCCGCCGCCGCTCGCGTGGCCCCGGAGGGGTGGGTGAGCGCAGCATGAAGCCCGTCGCCCGCCTCGGACGGCGGATACTCGGCCAACGCGTGGACGGCGGCGGATCGGACCCGCGGATCGACGTGGTCGAGGAGCGGCCGCAGGAGGGGCAGCGCCTCCGCCCTCCCCATCCGCCCCAGAATGCCGGCGGCGTGATGCACCTCATGCCAGGTGGGGCTCGACAACAACGGCACCACCGCGGCGTAGGCATCCGGAAGACCGCCGAGCGCGTCATGCAGGAAGCGGCGCGCGCCAACGACCTCGCTCTTGCAGACCGCGTCCAGCATGACGTCGATGCCATCCGACCCGGCCCAGCGCAGCACCTCCACCGTACGCGCCCGGTCGGCGGGATCGCGCAGCGCGTGCTCCACGAACGCCGCGAGCACGCCGCGGGAGAGTTGTCGCCGGGTCACGATGCCGAAGGTCCGGCGCTCCATGGCGGGCACCCGCGGCGCGAGATCGATGAGCGCCTGCGCATGTTCCAGTGCCTCGCTCCAGGCACCACCCGCGGCCGCGCGCCCGAGCCGCGCGCCGACCTCCCCGATGTCCGCTTCCTGTTGCTTGAGCAGCCGGAGCCGCCGTTCACCAGTCTGCCGCCGGTCCGACTCGCGGCGGCGATCGCGACCGGTGAATCGACGGCCGTTCCACTGACGGCGCTCGGTGTGCCGCCGGCGCTCGCCGTCGGCGCGCGCCGAACTGACGGACGGCGGCTGAGCCGCTGGGGCCGAGCCCGGCGCTGCGACCGGGAACTGTTCGAGCTCGATGCCGGCTGCGGGCACCACCGGCGTGCCGTCGTGAGACAATGCACGGGCGAGCACAAGCAGCTCGGCCGGAGCGGCGGCCGGGCTCACCCGCAGCACATCGACGTATCGCGCCCGCATCCGACCCTGGAGCGTCAGGTCCTCTCCCGCTCCACCGCGGTCGAAACCCGCCTCGACCGTGACCGGGCCGTCCGCGACCGCCTGGAGCGCGGCCGACAACGCGAGCTCCTGCGCAGCATCGTTGCCCGGGTCCACGCGAAGGAGGGCGACCAGGTGGCCGAATCGGGCGATGAATGTCTCGGTGGCGTTCATTCGATGGCGGGTGGGGATAAGAGGGACCCGAAGGTGCACCGTTCATACCAAACTGGGCATATCGGACCGACGGCGCAAATCGGCGCCGCGATGGAGCCTAGGAGCGCATCGATTGCCGCGAACGGCGGTAGTTGTACCTAATACCTCGTTGCGCTTCCGCCCCGCCCGGGTATCCTACGGCCATGGGCGCCCAGGTCGCCGCTACTGCTGACTCCGAACTCTCGGCCGCGCTGCTCCAGGGCGTCATCACCGCCGCGCTCGCCGTGCTCTGCTGGTTCCTGTACCGGCGCTATCGCAAGCCGTACCTGGCCTGGTGGAGCGGCGCCTGGGCCCTCTACGTTCTGCGGCTGGTCGCCATCGCCAGCTTCCTGCTGACCGAGGATCGCCGCTGGCTCTACTGGCATCAGGTGGTCACCGGTTGGACTGCCCTCGCGCTGCTCGGCGCGGCGCTGGTGTTCTCCCGCGGATTCCGGTGGCGCTGGCGGTACCTGCCGTTCGCGCTCTTCCCTCCGCTCTGGTCGTACGTGGCCATCTATCGCATCGACGACTTCGGCTGGGCGGCCGGACCGGCGGTCGGATTTCTCAGTCTGGCTACGCTGTGGACCGGGTGGGTCTTCTTCTCCTACCATCGGCGGGTGGGCTCCAGCGGCGCGGCGTTGCTCGCCGTGGCCTTCGGCCTATGGGGATTGCACCATCTCGACTATCCGTTTCTTCGCGCGCGCGGCGCATGGACGCCGTGGGGCTACTATCTGGACCTGCTGTTCGCGCTCGCCGTGGGGGCGGGCATCCTGCTCCTCGTGCTTGACGACCTGCGACGCGGGCTCGGAGCCCTCGCCGCGCTCTCGGCGGACCTTCAGCCCCGCGGACGCAACCGCGCAGTGCTCGACGTACTGCTGGAGCGGCCGCTCACCCTCCCCGCCGTGACCGGCAGCGCGCTCTATCTGCTCGGGGAACGGGGCGGACGCTTCGTCGGCGGCGCCGGCGCTTGCGCGAGCTGGCCGGCAACCGAGCCGTCGGGCCCGGCCGCCAAGGTCGTGGCGGAGGCGATCGCTACCGGACGCCCGCGGCTCGCCGCCGACTGGCCCGGACCCAACCCGACGGTCTCCGCGCCGCACCCGTACGCCGCGGTGTTGCCGGTCTCCAGCGGCACCGCCGTGACCGGGGCGCTGGTGATCGTCGGTGAGGCGCGCGACCCGTTCGCCGCGCTGGACGAGGACTTCCTGGTTGCGCTCGGGCGGCAGGTGGGCGCGGCGCTCGAGAATGCAGAGCTGTACGAGCGGCTCGAGGCGCGCACCCGGGAGCTCGAACGGCTCTCGGCCCGGATGGTCGAGCAGCACGAGGACGAGCGCCGGCGCCTCTCCCGCGAGCTGCACGATGAGACCGCCCAGCTCTTCTCCGCCGTGAAGATGGAGCTCGCCCTGTTGCGCGACACCGCCGCGCCGGACGTCGCGGCGCGGCTCGAGCGGTCGCTCGCGCTGGTGGACGCCGGCATTCGGAGCATCCGGCGTGTGACCCACGATCTCCGGCCCACGCTGCTCGACGACCTCGGCCTGCTGCCCGCGCTGCGCTCGCTCGTGACCGAATTCGCCGAGCGGAGTGGTACCGCAGTGGAGCTCGTCGCACCCGCCGCGCTGCCCGCGCTCGCCAAGGATGCCGAGCTCGCGGTCTTCCGCGCGCTCCAGGAGGCGCTCGCGAACGTGGCACGCCACGCGGGCGCCCGAGCCGTCCGGGTGGCGATCCGCGCGGATGATCGCGGCGCGGTCACGCTGGAGGTGCGGGACGACGGGCGGGGACTCCCTCCGGGCAGCGAGCGACGCACCTTCGAGCGCGCGGGTCACATGGGACTCGCCGGCATGCGCGAGCGCATCGCCGCACTCGGCGGCCGGGTAGACCTCGAGAGCCGGCCGGGAAGCGGCTTGACGCTGTGCGTGTATCTGCCCGCCGGCACCGCCGGAGCTCCCGCGTGAGCGCCGGGGTGATCCGTGTACTCGTGGCGGACGATCACGGCGTGGTGCGCGAGGGAATCCGACACGTGCTTCAGGGCGAGCCGGGTTTCGAAGTCGTGGCGGAGGCGGCGAACGGCGCGGATGCCATGGCGCTGGCGGAGGCGCTCCGCCCCGACGTTGTGGTGCTGGACATCTCCATGCCGGGGGAGTCGGGGCTCGCGCTGGCGGCACGCATCAGGGAACGCCTGCCCGAGATCCGCGTACTGATGCTCAGCATGCACGACCATCCCGAGTACGTGCTGGAGAGCGTGCGCGCGGGGGCGCACGGCTATTTGCTCAAGGAGACGGCGGCCACGGAGCTGCGCCGCGCCGTCCGGGCGGTGGACGAAGGCGAGGCATTCTACAGTCCGCCGGTGGCCCGGCAGTTGAGCGACGCGGTGCGGGGCGAGCTTGCCCGCGAGCGACGCACCAGCGACCTGGGGACGCTGTCGCACCGGGAGCGCGAGGTGCTGCGGGGTATCGCCCGCGGCCAGACCAACAAGGAGATCGCGACCGAGCTCGGTATCAGCCATCGCACAGTCGAGACCCATCGCGAGAGCCTGATGCGCAAGCTCAGGATCCGGACCGTAGCGGGACTGACGCGGTTTGCGCTGGAGCTCGGGCTGGTCGATGGGCAGATGGGCGGCGCCGCTCCCTAGTCTGTCCTCTGTCCCTCTGTCCCACCGCCCCTCTACTATTGACTCATGCCCAGAGTGAAGACCGGCATCGTCATGATGAACCTCGGCGGGCCGGCCACGCTGGACCAGGTCGAGCCGTTTCTGCTCGAGCTCTTCGCCGACCGTGAGATCATTCAACTGCCGGTGCAGGACTGGCTCGGACCGTTCATCGTGCGGCGCCGCGCGCCGAAAGTTCGCAAGCACTACGCCGAGATCGGGGGCGGGTCGCCGATCCTGCGCCACACCGAGGCCCAGGGCCGCGGGATGGTCGAGCGGCTCGACCGGCTCTCGCCGGAGACCGCACCGCACGGGTTTTACGTGGCGTTCCGCTATGTCCAGCCGCGCAGCGACGACGCGCTCCGCGCCATGCAGGCTGACGGCGTCGAGCGCGCCGTGGCCTTCACGCAGTATCCCCACTTCTCCTGCAGCACCACGGGATCGAGCCTCAACGAGCTCTGGCGCGCCGCGCGCCGGCTCGGACTGGCAAGCGCGTTCGAATGGAGCCTCGTCGATCGCTGGCCCGTGCACGAGGGATTCATTGGCGCGATGGCGGAGACCGTACGGGATGGGCTGGCGGAATTCCCGTCCGGGGAGCGGGACAAAGCCCTGCTGCTATTCAGCGCGCACTCACTCCCACTCCAGTTCATTGACCGCGGCGATCCGTATCCGCAGGAAGTCGGCGCCACCGTCCACCGCGTGATGGAGCGGCTCGGGTTCTCGCACCCCTACCTGCTCGCGTATCAGTCGGAGGTGGGACCGCTCCGGTGGCTTGGCCCCAGCACCGCACGGGTGATCCGGAGCCTCGGTGCGCGGGGGCAGAAGCACGTGCTCGTGATCCCCGTGGCGTTCACGAGCGATCACATCGAGACGCTCTATGAGCTCGACCGTGAGTACGGCGATCTCGCCCGCGAGGTCGGCATGACCTGGTACCGGCGGGCGCCCGCGCTGAACGAGCGGCCCGCGTTCCTCGATGCGCTGGCCGACATCGTCCAGGAGCATCTCGCGAGCGGCGCGCTGCACAGCTCGCAGTATCCGCTGCGCTGTGCAGGGTGCGTGAACCCCGAATGTCGGAAGCTGCTGAACCCGGTAGGCGTGGCCGCGCAGTCCGCCCGCTAACGCTCCCACATCGTCCGGCTGGCGGGATACAACAGCCGGCGCGCCAGCCGTTCCGCCATCCGCCGCACCACCGCGCTCTTCTCCTCTGACAGCGCGCCCAGCTCGGCCAGCGCACGCTCCGCTTCCTCGCGGGCGAGCACCGCACCGAAACGGTGCAGCTCCGCCAGCTCGGGGGAGGCCGCGCGGCGGTGCAGCGCCCGGTCGAGTCTCGCGAGCTCCCGCTCCAGAATGCGGCCGACCTCCTCGAGCGCGGGGGCAGCAGGCCCGACCGCCGGGCAGTGCTGGAGCCTGAGGTCGTCGAGATCGAACAGGCGCACGCCCGCAACGTCGCGCGCGGCGGGCTCGATGTTCCGCGGAACGCCGAGGTCGAGCACGACGAGTCCACGATCCGGGCGGCTCGCCATGATACGCGTGAGCGCGGCGGCATCGAGCACGGGGCGGCGCGATCCGATCGCGGCGAATACGAGATCGGCGGCCGACATCTCGTCCGCCAGACGGTCCCAGCCGGCCGTCTGCGCGTTCGCGCCCGGCACGGCGGCGGCAAGCCTGGCGCCCCGCTCCCGCCGTCGGCTGAGCACCGCAACCCGAGCCGCACCGCGGCCTTCGAGGGCGCGAAGCACGCCCCCCGCCACTTCACCCGCTCCCAGCACCAGCACCAGGACGCCGGCAAGCGATCCGCCCAGGCAGCGCGCGGCATGCTCCAGCGCGGCGCCGCTCACCGAAGCGGGATGCCGGCCCAGCATCGTGTCGCGGCGCGCTCGACGTCCCGCTGCCAGGGCCGCCGCGAACGCGAGGTCGAGCTCCCACGTGGTGGCGCCCGCGGCGGCAGCCAGCTGGTGCGCCCGGCGCACCTGGCCCAGGATCTCGAGCTCGCCTACGACCTGTGAATCCAGACCAGCGGCCACCGTGAACAGATGGCGGAGCGCCGCCGGCCCGTCGCGCCGGTAAAGCAGCGGGCAGTCGAGCGCGACCCCGCGTTCGGCCGCGAGCCGGCGGAGGTGCGGCTCCTGGTCAGCGTCGCCCCACCAGTAAAGCTCGAGACGGTTGCAGGTGGAGAGCAGGATGAGCGAGCGTCCAGCGGCCGCCTCGACTTCGAGGCGGCGGGCCATGTCGTCCGCCGACAGCGCCAGGCGCTCGCGGACCCCGACATCGGCTGTATGGTGGCTGATTCCAACGAGATGAGCGGACGGGGGGCGGGACATGGCCTGAAGGCTACGGCCCGGGGGTCACGGGTGCAATCCGCGCGCTTCCGGAAGACACCTCAGTAATACTACGGACCCCCGCCCCGGAGAATCCCTCGGGGCGTGGGCACGCAGCTGCGGCTTAGCTCACCTTGACCTGGATCTCGCGTGGACGGGCGCGCTCGACCTTCGGGAGGTGGATCGTGAGCACCCCGTTGTCGTACCGGGCCTCGGCGCGCTCGGCTTCCACCGTGTTCGGCAGGGCGAACGACCGCTCGAACATGCCGTACGCGCGCTCGTACCGGTGCACGCGCTCGGTCTTCTCCTCCGCCACCTGCTTCTTCTCGCCCCGCAGGGTGAGCACGTTGTTCTCGATCGAGAGCTTGACGTCCTCGGGCTTCACGCCGGGCAGCTCGGCGATGATCTTCACGGAGTCCTTGTCCTCGAACACGTCCACCGCGGGCGTCCAGGCTGCGGTGAGCGCGCGGTTCTCTTCCCGCTGGAACGGCCAGGTAGTGAACGGATCGTCGAGAATGCTGTTCAGGCGGCGCAGACCCGGGAACGGATCCGTCGCACGCCGATTGGTCAGATAGACCGACATGGTATTGCCTCCTGATGCTTATTGGGTTTGGCTGACTCAGGCGATCGGACATCCGATTGGCCGACACCACGTCTATATGCAGCGCCCATGCCCACTTGCAGGCCCACAATTCGGTCATTCTGACCGACTCTGCGCTGGGTTTGCAGATTCGGCTGCAATTTTGACCGCGGCCCACTGGTGACCGGGCGGCTCGTCCTGCTGGGCGCCGGCCACGCTCATCTGTTCGTGCTGGAGGGCCTCGCGAAGCGGCCGTTGCGAGGAGTCGAGACGACGCTGATCTCCCTCGACGCGCGGCAGGCCTACTCCGGAATGGTCCCCGGCATGATCGGCGGGCGGTACGAGTTGGACGAGCTGAGCTTCGACCTTCCCGCGATCTGCCGCCGGGCCGGCGTCACGTTCCTCCAAGGCGGGGCGACGCGTCTGATCCCGGTGGAGCGCCGGGTCGTGCTCGACGCCGGCACCAGCCTCGTCTATGACCTGCTCTCTATCACGACCGGGTCCACCGTGGAAGGTGGGGACCTCCCCGGCGTGGCCGAGCATGCCCTCTGCGTCAAACCGATCGGGCGAGCCGTCGAGATCGTGCCGGCGCTGGAGCGGGCGGCGCGCTTGACCCGTGAGGCTGCAGTGATAGTCGTCGGAGGGGGCGCGGCCGGCGTAGAGATGGCGCTTGCCGCGCGCGCGCGACTTCGAATGCTCGGTCGGGTCGACGCGAGCGTCACGCTGATCGAATCGGAGGCTCGGCTGTTCGGCGGACGTACGCCGGCGGCCGAGGGGCCGGTCACGCGCGCGCTCGCCGCCAACCGCGTGACCCTCCGACTCGGGGCCAAGGTCAGCGAGGTCCTGGCGGACGCCGTCCGACTCGAGCCACCCGCCAGGGCGCTGCCGGCGAACGTGACGATCTGGGCCGCGGGTGCCGCGGCGGCGGCCCTGTTACGCGACAGCGGTCTGGCGCTGGACGAGCGCGGCTTTCTGTTGGTCGACGATCGGTTGCGATCGGTCTCGGACGCTGCGGTGTTCGCGGCCGGGGATGCGGCCACGTTGGAGCGCTATCCGGGGACGCCCAAGGCCGGCGTTTACGCCGTCCGCGAGGGACCTGTGCTCTGGGAGAACCTGCAAGCGGCCGCGCGGGGGGACCCACCCGGGGTGCGCTACCGCCCCCAGCCGCGATTTCTCGCGCTCCTCAACACCGGTGATGGACGGGCGATCGTGTCCTACGGGCGGGTGTCGGCTTGGGGACGCTGGGCAATGACGGTTAAGGACCGGATCGACCGCAGCTTCATGCGCCGGTTTCACCGGCTGCAGCGGTGAGTGAGACAGGACCTGCCGCCCGACGGTGAGCCGCGCTTCCGCCCACTGAGCTTCATGGCCGCCGACTCCCGCGACGCCTAAGTTGGCGGCGTGGGGGTACGAGTCTCGATGGAGGCGCCATGACGCCCGACAATTGGATGGTACTGCTCCCTTTCATGCCGCTGCTCGGGGCGCTGCCGCTGGCCGCGGCCGCCGTTGCCGTGGCGTTCATCTGGCGGCGGCGGCGTGAAAAGCCGATGGAGATGCTGGAGGCGCAGAACGCCGAGCTCCGCGAGGAGTTGCACGCGGTGCGCCGCGAGTTGAGCGACGCGCACGAGCGCCTCGACTTCACCGAGCGGCTGCTGACGGAGCGAGGGCGAGTCCCGGGCGAGGTTCCGCCCCCGCATCAGTGAAACGCCTCGAGGCGGTGGTGCAGGTGGCCGCGGCTGACGAGCCCTCGATCTATCGCCCGAACAGCCTCGCGAACACGCCGGTCCCGCCCACCGATTCGAAGGCCGCCGCGAGGTCCATCATCGAGGCGTAACGCTCCTCGGGAAGGACGGCGAGCGCCTTGGTGATCACGGTCTCGAGCCTCGGCGGCAGATCCTCGCGCACCGCCCGCAACCGGAGCGGCTGCGCCTTGAGGCGCGCCAGCATCGCTTCCTGAGCGTTTCTGCCCTCGAAGGGGAGCCTGCCGGTGAACATCTCGAACGCGAGTACCCCGACGGCGTACACATCGCTCCGGCCGTCGAGCGGCTTGCCGCGGATCTGCTCGGGACTCATGAACTCCGGTGTGCCGAGGACGATGCCCGTCTGGGTGAGTTTGACCACTTCCGGATCGGCGCGCCGCTCCTTTGCGAGGCCGAAGTCCATGACCACCGCACGCCGGCCGAACGGGCTTGCTTCGTCGGGGACGAGCATGATGTTCTCGGGCTTGAGGTCCCGATGGACGATCTGGAGCGAGTGGGCATGTTGAAGGCCGCGGCACATCTGCACCAGCACCGCGATCCCCTCGGCCACCGGGAATGGCCCCCGGCGGTTCTCCGCCTCGCTGAGTGGCTCGCCGGGCAGGTACGGCATCACGAGGTACATGAGCCCGTCGGCGGTCTCGCCCACCCGAAGGATGCGGCACACGTTGGGGTGGTCGAGCCGCATGGCGATGGCGGCCTCGCGCCGGAGTCGCTCGACCGAGCCGGGATCACGGCTGAGCCGCGGGGTGAGAATCTTCACCGCCAGCTGGGCCCCCGTCTCCAGGTCTGCCGCGAGGTAGACGTACGCCATCCCGCCCTCGCCGAGCCGCCGCGTCACGCGGTAGCGGCCATCCACCATCTGACCGGTCAGCCCGACCGCGGCTGCCGGCCGTTCGCCCGCGCCGTCTCCCGGCCGCTCCCGCTCGCTTCCGCCCTCGCCGGCCACACCCGCCCCGCCGGTCCCGCCGGTCCCGCCGGATCCCGGCGACACTTCCACCAGCGGCGTCCCGTCGCTCGGACAGAAGCGGGCAGGGGCGGCGTAATGGTTGTGGCAGCGTGGGCAGCGGCGGTTCTTCAATCCCGGAAGCGGTTCCGGCCGTCGGTCTTGGCGCGGTAGAGATGGGTGTCGGCGAGCTGGAGCAGCGACTGGCCGTCGCTCACGCGCTCGTCGGGATAGCACGCCATGCCGATGCTGATCGTCACCCGCACCCGGCTGCTTTCCTCGCCGAATTCGTGGGTGGCGACGCGGCGCAGCAGGCGCTCGGCGAAGTTGCGCGATTCGGGCGTCGTGGTCTCGGGAAGGAGCACGACGAACTCCTCGCCGCCGTAGCGCGCGACCACGTCCACGGACCGGAGCTCCCGCCGGAGAAGCGTGGCCAGTTGCTTCAGGACCACGTCGCCCACCAGGTGGCCGTGCGTGTCATTGATCTGCTTGAAGTTGTCGATGTCGATCATGAGCGCGGTGAGGCGCGCAGCGTAGCGGGCGGCGCGGTCCATTTCCTGCTCGAGCTTCTCCATCAGCGCGCGCCGGTTGTACACGCCGGTGAGCGCATCGGTCTCCGCGAGCTGGCGCATCTCCTCCTGCCCCAGCACCGCGTGCTCGAGATCGTAGGCCTTCTCCAGCGCCGCGACGGCCGAGCGGATCACCTGCACCGCGAAGTCGAGGTCGTTCTCGTTCAATGCGCTGCTCTCGCCGGTCGTCCGGAGGAAAAACGCGCCGGCCGGCCGTTCCCTGAGGCTGAACCGCACGCAGATCGCGGAGCGGGTGGGCACCGGCCGTCCCTCGGCCAGCCACGCGTCGCGCACCTCGTGGTAGAGCGGATCGGTGCGCACGTCGCGCACCAGCACCGTGTCGCCGGTCTCCAGACAGTGCCCGATCTCGGGATAGCGCCGGAGGTCCACCGGCAGATTCTGGAGCATCGGGTTCTCGTAGGCCGCGACGACGGTCGCCTTGTGGTCATCGGGGCCGGCGAGGAGAATGGAACAGCGTGAGATGTTGAGCGCGTGCGCCACCCGCCGCACCAGGATCTGGTAGATCTCGTTCGGCTGGAGCGCGGACGTGACCTCGTGCAGGATGTCCACCATCGCCGAGCGGTCCCGCGCCACCGAGCGGGCCGAGTTCAGCTCCCGGCCCATCCGGAGATGCGCCTTCACCCGGGCGAGCAGCTCGCGCTGCTTGAAGGGCTTGGGAATGAAGTCGCTGGCGCCCAGCCCGAGCGAGCGTACAGTGGCGTCCTCGGGGGGCATGGACGAGATCATCAGCACGGGCAGGTCGCGGAACCGGGCGTCTGCCTTGACCCGCTGCAGGAGCTGGAGCCCGTCCACCCGGGGCATCATGATGTCCAGGAGGAGCAGATCGTACGCGTCATCCTGCAGCTGCTCGAGCAGCCGGTCGCCGCCGGGCACGGTCGTGACGTCGTAGCCGTTTTCGCGCAGGATGAACGCGAGCGTGAACGACACGGCCGGGTCGTCGTCGGCGATGAGGATCTTGCCGGAGTAACTCATGCGTCGCGTCCTAGGCGTCCGTTCCGGGTGCGACCTCCTCTGCCTCCTCCGCCCCGGTCTCGTCCTCCTTCACCACGCGGGCCACGTCCTGCACCGCGTCGCCGGACTCGAGGTTCATCACCCGCACGCCCTGCGTGTTCCGTCCGATGACGCGGATGCCGTCCACCGGCACCCGGATAATCACGCCGTGCTTGGTGATCATCATCAGCTCGTCGTCGGGCAGCACCTCCTTGAGGGCCACCAGCGGGCCGGTCTTGTCAGTCACCTTGAAGGTGATGATGCCCTTGCCGCCGCGCTTCTGCACCCGATAATCGGAGAGCTCCGACCGCTTCCCGTAGCCGTGCTCGCTCACCACGAGGATGGTGGAGTCGCGCCGCACCACCATCATGCCGATCACCGCGTCGGTCGGGTCGAGCTCGATGCCTTTGACGCCCGTGGTGGCCCGGCCCATGTCGCGCACGTCGCCCTGGTGGAACCGGATGCTCATCCCCTGCGTCGTCGCCAGGATGATGTCGCTGTTCGGATCGCACACCTGGACGTCGATCAGCTCGTCGCCCTCGTCGATGTTGATGGCGCGGATGCCGTTGGCGCGGACGTTGGCGTACTCCGAGAGCAGCGTCTTCTTCACCGTGCCCTGCCGGGTCGCGAAGATCAGGCTCTCACTCTCGGCGAATTCCTTGACCCTGACGAGCGCGGCGATGGCCTCGTTGGCCTTCATGCCGATGCAGTGGACGATCGGCTTGCCCCTGGCCGCCCGGCTCGCCTGGGGAATCTCATGGACCTTGAGCCAGTACGCCTGCCCGGTGTTCGCGAAGAACATCAGGTAGTCGTGCGTGCTCGCGATGAACAGGTGCTCCACCCAATCGTCGGCCTTGAGGTCCGCCCCGTTGAGCCCCCGGCCGCCCCGCCGCTGCCGGCGGAACTGCGAGACCGGAATCCGCTTGATGTAGCCCGAGTGGGAGATGGTGACGACCATGTCCTCCTGGGCGATCAGATCCTCGACCGTGAACTCGCCCTGGTCGGCCACGATCTCGGTGCGCCGCTCGTCGCCGAACCGCTCCGCGACCTCGTCCATCTCCTCCTTGAGGATGGTCATGCGCTTCGGCTTGGATGCCAGGATCCCCTTCAGCTCCTTGATGGTGGCCCGCACCTCCTTGAGCTCCGCCTCGAGCTTCTCGATCTCGAGACCGGTGAGCTTGGCCAGGCGCATGTTGAGAATGGCGTCGCTCTGCTTCTCGGAGAGCCCAAACCGCTTGCGCAGCCGCGCGTCGGCATCCGGCACGTCCTTCGACTTCCTGATGACCTCGACGACCTCGTCGATGTTGTCGACGGCGACCTTGAGACCCTCGAGGATGTGCTCCCGTGCCTGCGCCGCGTCGAGGTCGAACTGGGTCCGGCGGACGACGATCTCGTGCCGGTGCTCCACGAACCGCTCGAGGAGCTGCTTCAGGTTCATGATCTTCGGGGCGCCGCGGTCGAGCGCCAGCATGATCACGCCGAAGGTGGACTGCATCGCGGTGTGCTTGTAGAGCTGGTTGAGCACGACGTTGGGATTCGCGTCGCGCTTCAGCTCGATGACGATCCGCATGCCGTCCTTGTCGGACTCGTCGTTGACGCCGCTGATTCCCTCCAGCTTCTTCTCCGCCGCCTGCTCGGCGATGGCGCGGACCAGGTTCTCCTTGTTGACCTGGTACGGGATCTCGGTCACCACGATCTGGGAGCGGCCAGTGGACTCCTTCTCCTCGATCTGCGCGCGGGCGCGCATCACGACCCGCCCGCGCCCGTTCTCGTAGGCTTGCTTCACTCCCTCGCGGCCGTAGATGTAACCACCGGTCGGGAAGTCGGGCCCCTTGATGACCTTCCGGATCTCCCCGATGGTCGCGTCGGGATCGTCGATGAGGAGCTGAACCGCCTTGGCGACCTCGCGCAGGTTGTGCGGGGGGATGTTGGTCGCCATGCCCACCGCGATCCCGCTCGAGCCGTTCACGAGCAGATTGGGAATCTTGGCCGGGAGGACCGTCGGCTCGCGCAGCCGATCGTCGAAGTTGGGCTGGAAGTCGACCGTATTCTTGTCGATGTCTTCCAGCAGCGTGATGGCGACGGGGGTGAGCCGAGCTTCGGTGTAGCGATAGGCCGCGGCGGGGTCGCCGTCCACCGACCCGAAGTTCCCCTGCCCGTCGATCAGCGGATAGCGGAGTGAGAACTCCTGCACCATCCGGACGAGCGCGTCGTACACCGAGCCGTCGCCATGCGGGTGATATTTCCCCAGCACGTCGCCCACGACCGTCGCCGACTTCTTGTAGGCGCGGCCCGGGACGAGGCCCAGCTCGTTCATGGCGTACAGGATCCGCCGATGCACCGGCTTGAGTCCGTCCCGGACGTCCGGCAGCGCGCGGGAAACGATGACGCTCATCGAGTAGTTGATGAACGACTGCTGCATCTCTTCCTCGATCAGGCGCGGAAGGATGCGTTCACGCGTGTCGGGTCCGCTCATCGGCAGGGTCCACGGGTCGGGCTACGGGAGCCGGCACCACGGCCGGCAGAGAGCCCCCAAATATAGTCCGCTGCACCGTCCCCGAGCAACCGGGAGAGCGGCACGCAACCGTGTGTGAAATAAAGAATTAGGCGACGATGAGCCGATGACGCCCAACGCCGCCCCCCAGGCAGAGTTCGCCCTGCACCCCGCGGCGTTCCTGGTGCACGACCCCGTCGCGCTCCGTGCCCTGGCCGTTGGCGACGTCGTCGGCGACCACGACGCCTTCCGCCCGGCCCGCACCAATCCGAACCAGCTGTTTACCCGCGACTCGCTGATCACGATTCCCTGGGTACCGGACGGCTACGTGCGCGGCGCATGGCCAAGCCGCTCCGCTGCACGGAGTCGGAGACGATGGCGGCCGCGGTCGAGCGTCTGGGACTTCGCGAGCTGATCCGGCTGCCGGGCGATCTCTATCTGGAGGGTGGAGACGTGGTGCTGTTCAGCCGCGGCGGGCGGCGCCGCGGACCCGGCTCGGCACGCTGCGGTGCCTGCGGGACCGGATGATTCCCGATGTGGTCGACGAAATCGTGCCCACGACGTGGTCGTGGCGGACTCGAGGTCTACCGCACGCCGGGCTCCGAGCTGGTGAAAGGCCGGGGCGGACCTCGCTGCATGACCCGGCCGATCTATCGCCTTCCGGCGTAGCCGGTCGCACCCGGCGTGGCGGGCGGCGGGACCGGCGTGCGCGCCTGCCGGATGAGGTACACTGTCCCCCTCGCGCGGCCGGTGACCGGCCCCGGCCGGGGCGCCACGACCCGCCCCAGCAACCGTCCATGCGGGTCGGCCAGCTCTTCGGCGCACGGCGGCGCGGCGTCACTCTGCTCCATCCTTCGCTCCCATCGATTGGTCCAGGGAGTCAGATGCGCCGAATCGCCGGGGGGTTGCGTCCCGTAGGGCTCGCGCAACCCTCGTCCGGCGGCTGGTGTCAGAACCTCGACACCGGAGGAACCTTGGACCTTGGAGCCCGGTGGACGACCGCACCCTGATCGCCCGCGTGCTCGCCGGCGACCCGACCGCCGAGCGCGCGTTGTACGACGCGCACGTCGATCGCGTCTTCTGGCTGGCGTACCGCCTGGCGGGCGACCAGGACCGGGCACAGGACTACACCCAGGAGACGTTCATCCGTGCCTTCGCCAAGCTGGGAGAGTTCCGCGGGGAGTCGGCGCTGGGCACCTGGATCTGCTCCATCGCGGTGTCGGTGGCGCTCAACGGGCTGCGCAAGCTGAAGCGGCTCCGCAACCGCGAGGTGGAGCTCGAGCTAGTCGAGCCGGTGCTGCCGGTCGTCTCCCGGCCCGCCGCGGAGCCGGACCTCAAGGAACGACTGGCTCGCGCCGTCGACGACCTGCCGGAAGGATATCGGACCGTGTTCCTGATGCATGATGTCGAGGGCTATACCCACGAAGAGATCGGCCGCGCGCTGGGCGTGCAGAGCGGCACCTCGAAGGCGCAGCTCTTCCGGGCGCGGGCCAAGCTCCGCACGGCCCTCGCCGATTTCGCGAGAGACTAGCGTGATCGCACCGATGGACGACGAGCCGCTCTCACCCGAGCTCCGCGATGCCGCGGAGGCGTACCACCGACCACCGGAGACGCCGCGGGAGGAGATGTGGGCCGCGATCCGGATGACCAGAGGGACCGATGGTCCGATGGTCCGAGGGGCGCCGCCGCGCTCGCCAGTCCATCGGTCCATCGGACCATCCGTCCATCGCTGGTGGGCGCCAGCTGCCATCGCCGCCGCAGTCGCGCTCGCGTTCGGCCTGGGGCGCCTGAGCTCGAGGCCCGAGACGCGTTGGGCCGCCGACGCGCCCTTGGCCGCCGCACCCAGGACCGGCGGATCGGTCGCGTTCCGCGTCGCCGCCGTAGAACATCTCGGGCAAGCCGAGTCGTTCCTGACGCTCTTCCGGGCCTCGGTACGGAGCGGCGCGCCCGACGGCCTTGCCTCGCCCACGGCGCGCCAGCTGCTCGCGACGAACCGCCTGCTGCTCGATTCGCCCGCCTCCGCCGACCCGAAGCTTCGCCTCCTGCTCGAGGATCTCGAGCTCGTCCTCGCCGGCATCGCGCAGCTCTCGCCGGGACGGGTATCGGAGGACCTCGATCTCATCACCAAGGACCTCGAGCGCAGTGCCGTGCTGCTGCGCCTCCGTGCGGCCGTGCCGGCGGGCGGCACCGCCCCCGCCAGACGACCTGGAGCCCTCTGATGCGTGACCTGCTGAACGGCGTGGTGCTCGCCGCGATCGCCCTGACCGGTGCGATCACACCGCGCCTCGCTCCTTCCGCGCCCGAGCCCCAGTCCGGGCAGGAGCTGCCGCCCCCGCCGACGCTCCAGGCCGATCCGGCGGACTCGTTGTATCGCGCCGCGCGCTCGGCGCTCCAGGATCGGAACTATCGCCGTGCGGCCGACCTGTTCGCCCAACTGACCACGAAGCATCCGAAGTCCGGATACGCCGGAGATGCGTTGTACTGGCAGGCGTTCTCGCTCTACCGCCTCGGGAGCGAAGAACAGTTGCGGCAGGCGCTCAAGGTGCTGGGCACGCAGCGCACGCGCTATCCGAAGGCGGCCACTCGGGGCGATGCGGCCGCGCTGGAACGCCGGGTCCAGGGGGAGCTCGCGCAACGCGGCGACCCCGATGCGGCGGAGGCGATCGCGGAGGCTGCCTCGCAGCTCGGCGCCCCGCCCGCCCCGCCCGCACCACCCGCACCGCCCGCACCACCCGCGCCCCCCGCACCACCCGCGCCGCCGGCTCCACCCGCGCCGCCCGCGCCCCCCGCGCCCAGGGTTCGGGGCGGCGACGGTTGCGACGACGACAACGACGACATGCGGCTGGCGGCGCTCAATGCGCTCCATCAGATGGATGCGGAGCGGGCGATGCCGGTGCTCCGGAAAGTGCTCGCCCGCCGCGACCCGGCTTCGGTCTGCCTGCGCCGGAAGGCGGTGTTCCTGATCGCGCAGCACGGCGCGTCCGGCAGCGAGGACCTGCTGCTCGGCGCGGCGCGCAACGATCCCGACCCCGAGGTGCGCGGCCAGGCGGTGTTCTGGCTGTCGCAGGTCGGCACCGACAAGGCGGTGGTGGCGCTGGACTCGATTCTCCGGTTCACCAAGGACCTCGAGATCCAGGACAAGGCGGTGTTCGCCCTGTCGCAGCATGGGAGCGAGCGCGCACAGGCGGCGCTCCACGCCTACGCGAGCCGGACCGACATCAGTGACGCCATCAGGGAGAAGGCCATCTTCTGGATCGGGCAGAGCGGCTCGAAGGAGGACGAGGCGTTCCTGCGGAGTCTCTATCCCAGGCTCCAGAACGAAGAGCTGAAGAAGAAGCTCCTGTTTTCGATCTCGCAGACCGGAACGAAGGAGAGCCTCGCCTGGCTGCTCGACGTGGCCCGGAACAAGGGCGAGCCACTGGAGACCAGGAAGCAGGCGCTGTTTTGGGCCGGCCAGAACGGGGCGACGAGTGCGGACCTCGGGACGCTCTACAACACGTTCGCCGAGCGGGAGCTTCGCGAGCACTTGATCTTCGTGCTGGCACAGGACGGAGACCGCGCCGCGGCCGACAAGCTGCTCGACATCGCCAAGAAGGATCCCGATCCCGAGCTCCGCAAGAAGGCGCTCTTCTGGCTCGGCCAGATCGACGATCCGCGGGCCGCCGAGGTACTCGAGGAGATCATCTCCCAATGAGATCGGCGGCGCTGATCATCCTGGCAGTGTCCGTGCCTCTGGCGGAGGCCGAGGCGCAGGACGCCACCCGCCGGTTCGCCAGCGTGCGGGACGGCGCGGCCCATCTCAGCTTCGCCGTGCGCGGTCGCACGTGCTGGTCGAACCACGGCAGGATGACGGACGACGACTGTCCCTGCGGGCCGGGCGTCGCCCACGCGACCGTGTCGCTCGCCAGCGGCCGGGTGACCGGTTTCCGGATGAAGGTGGGTCGTGCGGACGCCGCGGCACCGGCCCATGACGGAAGCGGCGTCGAGCTGGGTCGGGTGCCGGCGCCGGAGGCTGCCGAGCTGCTGCTCGCGCTGGCGGCGCGGCAGGGTGAAGACGGCGAGGACCTCGTGGCCGCGGCGAGCGTCGCGGACAGCGCCGTGGTCTGGCCCCGGCTCCTCGAGCTGGCGCGGAGCGGCTCGCTCGAACGCCCCACCCGCCGGGCGGCGGTTTTCTGGCTGAGCCAGGCGGCGGATGACGCCGCGACGCGCGGGCTCGATTCCATCGTGGCCGATCCGACGGGCGACCGCGATCTCCGCGAGCATGCTGTGTTCGCCCTCTCGCAGCGGCCACAGGACGAGGCCGTTCCCGCGCTGATCCGAATCGCCCGAGGGCACGGCGATGGCGCGATCCGTCGCAAGGCGGTCTTCTGGCTGGGCCAGACCGACGACCCCCGCGCGGTCGCGCTCTTCGAGGACATCCTCCGCCGGTAGCAACGATTCCGCGGGCAGGGCTGTCCAAGCCGTACGATGATGCTCAGTGCCTTGCTCGCCGCCATGCTGCAGACCGCCGCGCAGCTCGCCGCAGGCCCGGCGGCGGCTCGCGGCGATTCGCTTGCCGGCGCGGCCGCCGAGGTCCGTGCGGTCCGGCTGGGCGAGCCGATCTCGCTCGACGGGCGGCTGGACGATCCGGCGTGGGCGCAGGCGCAACCGTCCACCCGGTTCACCCAGCGGATACCACGCGAGGGCGACCCGGCGACGGAGCGCACCGAGGTCCGGCTCCTCTACGACGACGACGCTCTCTACGTGGGCGCTCGGCTCTACGACGCGGCGCCCGATTCCGTCGTGGCGCTGCTCGCGCGGCGCGACCGCATCGTGAGCGCCGACCGGTTCACCGTCTACATCGATGCCTACCATGACCGCCGGAGCGGCTTCTACTTCGGGGTGAACGCCGCGGGCACGCTCTACGACGGCACACTCTACAACGACGATTGGAACAGCGACACCTGGGACGGCGTGTGGGACGCGCGCGTGGCGCGCGACATCCTCGGCTGGACCGCGGAGCTGCGCATCCCGTATTCACAGATCCGCTTCGAGCGTCGGGACGTGCACGTCTGGGGGGTCAACTACAAGCGCGAGATCGCGCGACGGAACGAGCAATCGTATCTGGTCATACAGCCTAACAACGCGAGCGGGTTCGTGTCCCGCTTCGCCGACCTGATCGGGATCGAGCACGTCTCCCCGCCGGCGCGCCTCGAGGTGTTGCCGTACGTCACCGCGCGGGCAGAGTATCTCCATCGCGATGCCGGAGATCCGTTCAACGACGGCTCGCGGCTCGGCTCGAACGTCGGGGCCGACGTCAAGCTGGGCATCGGCAGCAATCTCACGCTCGACGGCACGGTCAATCCCGATTTCGGGCAGGTGGAGGTGGATCCCGCCGTCGTCAACCTGAGCGACGTGGAGACCTTCTTCGAAGAGCGGCGCCCCTTCTTCATCGAAGGCGGAACCATCTTTACGAACTTCGGGTTCGGGGGTGCGAACGACTTCTGGGGCTTCAACTGGGGCGGCGGCGACTTCCTCTACAGCCGCCGCATCGGCCGGGCACCGCAGGGGAGCGTGCCCGATGCCGACTACAGCGCTACGCCGTCGGGCGCGAATATCCTCGGCGCCGCCAAGCTCACCGGCAAGGTGGGCTCGTGGAACCTCGGCGTGCTCAACGCGCTCACCAGCCGGGAGCATGCACGGCTCGCCATCGGCGAGTCCCGGTCCCGGACCGAGGTGGAGCCGCTGAGCTGGTACGGTGTCTCACGGGTGCAAAAGGAGTTCGGACGCGGTCGCCATGGGCTCGGCTTCATCGGAACGGGGACGGTGCGTGCGTTCGACGAGCCGCGGCTGCGGAGCGAGCTCAACGCCAATGCGCTCGCGGTCGGGGTGGACGGGTGGGTGACCTTCGACAAGGCCGGCGTCTGGGTGCTGTCGGCGTGGGCGGGAGCGAGCCGCCTGGCGGGGGCGGCCGACCGGATCGCCGACGTGCAGCGGAGCTCGGTGCACTACTTCCAGCGCCCCGACGCCACGCACTTTGCGTTCGACTCCACTCGTACGTCGCTGGACGGCTGGGCGGGACGGATGCTGGTGAACAAGCAGAAGGGCGATTGGCTGCTGAACGCGTCGCTGGGCGGGTTCTCGCCGGGGTTCGAGATCAACGACGTCGGGTTCCAGATCTGGGCCGACTACATCAACTCACACCTGATGGTGGGCCGCCGGTGGACCCGTCCGAGCCGGCTGTTCCAGAGCGCGCAGGTCAACCTCGCCACCTACCGGACCTGGACGTTCGGCGGCGACATGACAGGTGCCGGGTACTTCGCCCGGGGAGTGCTCGAGTTCCGCAACTTCTATCAGTGGATCGGAATCGTCGAGTACAACCCGCAGAGCTTCAACGCCCGGCGCACCCGTGGCGGACCGCTCAGCCTCAACCCGCAGGGCGTGTACTTGCGCAGCGAGTTCACCTCCGACACGCGGAAGACGTGGTCGTTCGGGCTCACGCTGGAGGGCACCGACTACGCGCTCGATCGCCAGAGCAGCATCCTGGTGGAGCCGAGCGTCGAGTGGCGGCCGACCAGCAAGCTCACCGTCAAGCTGGCCCCGTCCTACGAGAACCTGAAGACGAAGGCGCAGTACGTGGGGACCTTCGGCGACCCGGCGGCGGTCGCGACGTTCGGACAGCGGTACCTCTTCGCCAGGCTCGATCAGAACACGCTCTCGGCGAGCGTGCGGCTCAACTGGATCTTCACGCCGCGGCTCAGCCTCGAGCTCTACGCCCAGCCGCTGCTCTCGTCCGGCGCGTACAGCGAGTACAAGGAGCTGGCGCGGCCGCGCACGTACGAGTTCGGTCTCACCGGGCCGGCGGCGTCCGTCGGCGGTGATCAGCTTGCGGTGACCCCGGCGACCCCGGGCGTTGCGGCGATCGAGTTCGGCGACCCCAACTTCTCCCTCGCGTCGCTCCGCGGGAACGCCATTCTCCGGTGGGAGTATCTCCCCGGCTCCACGCTCTTCCTGGTGTGGACCCAGAACCGGTCCGACACCGTGCTCGACGGCGAGTTCCGCCTGGGGAACGGGGTGAGCCGGATGTTCAGCGGCGCCGCGGACAACGTGTTCCTGGTCAAGCTTTCGTACTGGTGGCGGCCCTGAGTAACTGAAGCCGCGAATTCGCGCGGCTTGTTCGAACGTTCGTCCTGCCGCTCGGGGCACGCCGGGCTAAATTTGCCGGATGTTCAGGCCCCGCGACCGACGAACCGTGCGCCCCGGGATCGCTTTTGCGCTGCTGACCGCCTGCAGCTCCCCCAAGCCCCCACCCGCCCCGATCGTCACGCTCCAGACCGCAACCGACACTCTCCGCGCGCCGTTCCAGGACGCGGCCGGGGCAGTCCAGCTAGGGCGCGAACGTTGGGCCGTCGTCTCCGAAGGCGGCGGGATGGTCGTGCTGGCCGACTTCGGCGCCGAGCGTATTACGCAGCTCGGGGGCGAGCGCAGCAAGGAGATCGCGAACCCTTTCGCCGTGTTCGGCCCCTCGGGGGACACGCTCTGGCTATCCGACTGGGGGCTCCGGCGGGTCACGGGCTGGGCCGGCGGCCGCCTGGTCGCCGCGGTGCCGGCCACCGACGCGCTCAAAGGCGCGCTCCCCCGCGCCCGCGACACGAGCGGGCGGTTCTACGCCGCGATCACGCCTCCCGCCGGCCGGGACGGCGGCGGCGCCCGGGACTCGGCGGTGGTCGTCCGCGCCTCATCCGACCTTACCCGCGCCGACACCGTAGCTCGGCTCGCGCCGCTCGATCTCGCCGAGATCCGGGCGGATGGGGGCCGTCGCTTCGAGCGGCGGGTGTTCAGCGGGCAGGACGCCTGGGGAGTGCTACCCGACGGCACCGTCTGGATCGCCCGGGTGTACCAGAACCGGGTGGACTTCCGGGCCCCCGATGGGGACCTCACCCGCGGTACCCCGCTCCCCGACCGGGTGCTGGAAGTGACCCGCGCCGATCGCGATCTGTTTCTCCAGAGCTTCCCGTCCGAGCTGCGGCGCACGGCGGAGAGGCTGCCGTTCGCACCGATCAAGCCGCCGTTTGAATCCGGATTCACCAGCGCCGACGGGCTGGTCTGGCTGCAGAAAACGGAAGCCGCGTTCGATTCGACCGGGCGGTATCACGTGGTGAACCGGCGGGGCGAGCTCATCCGGGAGATCCGGGTGCCGACCACGAGCCGTATGCTGGCCGCGGGGGCCGACGCGGCGCTCGCGGTCGAGGCCGACAGCGGGGGGCTCCTGCTGCTGCAATACGTCGTGCCCCCTCACACCGAGCAAGGGAGTGATCGATGAACCTGGTGTATCGCACAGGGGTCGCCGTGGCGCTGCTCGCGGCATGCGGAGATGCCGGGGGAAGCGCACCCGCACAGGGTGTGACACTCGAAGCCAAGCTGCCCGCGACCTTCACCCAGGTCAGCAACGTGGTGGAGCTCAGCGGCGGGCGGGTGGCGTTCGCGGGCGACCGGCAATTCCTCATGGCCGATCTCGCGTCCGGCGAGGTGGACACGGTCGGCGAGCGGTCCGACACCCTGGGTGACGGCGCGCCCACGTCGGTCTACAAGTTCGCGGGCTGGGTGGCGCACCTCGCGGGCGACACCGTGGCGCTGGTGGACTTCGCCGCGATCCGGACGACGTTGTGGAACGAGCGGGGACAGCCGCTCGCGGCGCTCGCGATTCCGCCCGCGGGCGGCGCCACGCCGGTGCTGGCCTACGATCATTCCGGATTCGGCTACAAGACCGACTACCGCTCGCTGCTCGGCAGCCCCGAGCCGGGCGGCCAGGCGCGTCCGGCGGACAGCATTCCGGTGATCCGGATCCAGCTCGCGAGCGGCCGGGTGGACACCGTCGCCAACCTCACTGCGCCGGTGCTGGGTGAAGCGAAATTCGGTGAACAGGTGCAGCAGGTCGCCACGATCTTCGGACCCAACGATCTGTTCGGCGCGCTGCCGGACGGACGGGTATGGGTCGCGCGCGCGCGGGAGAACCGGGTGGACTGGCGCGGCCCCGGGGGCATCTGGATCCGCGGCGCCTCGCGCGACTTCGAGAAGGTGGCGGTGACCGACGCAGACAAGGCGCGCGTACTCGAGCGCATCCGCGCGCAGGCCGCCGGCCGGCTCCCCGACAGTCTCCAGCTCCAATGGCCCTTCGCGGAGCACAAGCCGCCGTTCGACAACGCGACCGCCGCGCCGTCGGGCGAGGTGTGGCTGCAGCGCTCGCGCACGCTCGACGGGGCCGAGCACGTGTACGACGTCTACGGGCCCGACACGAAGTGGAAGCGCGCCGTCAAGCTGCCGCCCGACGTGACCCTCGCCGGGTTCGGGAAGGACGGCGCGATCTACGGCGTGATGAAGGAGGGGGACCGGAGAACGGTCGCCAGGCTGCGCGAGCAGTAAGCGGTGAGCGGTGAGCGGGGGCTCCGATGCGCAGCCGGTGTCGGAGCCCCGTTTGTCGCTTACCGCTCACCGCTCCCCGCTCCCCGCTCACTAGTCCAGTATCGGCGGCTCCTCCGGTGGGGCGCCGGTCGTCCGGTCGGTGCGCCGGCGATCCCGGCGCTGCCCCTGCTCGTACCACCGGCGGGTGATCTCGCCCGCGAGCTCGCGGTTGCCCAGCCCGAACGCCAGCCCCACCGCGAGCGCGACCGCGCCCAGGATCAGCGTGAAGGCCGACGTCACGATCTCTTCGGCCACGCCCACCTGCTGCAGCGCCATGAACACCGCGATCATCAGCACGGCGCCCTTGGCCAGCTTGGCGAGCGTCGGCACGCCGGCGACGCTCCCGGCCGACGCGAGGATGAGCCCGCGCACGAACTCGCCCACGATCATGCCGAGGATCACGATCACGATCGCGGCGATGAGCGTCGGAATGAACGCCAGCATCATCCCGAACATCTCGTTGATGCTCTCGAGGCCCAGCGCGGTGCTCGCGAGCAGGATCACCACGAGCATCACCAGCCAGAAGATCAGCTTGGCGAGTGCGCGCACCGGGTCGAGCCGGGAGCCGGTCCGCTCGACCACCTCGTCGAGCCCGCCGGCGTGCGCGACCTTGTTGAAGTCGATCCGCTTGAGCGTCTCGTCGGCCCAGCGCTGGACCTGCCGCGCAAGGAAGTAGCCGGTCAGCAGGATCACCACGGCGCCGGCCAGCGCCGGAATGACCGCGCCGATGTGCTCCGTGCCGGCGAGGAGTCGCTCCCAGAGCTCGCTCACTGGGCCACCTCGATCACGAGTTTGCCGAACTGCTGGCCGGCCGCGAGCCGGCGGAGCGCATCCACGGCCGCGTCGAGCGGCACCACGCGGTCCACTACCGGCCAGAGGCGCCCGAGGGCGGCCAGCCGCACGATCTCGCGATACTCCCCGCGACTGCCCATCGTGGAGCCGAGCAGCGTCCACTGGTGCCAGAACAGACGCCGGAGATCCAGCGAAACCGACGGGCCCGTCGTGGCGCCGCAGGTGACCAGCCGCCCGCCGCGGCGGAGGGCCCGCAGTGACTTCTCCCACGTGGCCTGGCCGACGCTGTCAACCACCACGTCCACGCCCCGCCCCGCCGTGAGCTCGCGGACCCCCGCCACCACGTCGCCTCTCGAGTGGTCGAGCACCGCGTCGGCACCGAGCGTGCGCGCCGCCTCCAGTTTTTCCGGCGAGCCGCTGGTGACGATCGCGTAGGCACCGATCAGCTTCGCGATCTGGAGCGCGGCCTGCGCCACGCCGCCACCGATGCCCCAGATGAGGAGGCTCTCGCCCGGCCGCAATCCAGCGCGGGTCGTGAGCATGCGCCAGGCGGTGAGCGTCACGAGCGAGAACCCCGCCGCGCGATCCCACGGCATGCCCTCCGGTACGCGCGCGAGATTCGCCTCCGGCACCACGAGGTATTCGGCCGCCGTGCCGGCCGTATGTTCGCCGATGACGCGGAAATTCCGACAGAGCGGCTCGTCGCCGCCGAGACAGGCCTCGCACCCACCGCAGGAGAGGCCGGCGTTGATCATCACCCGGTCGCCGGGGGCGACGCTCCGCACCGCTGGTCCCACCGCGTCCACCACGCCGGCCCCGTCCGAGCCAACGATGTGCGGCATCGGGAGCTCCGGGCCCGGCAAGCCGCCCGCCACCCAGAGGTCGAGGTGATTGAAGGCCGCGGCCCGAACCCGCACCCGCACGTCGTCCGCGCGCTGGACCACCGGCTCGGGCAGGTCGCGCACCGCCAGGTGCTCGATGCCGCCGATGGCGTCGAGCGCGAGGGCCCGCATCAGAATGTCGCGCTCGGCACCTGCTCACCCTGGCGGGGCCGGAGCGGGACAGCGGGCGCAGCGGGCGCGAGCCCCCGAAGAAAGACGCGGTACTCAGGCCGGTTGCCCCGCGCAGTCACATAGATCACCCGCTCACCGTCACGGGAGGAGGAGAGGGCTACGAGCGGGTGCTCGGTATCGAAGAGCGGAGTGGGCGGGCCGGCGGCGGCGGCAGCACGCACCACACGCCACTCGCGCGAGTTCCGCGACCGCTCGATGCCGTAGAGCAGCTGGCCGCTCGGCAGGAACGTGGGCGCGCCCTCCTTGAGCGCACCGGTGCCGACCCGCGCCTCGCCGGTGCCGTCGATACCCATGCGGTAGACCCGGGGTCCGCCCTCCCGAAGCGACACGAACGCCACCGTGCGACCGTCGGCGGAGACCGCGGGCGACTGGTTGCCGCCGGGCGAGGAGGTGAGGGCGCGCGCGCCGCCGGTGTCGGCGGAGACGATGTAGAGCTGCGGCGCGCCGACCCGCGCCGAGGTGAACACGAGGCTCGTGCCGTCCGGCGTCCAGGCGGGCTCGCCATCCGCACCGGCTTCCGTGGTGAGGCGGCGGATTCCGCTGCCATCGGCGTCCATCACGTACAGATCGAAGTTGCCGCCGCGTTCCCCGCGGTTGGAGCTGAACGCGATGCGGGTGCGGTCGGGGGAGAGCGCGGGCTGGGTATTGGACACGCTGTCGATCAGGATTGGCATCAACGTGTCGGGGGCGGCGAGCCGGGCCTGCCAGATGCCCAACGCGCCGCCCCGGTTGGACGCGAGCACGAGGTCGCCGGTGACGAACACGTCGAGCTTCGCGGATGCGCCCCACGGGGTGGCGGCCGTGATCACGGCGCGGCCGATCCGCCCGCCGGTGATCGTGCCCGTCGGGTCCACCGCCGCGACTTCCGGCCGGTCGCTCGTCCATGCGAGCTCAGCCGCCGGACCGACGACCCGGTCGTCATCGTCCAGGAGCGACGCCGCGACCAACGCGCGGCCGCCGGGGGTGAGGCCGATGCGCGCGCGGTCCAGCCGCAGCCGGTTCGGCACCACGGTGAACGCCCACGACGCCGGCTGGAATCCGGCGACCCGTGCGGTCAGGCTTGACGTGCCGAGGGCTCGGCCCCTCAGCTCGGCGGTAGCCGGATCGTAATCCGCCAGCCCCGTGTCACCCACTTCCCACCGCACCCGCACTTCCGGAATCGGCGTGGAGTCTTCCGCCTGGGCGAGCGCGGCGAATCGGCGGCTCTGCCCCAGCGGGATTTGCACCGGGATGGTGCTGGGCCGCGGGGTCAGGATGACCGCGCGGGGCACCGGGTGGACGACTACCGCGGCACGCCGGTCCTGCCCGAACCCGCTGGCGACTATTTCCGCGGTGCCTGGGCGAAGCCCCTGGACGATACCGGTCGGACCTACGCGCACGATGGCCGAATCGGATGAGCTCCAGGCAGTACCCGACACAAGCACGCGGTTACCCTGCGATGGCACCAGCACTTCGAGCGTGTCGAGCGCCTCGGGCGGCAGCACGATCCGCCGCTTGGAGAGTCTCACCTCCGCGACCAGCACCTCCACCGGCGCCGTGGCCATCAGCCCATTGGCTGCCGCGGCCTGGACGATCGTCCGCCCCTCCGCGACTCCGGTGACGGTGCCCGCGCTGTCCACCGACGCCACGTCGCCCCGGAGCGACTTCCAGGTGACGGCGCCCGATTCGACGCCGTTGCCATCATCGCGTAGTGTCTGGGGCACCAGCCGTCCGGTCTCGCCGGGCAGCAGCCGGAGCGACGCGGGCTCGAGTGTGAGGGTGACCCCGGCGGGACGTCCGGGTGTCCCCGCGCTCGGCCCGGCGGCGCCATCGGGCCCGGTGACCAGGACGGCAAGCGAGCCGCGCCGGGTCTGCGCCCGCGCCTCCACCCGGGCCAGCCCGGGCGCGAGTCCCACCACGACGCCATCCGGCTCCACCCGCGCAATGGAGGTATCCGAGCTGCGGAAGGTGAAGCGCGCGTTGGAGATGAGGTTGCCCTGCCGGTCGAAGGCGGCGGCGAAGACCGTCTGCTTCTGGCCGACGGCGAGGGTCATCGTTTCCGGGGTGACCTGCACCTCGGCCACGCTCTGCGCGGCCAGCCGGACCCCGGTGAAGGGGCTGAGGGCCAGCCATGCGAGAAACGCAGCGCGCGTCGAAGCTGACACTGTGGGGTGTTCCTGTCGGGACGTGTGAGGGCAAAAATAGCAGCCGCATGCGCGCAGAACGAGGCTTGCAGAAGCCATCGCGCAGTGCAACTTATAAGCAGCACTTCCGGCAGGCGCGCTCGCGCCTCGCCACCGGCGGCGGGTTCGCGCCGCATCCGCGTAGGGAGGACGCCTGTATGGCCGCGATGCACAACATGGAATTGGGCTGGTCCGGCTCGGGCTGGATGGATCCGATGCCGCTCGCGAACGAACCCGCGCCACCCCCACCGCCCACGCCGCCCGCTCCGGCCCCGAGCCCCTCGGGACCCGCGGCGAGGAGCGTGTCGCGCCCCGCCTCCCGGCCGGCCGCGCGCGCCGCCGCCCCCGCCAAGAAGAAGGCCGCTGCCCGGAAGCCGGCCAAGAAGAAGGTCGCCGCCCGGAAGCCGGCCAAGAAGAAGGCCAAGAAGACCGCCGCCCGGAAGGCGGCGCGGAAGCCGGCACGGAAGCCCGCGCGCAAGGCGGCGAAGAAGGGCCGGAAGGCGGCCCCCCGTGCGGCGCGGAAGGTCGCCAAGCGGCCGGCGCGGAAGGCCGCCAAGCGTCCCCGGAAGTCCGGCCGCCGGCGGTAGTCCCCGCCGCTCGCGACGTTCCCGGCGCCCCGCCTCAGGCGGGGCGTTTGGCTTTCCGGCGATCGATCGCGTCCGCGATGGCCACGGCGCAGTTGATCAGTGCGATGTGGGTGAATCCCTGCGGGAAGTTGCCCAGGAACTCGCCGGTGTGGGGGTCGATCTCCTCGGAGAAGAGCCCAACGTGGTTCGCGTGGCGGAGCATGCGCTCGACGACCCGCTGCGCCCGGTCCACCTCGCCGATCATCGCGAGGGCCTGCGCCAGCCAGAACGTGCAGATGGAGAACGCGCCCTCTTCCCCCTCGAGCCCGTCGGGCTCGCGATACCGGTAGACCAGCTCCCCATCGACGCTGGTGAGCTCCCGCGCGATCGCGCGAACGGTGGAGCGGGCGCGGGGGTGCTCCCACGGGAGGAAGCGCACCATCGGGATGGCGAGCTCGGCGGCGTCGAGCGCTTCCGAGTCATAGGCCTGGACGAACGACTGCTTGCTCTCGCTCCAGCCCCGGGTCATGATCTCGGCGAACAGCGCCTCACGCGCGCTTCGCCACCCCGGCAGGTCGCCTTCGAGCCGCAGCTCCTCCGCCATGCGGATGCCGCGGTCGAGCGCCACCCAGCTCATCACCTTGCTGAACACGTAGTGGCGGGTCTCGCCCCGCACCTCCCAGATGCTCGAATCGGGCAGGTGCCAGTTGTGGCTCACCCAGTCCACCAGCCCCCGCAGGACGCGCCACGTGCCCTCGGTCATCTGGTGGTCGCGACGCCAGAGATCCGCGGTCTCGAGCACCTCGCCGTACACGTCGAGCTGGAGCTGGCCCACGGCCCCGTTGCCGACCCGTACCGGGCGCGAGCCACGGTAGCCGCCGAGGTGATCGAGGTAGCGCTCCACGAGGTCGCGCCGCCCGTCGATGCCGTACATGATCTGGAGGTGACCGCCGCCCTCGTGCCGGCAGACCTTCTTGAGGAATCGCATGAACGCGTCGGCCTCCTTCTCGTGACCGACGTTGGCGAGCGCCGCGAGCGTGAACGCCGCGTCGCGGAGCCAGACGAACCGGTAGTCCCAGTTGCGGCTCCCGCCGATCGCCTCGGGCACCGAGGTGGTCGGCGCGGCGATGATGGCGCCGGTCTCCACGTGGGTGAGCAGCTTGAGCACGAGCGCCGATCGCTTGACCATGGTGCGCCACGGCCCGGTGTACTTCACGCCGGCCGACCAGCGCTGCCAGAACGCCTCCGTCACCTCCAGCTTGAGCGCGCTCTCGTACCGATCCACCGGGTGGATGTCGTCGTCGTCGTAGCGGAGGACCAGCCAGCGCTCGTCTCCCCGTTCGATGTCGAACTCCGTGACCGCGGCCGACTGGGCGATCGCCCACGGGAACGGCTGGGCGCTCGCGAGGGTGAGGACCTGATCGGTGCGGTCGCTCGCGAAGACGCCCGCGTTCAGGATCTCCAGCCGCGTGGTCCGGGCCGCGTAGTCGAATCGGGGCATGAACACGATGCGCATCCGCGCCCGCCTGCGGGTGCAGCGCACCCGCCGGTGAATCTCCGGTTGCTGCCCCCGCGGACGGCCGTCTTCGCTGACCGGCATGAAGTCGGTGACCGTGACGACGCCGCCGTCCGTGGTGAAGGTGGTCTCGACCACGTTGGTCCGGGGGAGGTACCGCTGGGTCGAGGTCCAGGCGCCGGCAGGACGGATCGAGAAGGTGCCGCCCCGCTCGGGATCGAGCAGCGCGCCGAACACGCTGCCGCTGTCGAATCGCGGCAAACAGCACCAGTCGATCGCACCGTCCAGCCCGACGAGCGCCGCGGTCCTCATATCGCCGATGAGACCGTAGGCGGAGATCGGCTGCTGACTCACGCGGGCTGATCCTCCATCGCGCGTAACTTAGCACCGGCCTGCCCGCACCTTGCATCGCCCCTCGGGTTTACCAACCTTTCAGCGACTTTCATCCCGAGCCAGCATGCCCGTTCGCGCTCTCACGGCCGCACCGGCGGTCGCGCTCGCGGTCCTCGCGACCGCTTGCCGCTCCGCACCGCTCCCCGCTGCACCGGCCCAGGAGCGCTCCGCCGCGTCGCCGGCGGAGCTCGTCACCGCGTTCACCGCTCAGCTCGATCGCTCCGCGGCCGACTGGAACCGGGGCGACCTCGACGGGTTCATGGCGGACTACGCGCGCGACAGTCTGACCGGCTTCGTGTCGGAGGGGCGCGTGCAGCGGGGCTACAACTGGATCCGGGCGCATTACGAGCCGCTCTTCCGTCCGGGGGCGACGCGGGACAGTCTCCGCTTCGAGCGCGTCGAGGCGCGGCCGGTGGGCGCCGACGTCGCGCTGGTCACCGCCCGCTACGTCCTGCACCGCGGCGGCGCGACGTCGTCGAGCGGCCCCTTCACGCTGGTCATGCAGCGGCAGCCGGATGGCTGGAAGATTCTCCACGACCATACGTCGAGCGATCCGCGCTAGCGCGGCCGCAGCCGCGGTCGCGCTGCTCGCGGCCGTCGCGGCCTGCGGCGACAAGGCCCCCACCGGGGTCGCGCTCGTCGGCGCCACGCTCGTGGACGGGAGCGGCGGCACGCCCCGGACGGACGCCGTGGTGGTCGTGCGCGGGGGCCGGATCGAGGCGGTGACGTCGAAGGCGGGGTTCTCCCTGCCCGACCGCACCACGCAGGTGGACGTCAGCGGCAAGTGGATCATTCCCGGGTTGATCGACTCGCACGGGCATGTGGCGCCGTGGGCGTTGAGCCGCTATCTGGCGTGGGGCGTCACCACCGTACGCGACGTCCACGGCGCGCAGGACACCATCCTCACCCTCCGCCGGCGCGCGGCCGGCGGCGAGCTCCCCGGGCCGCGGATCTACGCGGCCGGCGCCATGATCGACGGCCGGCCCACGACCTATGCCGACGCCATCGGCGTGGACGACGCGTCCGACGCGCGGAAGGCCGTGGACCGGCTCGCGGTCGCGGGCGTGGACTTCATCAAGACCTACACCCGCGTGGACCCGCCGCTGCTCCGCGCCATCGTGGATGAGGCCAACACCTTCCACCTGAAGGTGACGGGGCATCTGGGCCTCACCGACGCGGTCACCGCGGCCGCGACGGGCATCGGCGCGATCGAGCACCTGAGCGGTGTGCCCGAGGCCGCAGGCAACGCTTCCGCGTTTTACAGCGCGCACTATCGCGGCTTCTGGCCGGGCTGGACCGCCTTTGAGCGGGGGTGGGTCGGCCTCGACTCCGCCGTGCTCGCGCGCATAGCCCGCGAGCTGGCCGGCCAACAGGTGATCGTGATCCCCACGCTCGTGCTGCACGAGACGTTCAGCCGGCTCGACGACTCGGCGGTGACGGCGCAACCGGAACTCGCGGCGGTGCCGCGCGCCGAGCAGGAACGCTGGAACGTGCGGGGAATGATCGAGCGGGCCGGGTGGAGCCCGGCGGATCTGGCCGCCTTTCGCCAGGCGCGAGCGTATCAGAACCGCTTCGTCCGCGAGTTCACGAAGGCCGGGGGGTTGATCGCGGCCGGCACCGATGCCTCCAACCAGCTCCTGATCCCGGGATTCAGTCAGCATCGCGAGATGGAGCTGCTCGTGGACGCGGGTCTCACGCCCGCCGAGGCGCTCGCGGCCGCGACGACCGGCGGCGCGACGCTCCTCGGGGCCGACTCGTTGGGTGTCGTAGCGCCCGGAAAGGCGGCTGACCTCGTGGTGCTGGGCGCGGATCCGCTCGCCGACGTCCGGAACGCGCGCAAAGTGGAGCAGGTGATGGTCCGCGGGCAGCTGATGTCGGCCGATTCGATCAGGGCAGCCTGGTGAGAGTGCCATAGGGAGTGTGAGTGTGAGTGCGGGTGCGAGCACCGCCCGGGGCGCTTACACTTAACGGGTCCTGGTACTCACACTCACACTCACACTCGCACTCGCATGCCAGACACTCCTCGAGACCAATCGCCGCGGATAAGGCTCACCTCGCTGTCCCACGGCGCCGGCTGAGCCTGCAAGCTCGGCGAGCGCGAGCTGGCGCAGGTCCTGCGCCTTCTGCCCTCTGCCGGGGACCCTCGGGTCCTCGTGGACGCCGCGACCGGTGACGACGCGGCGGTCTTCCGCTTTACGGAAGCCCGCGCGCTCGTGGCGACGGTGGATTTTCTCACGCCCATCGTCGACGATCCCGCCGCCTGGGGCGCCATCGCCGCCGCCAATGCACTCAGTGACGTCTACGCCATGGGCGGTACGCCGCTCTTCGCGCTGAATCTCGTGGGGTGGCCGCGGGAGACGCTCCCGCTCGAGATGTTGGCCGAGGTGCTCAAGGGTGGCGCAGACACCGCCGCGCGGGCGGGATGCCTGATCGTCGGCGGCCACTCGATCGACGACCGGGAGCCCAAGTACGGGATGGCGGTGATCGGCGAGGTGCATCCGGACCGGATGCTCACCAACGCCGGTGGATGCGCCGGCGACACCCTCGTCCTGACCAAGCCGCTCGGCACCGGCATTCTGGCCACCGCGCTCAAGCAGGATGCGCTGCTCGAGGCCGGCATGGCCGAAGCCGTGCGGTCGATGACGGTGCTCAACGCGGCCGCCTCGCAGGCCGCGCTGAAGGTGGGCGTAAGCGCGGCCACCGACATCACCGGTTTCGGGCTGCTCGGCCACCTGCTTCGCATCTGCGATGCCAGCAAGGTCGGAGCGGAGATCGCGTACGACACGCTGCCCATCCTCGCCCACGCGCGGAACCTCGCCGCGCGCGGCTTCATCCCCGGCGGCACTCGCCGAAACCTCGAAGCCACGGAGGGGCGGGTGACCTGGGCCGATGACCTCAGCGAGACCGACCGCTGGTTGGCGGTGGATGCGCAGACGTCGGGCGGTCTGCTGCTCGCCGTGCCGCCCGAGAACGAGGCCGCACTCCTCGCGGCGCTTCGGGAGGGCGGGGTGACGGGCGCCGTGACGATCGGCCGCCTGGTGCGCGAGCCGGTGGGACAAGTACGCGTCGCTCGCACTCTCGCCTCCGCGTGATCGAGCCCTGCCGATGCGCTGGAGCGCCGACCGCATGGATCAGCTCGAGCACGCCGCCCGCCGTGGGCTTCGCGTGGCGCTCGAGACGCGCCGCGGCACCGAGTACATCGTGGTGGCCCGCCGGGTAACCGTTGGCGCCAAGGGCGACACGCTGATCGGACTGCTGCCGATGACGGGGGAGGAGGTGACGTTCCCGCTCCACGACATCGCCGCATTCCAGGTCATCGGGCTCTAGTCATGAGTTCACTCGGAGGCGCGGAGGACGCGGAGAGCGGCCGCTGTTGCAGTCATGGCTGAGCGTCTGGATGCTCGAACGTGAACCCACGAAAGGCAGTTCCTCCGCGTCCTCTGCGCCTCCGTGTGAATCGCTCGTCTTGCCGATCCAACCGGGAGACCGATGCCAGCGCCCGTAGCCATCGTCCATCTCGATGAAAGCTGCCTTGGCAACGGCCGGGAGGGCGCCACCCCCGGCGGTGCCGGGGGGCTCATCGAGGTGCGGACGCGCGGCGGCATCCAACGGCGCGACTTCTACCGCGCCGATCCCGACACCACCAACAACCGCATGGCGCTGGAGGGCGCGACAGTCGCGCTGCGTTTGCTGGCCCGGAAGGGCCGCCGCCTGCGCGTGCTGATGGTGTCGGATTCCGAGTACCTGGTGAAGGGCATGCGGGAATGGATGCCACGCTGGGCCGCGCGCGGATGGAAGAAGCCGGGCGGGCCCATCGAGAACCTGGCGCTCTGGCAAGCCCTCGCCGAAGCCGCGAAGCTCCACGACGTGCAGTGGACCTGGGTGCGGGGACACCGGGGGCATCCCAAGAACGAGTACGCGAACGACCTCGCGGTGGGCGCCGCGGGGCGGGGGGAGAGCTCGAGCGGCGCGGTGGCGTCGGGGTTCGGCACGTGGCTCGCCGAGCGGCAGGCGCGCGGGCTCTTCGCCGGCTACGATCCCGACGAGGCGTTCGCCGAACTCGAGCGGCACATCGCGGCCGGCGATCCGATGCCGCTATCATTGACCGAAGACCGACACACCGGCCGATCCCCGTGACCGATCTCGCGCGTCTCTTCCAGCAGCTCGTCGCCACGCTCGCGGCCACCGACCCCGCCCGCCTGAACCGCCCGATCGCGCTGGGCGATATCCGCGATGCCATCCTGCCCTACCGCACGTCGCGGCGGGCGCTCGGACTCGACACTGTCGAGGACTACGACCTGCTTCTGCTCCGGCTGGCGGCCGGCGACGGCGGCTTCGCCCGCACGAGCCCGGACGATGCGCGGGCGCGGTTCGCGGCGGAAATCGGAAGCTCGAACCCCGACCTCAGCTTGCTCGGCCGCCACGCGGATGCCCTCCTCACGCTGGAAGGGCTGCGCGTGGCGCGCGCCCTCGCAGTGAGCGACCACGACCCTTACGCGCCACCGGACCTCGAGCCGGCGATGGAATCCGAACCGGTGCCGGAGCTGTTGCCCGAGCAGGTGCTGGACCTGGAAGTCGCTCGCCCGCCCGCTGGTCCGGCCGCCCTCGAACCCGGCCTGATGTGCCTGTACTGTGGCGGGACGTTGCCCACCGGGCGCACGGTCAATTTCTGCCCCAGCTGCGGCCAGAGTCAGACCACGCCGCGGTGTCCTCAGTGTCAGACCGAGGTCGAGCTCGGCTGGCGCCACTGCGTGCACTGCGGGGCAGCGCTCGCCCACCTTTGACCTCGCGCAGCCCACTCGGGTGGAGTGAGACCATCGAGATCACGAATGGGCTTGGTGCTGCCTCCAGCGCCGGGCCGCCCAGGCCCCGGTCCCGCCCAGCATGAGGCCCGCCAGGAACGCCAGGGCCACGTGGCGGTATCGAACTCTTGGTTTCGGCTCCGGCCGGGCCACCACGGCCGGCTTCGGCGGCACCACGGCCGGCTTTGGCGGCGCCAGCAGGAAATCGGTGAGCGCCACGGCATCGGCGTCGGACACATCGAGCGCCGGCATCTGAGACCTGGGGTTGTCGAATTTCGGTTGGCGGATGTGATGGCGCATCCATGGACGCACTCGGTCCATCCCCTGCAAGGCCAGGACGTCGTGGCGCGCCTTGCGGTTGCTCAGGAAGGGTTCCGCGGGCAGCGAGTCCACCCAGTCCACCGTCCGGCGATATTCGTCGGACGACAACCGCTGGGTGAGCCGAGCGACCAGCTGGTCCGTCGAACGTGAGCCGCAGAACCTTGCCCAGCGTGGATTGCAGGTCGCGGCTCCGCTTCGGCTCCTCTCCGTCGCCTACGGATACGTAGACGCCGCCGGCCGTCGCCTGGCAGGGGCCGATCTGGTGCGAGATCGCAGCCACGTCGGCGTCGAACGGGCTCGTGAACAGGACCTTCGATATGGGCGTGAGCGCGAAGCGCCCGGGCCGGGTTTCGAATCGCGCCATGCCGTTGCGCAGCACGCCGGTCGAGTCGGCATACGCGAAGGTCGCGAACACATAGCCGTGCCGGGGCTCGAGGCAGAGTCCAGCGAGCCCGGCCTCACCCCTGTACGAGGGAAGCGTGTCGCGGGTCGGCAGCGGCATTACCTCGCTCGCGAACGTATGCACCTGCCGCGCGTTCGTGACCACCTTGATCGTGCCCTGGAGTTCCGCGACGAAGTAGAGCGGGTCTTCCGGCGCCGGACCGGGATGGGGAACGAACGCGATCGACGTCGGAAACCGGAATCCCCTGGCGTCACGCCGAAGCGTGAATCCTTCAGCGACCGCCCAGTCGCTCCGCCAGTCCGGGGGCTGCGGGTGCCTGCGCGATCAGGGACGCCGGAAGGCAAAGCCACGCGCCGAGCCCGATCAGCCGTCGCGCGGCCGAGCCCGTCGTTGAGGGCCGAGCTTCGGCCATGGTCTCCTCCTCGAGAGCCGCTCGAGAGCCGTTGTTTGTCAACATTAGAGCTGCCCCGGGGCAGCATTCGGTTGCCCGGCGTGTGGCGAAGGCGGGCAGCCGGCGGGGACTTGACCGCACCAGCCTGGTCCGGATGATGCGGCGCGCCCGCGCCGTTCGCAACGTGGCGGATCAGGGCCGGGGCGAGGTGCCGGCGCGTGCGGCCCCGGGCCGGACCCGCATCGGCGCTGGCGCAGGTCTGACGCCCCCGGCGATATATTTCGACCGTGACCACTGCAGCACAGCCCCGCGACGTCGTCTTCCTTTCCGCCGTCCGAACCGGGTTCGGTTCGTTCGGCGGCACGCTCAAGGACCATAGCGCCACCGATCTGGGGGTGGCCGCCGCGCGCTGCGCCATCGCGCGGTCGGGAGTCGAGCCCGCCGACGTCCACCACGTCATCGTCGGCAACGTCCTGCAGACCTCGGGCGACGCGGCCTATCTCGCGCGGCACGTTGGACTTCGGGCCGAGGTGCCGGTGCCCGTTCCGGCGGTCACAGTGAACCGCCTGTGCGGCTCAGGCTTCGAGGCCGTGATCCAGGCTGCTCACCGGATCACGCTGGGCGAGGCCGATGCCGTGCTCGCCGGCGGCGCCGAGTCTATGAGCCAGGCGCCCCACGTGCTGCGCGGCAGCCGCTGGGGGCTCAAGCTCGGGGCCGGGCCCAAACTGGAGGACACGCTCACCGAAGCGCTCCGGGACGCGCATTGCGGACTCCCGATGGGCGAAACCGCCGAGCGCTTGGCCGAGCGCTACGGCATCAGCCGCACCGAGTGCGACGAGTACGCCGCGCGGAGTCAGGCAGCCGCGGCCGCGGCCTGGAAGAACGGCGTGCTGGCCGCCGAGGTCGTGCCGGTCGCGGTGCGGAATCCGAAGACGAAGCAAACGGAGAGTTGGGCCGCCGACGAGCACATGCGCCCCGACACCTCGCCCACCGGGCTCGCGAAGCTGGCGCCGGTGTTCCGGGAGGGCGGCGTGGTAACAGCCGGCAATGCCTCCGGCATCTCCGATGGCGCCGGGGCGCTCGTGCTCGCCAGCGGCGCCCTCGCCGAACAGCGCGGACTCCGTCCACTCGGCCGGCTGGTGAGCTGGGCCACCGTGGGCGTGGAGCCGGAGATCATGGGCATTGGGCCAGCGCCGGCCGCGCGCGCGGCGCTCCGGCGCGCCGGCCTCGACCTCCCCGCGATCGATCTCATCGAGGTGAACGAAGCGTTCGCCGCCCAGTACCTAGCCGTAGAGCGCGAACTCGACCTCCCCCGGGACCGCACCAACGTGGACGGCGGCGCGATCGCCGTCGGCCATCCGCTGGCCGCGAGCGGTGCCCGCATCACCGCCCACCTGCTGCACGCGCTCCGCGGGCGCGGCGGCCGCTACGGACTCGGCGCCGCCTGCATCGGCGGCGGCCAGGGCATCGCGATCGTGGTCGAGGCCTTTCCCGCCTGAGGCTGCCGTGGAGATCCTGACCGCCGGACTCGCCATCACCGTCGCGTATCTCTTCGCCAGCCTGCGCGTGATCCGCCAGTATGAGCGCGGCGTGGCGTTCTTCCTGGGCCGCTACTGGGGGACCAAGGGACCGGGGCTCATCTTCCTGCCGGCGCTCTTCGCGGGCCAGAAGCGGGTGTCGCTCCGGATCGTGGCGCTGGACATCCCGCCGCAGGACGTGATCACCCGCGACAACGTGACTTTGAAGGTGAACGCCGTGCTGTACATGCGCGTGACCGATCCGGCCAGGGCGATCATCGAGATCGAGGACTATCTCTACGCCACCAGCCAGCTCGCGCAGACCACCCTTCGCTCCGTTCTCGGCGAGGTGGAGCTCGACGAGCTGCTGAGCGACCGCGAGAAGATCAACGGCGTGCTCAAGAAGATCATCGACGAGCGCACCGATGCCTGGGGCATCGAGGTCTCGGCGGTGGAGGTGAAGGACGTGGACCTGCCCGATCAGATGAAGCGGGCGATGGCGCGTCAGGCAGAAGCCGAGCGGGAGCGGCGGGCGAAGGTGATCGCGGCGCAGGGCGAGCTCCAGGCATCTGAGACCCTGGCGCAAGCCGCCAGGACGTTGGCGCTCGAACCGAGCTCGATGCAGCTCCGCTACCTCCAGACAGTCACCGAGATCGCGGCGGAGAACAACTCGACGACCATCTTTCCGATCCCGATCGAGCTCTTCCGGCCATGGATCCAGGGTCCGCGCAACGCCCCCGCCTCCGCAGCCGCGCCCGCGTCGGCCGCACTTCCGGCGGCCGACCCCACGGCCGCGCTGCCGCCGGAGATTCAGAAGGTGCTGGCGCCGAGTGTGATGACCGAGGGGGGACTTTCGGCGGCGACCCTCGCCGACATGATGCAGCAGTTCCGGATCGAATGGGCGCAGCGGAAGCCGGAGCCGCCGAGTGGCGAGCATGAGTGAAGAGCGGCCAGCGCGGCTCGACCGCGCTGCGCTCGAGCGGATCATCCAGCGCGCGGCCGAGCTCCAGACCGCTGATGGCGAACCGGGCGAGGGGATCACTCCGGACCAGTTGCTCGCCCTCGGCAAAGAGGTCGGGATTCCGCCGCGGTTCCTGCAGCAGGCGCTGGCCGAGGAGCGGAGCCGCCTGCCCGAGCAGATGCAGATCGGGCTGCTCGACCGGCTGGCCGGCCCCGGCGTCGTCGTGACGCACCGGGTGGTCGCGGGCCAACCGCCCATCCTCGAGGCTCACTTGCTCCGTTGGATGGAGCAGAACGAGCTGCTCTGCGTCCAGCGCCAACAACCCGGTCGCATCACCTGGGAACCGCTCACCGGCATCCAGGCCGCGCTCCGCCGCTCCGCGGCAGTGCTCGGCTCCGACCGCCGGATGTTCATGCTGGGCAAGGCGGGCACCGTCACCGCAGCCATCGCGGGGCTTGAGGGCGAGTACTCCCACGTGGCGCTCGCGGCCGACGTCAAGCCGCTCCGCGGCGCCTACCTCACGAGCGCCGCCGTGCTCGCCACCGCGGGCGCAGGCATCACCGCGCTGCTCGTAGCGCTGAGTGCCATGGCCGCCATCGCGGTCGTCCCCCTCCCCATCGGACTGGGGCTCGGCTACGGCGCGCTGCGCCGCTTCCGACCCGTCCCGGCCCGCACGCTGCTCGGTCTGGAGCGCGCGCTCGATCACCTCGACGGGCTCTCCGCCAAAGGCCGCGCGCAGCTTCCCCGCCCCGCCGGGCTGCTGGGGGCACTGGCCGACGAAGTGCGACGCACGCTACAATGACCCGCGACATCACGGCGGTCGGCGTGCTCGGTTGCGGACTGATGGGCAGCGGCATCGCCCAGACGGCTGCCGCGGCCGGGTATCGCACCCTCGTGCGCGATACCTCCGACGAGGCACTCGCCAAAGGCCGCGCGGCGATCGAGCGCTCGCTGGCCCGGCTCGCGGAAAAGGGCGGCTTGACCGCGCCCGACCGTGCCGTGCTCGATCGCCTGGCGTTCACCACCGACCTCGCCGCCGTGAGCGAGGCCGACATCGTGATCGAGGCGGTCACCGAAGACCTGGATCTCAAGAACGGACTCTGGCGCGAGCTCGACGCCCGGTGTCCGGCCACCACGATTTTCGCCTCGAACACGTCGAGTCTCACGATCGGTTCGATGGCCGCCGCTACCCGGCGGCCGGACCGCCTCGTCGGGCTCCACTTCTTCAACCCGGTGCCGCTCATGCCGCTGGTCGAGGTCGTGCGGGGCGTGGCCACGAGCGCCGACACCTTCGATCGGGCGATGGCGTTCGCGCGTAGCCTCGGCAAGGAAGCCGTGACCTCGAGCGATACGCCCGGCTTCCTCGTCAACCGGCTGCTCGTCCCCTACCTGCTCGACGCGGTTCGCGCGCTGGAGAGTGGCACCGGATCGGTGGCCGATCTGGACACCGCGATGCGGCTTGGCTGCGGACATCCGATGGGCCCCTTTACCCTGCTCGACTTCGTGGGGCTCGACACCGTGGTGCGGATCGCCGAGATCATGTTCGACGAGTACCGCGAGCCCCGTTTCGCGCCGCCACCCCTGCTCCACCGCATGGTCAAGGCCGGACTCCACGGGCGGAAAAGCGGGAAGGGATTTTATGATTACTCTGTTTCTCCGCCGGCACCGATAGAGGTGAGCGGTAAGCGGTAAGCGGGACCCGGCCCCGCTCACTGCTTACCGCTCACCGTCACCGCCTGAATTGGGAGCTCCGATGTTCGGCTACGACTGGACCCGCACCCACGCGTTGCTCACCGCTTTTCCGGTCGCGCTCCTCTCGATGGCGGTGCTGTTCGAGATCCTCGCGGTGGCCCTGAAGAAGGACAGCGTGCGGCGGACGGCCTTTGCGCTGCTGCTGGTCGGCACGCTTGGGGCCGGGGCGGCGGTGCTCGCCGGGCGCCAGGCCGAGGAAAACGTGGCGCACGGCGGGCCGGCCCACGAGCTGATGGAACATCACGAGCAGCTCGCCTACATCACGCTCGGCACGTTCGCGGTAGCGGCGCTGTGGCGGCTCCTGCGCGAGCGGAAGATGGGGGGCGGCGAGCGCTTCGCGGTGCTCCTCGTGATGCTCGGCGGGTTGTTCTCGCTCGCCTACACCGGACACCACGGCGGCCAGCTCGTCTTCGAGCATGCGGCCGGTATCCCGGACAGCACGTTGACCACCATCCTGAACGCGCGCGCGACCAAGCACGAACATGCCCCGGGCGAGGAGCACGCTGCCGATTCCGGGGCGGCCGCCCAGACCCACACCCCAGGCAGAACGCCGCACTCGCACGGCAGCACCGACACGAGCACCACCACCAAACCCCATTCCCACCCGCCCGGCACGCCGGCACACAAGGACTGATCGCGTGCGGGCGGGTCTTGCCGGGCTCGGGCTACTGGGCGCGTGCCAGCTCGCGACGGCGCGCCCGCCGTTCGAGCCCGCCCCCGAGGCCCGTCACGCGGACGTAGCGCTGAGCCGGCCCGAAGCGACCGAGCGGCTGGCGGAGGCGCTGCGCGAGGACTCGATTCCCGTCACCCGCGTCGAGCTGCGGGACGGGTACCTCGAGACGCGATGGTTCGACGCGGCGACGGGACACACCGCGGCGACGGGACGGACCGGAACGGGTGTCGTGCGGGTGCGGGGATGGATCGAGCCGGCCCGGGTGCGCCAGAGCGAGCTCCGGGTGGAGACGGTGTTCCGAAGCGCGGTGGATCCGTCATTGCCCGAGCGGGAGCTCGAGCGTGCGGTGCCGCCGGATCATCCGGTGTCGCAGCGGGTGGACTCGGTGCTCGCGCGACTCGCGCGGCGATACGACGGACAGCTCCGCTAGCGCGCTCAGACCACGTAGGTCCGGACCCACGCCTCGAGCTGGCCAAGGTTGAGGCGGGCGTCCTTGCACGGCCCCGCCGGGAGCGTCATCGTGAGCCCGAGCACTGGCACCTTTCCGGCGACGTCGTGCAGGCCGGTCACCATGTCGCGCTCGCAGGCAACCGCCACGACCGCTCGCGGCCGGCGCTCCCGAATCACCCGGCGCGCGAGCTGACCCCGCGTCGCGACGAATACCGGCACCCCGTACTTCCCGGCGATCCCGAGCACCCCGTCGAGTGTCTCCTTGGAGAGGCAGCGGGGAATGAGCAGAAGCAGCTCGCCCGTTCCCACCTTTCGGCCGCGAACCGCCGCGAGCGCGTTATAGACCTTCACGGCGGCATTCTCGACCCAATCCCGCCGGCCGAACCGCCCGGCCACGCCCGAGGTGAACCGCATCAGCCGGAGGAACGGCCCCCGCTCGGCGAGGCGCTCCGGAAGCACCGGACGATTCAGCGCATAGCCAAGCGCCATCAGGAGCCACCAGCCACCGAGGGCCAGGCCGCCCAGCCCCCACGCTGCCCATAGCACGCCGGGAATTGCCGGATGCATGAGGGCGAGCCGGGGATTCAGGACATAGATAAGGAAAGCGGTCAGGCCCCCGCCCACCACGAGCGTAAGCGCGGACCATGCAAAGAAGAGCCGGGGAGAGGAATCGAAGTCGCCCTGGTTCGGCAGGGGCTTGCCGTCCCACTCGTCCCACTCGTGGCCCAGGCGTCGATCCACGTCGATGTGGATGAGCTGGGCGCGAGGCGACTCAGACATAGGCTCGGTAACCTCGTCGGCCACCCTTTGCTTGGCAAGGGAGCGTCGCCGTAGCTTCAACGCATGCCTGCCGCACCCCGGATCAAGGGAACATTCCGCACCGACCGGCGCGCGCGCGCCGCGTACGCCGAGGGAGCGGGGATCTACCGGATCGTCCCGCGCGCGGTGTGCCTCCCCGCGGATGCCAACGACGTCGCGGCGCTCGTCCGCTGGGCCGGCGCGGAAGGCGTGCCGCTTGTTCCCCGCGGCGCGGGCAGCGCGATGAGTGGCGGCAACGTGGGGGACGGCGTGCTGGTGGATCTCACCGCGGCGGCGGGGCCGGCGCTCGAAGTCACTCCCGGCTCGCGGCGTGCGCGGATGCGCGCCGGCGCGTCGCTGGGCGATCTCGAGCGCGCCGCGAC
>JBOHSN010000003.1:0-79516 GCA_050733215.1 Gemmatimonadales bacterium
CCCGTCACCCTCGCCCGCCTGTGCGCCGCCGGCTTCGCCGGCCTCGCCGATCACCGCCACCTCGGCGCTCACCGGCACCGTGGCACCCGCTTCGACCGTGTGGCGGAGCAGGACGCCGCCGACCCGCGCGACGAGCTCCATCACCGCCTTGTCGGTCTCCACTTCGGCGAGCACATCACCCACCGCGACGGATTCACCGGCCTGCTTCTTCCACTCGACGAGGCGGCCCTCCTCCATCGTGGGAGAGAGCGCCTCCATTACCACCTTCGTAGCCATGTGTCTGCCGTTCTCGGCTAGCGGCTGGCGGCTGGCGGCTAGCGGCTATCGGTCATCGGTCATCGGCCGCTCCGTGCACGGAGGCGCGCCGCTGCACGGGGCCGACCGATAGCCGACGACCGATGACCGATAGCCGATGACCGATGACCATCATTCCTGGTACAGCACCTTTCTCACCGCCTCCGTCACCTTGTCGACATCCGCCTTGGCCGCCTTCTCCAACCGCTTGCTGTAGGGCATCGGCACGTCGGCGCCGGTCACGCGCAGCACCGGCGCGTCGAGCTGGTCGAACGCGTCCCGCTGGATCACGTCCACCACCTGCGCGCCCACGCCGGCGAAATGCCACCCCTCCTCCACCACCACGCACCGGTGGGTCTTGCCCACGGAGGCGAGCAGGGTCGTCTCGTCGAGCGGTCGGATCGTGCGGAGATCCACCACCTCCGCCTGCACTTCCTCCGAAGCGAGCTGCTCCGCGGCCTTGAGCGCGACCGCGACGGTCTTGGAGTGGCACACGATCGTCACGTCGTCGCCGGGCCGCTTCACGTCCGCGACGCCGAGCGGCACGATGTGCTCGCCGTCCGGGACCTCACCCTTCAGGTTGTAGAGCATCTCGCCTTCGATGAAGACAACCGGGTTGTCGTCCCGGATCGACGCCTTGAGGAGCCCCTTGGCATCGGCCGGCGTGGCGGGGGCGACGACCTTGAGCCCGGGGATATGGGCGTACCAGCTCTCGAACGCCTGGGAGTGCTGCGCGGCGAGCTGGAGAGCCGCGCCGCCCGGGCCCCGGAAGACCATGGGCACCCCCACCTGTCCGCCCGACATGTAGCGCATCTTGGCGGCGTTGTTGACGACCTGATCGATGGCGAGCAGCGCGAAGTTCCAGGTCATGAACTCGATGACCGGGCGGAGCCCGACCATCGCGGCCCCGACGCCCACCCCGGCAAAGCCCAGCTCGGTGATGGGCGTGTCGACGATGCGCATCGGGCCGAACTCCTCGAGCAGGCCGCGGCTCACCTTGTAGGCGCCCTGGTAGGTGCCGACTTCCTCGCCCATGAGGAAGACGCGGTCGTCCCGCCGCATTTCCTCTCTCAACGCGTGGTTGAGAGCGTCACGATACGTGAGGGTCGCCATCGTCACTGTCCGGGGCGTAGACGTCCGTCCAGAGCGCATCCGGCTCGGGATCAGGCGCGCTGTCCGCGAACTCGTAGGCGTCGCCCACCTCCGCCAACACCTCGGCGTCAAGGGCGCGGATCGCGGCCTCGTCCATGATCCCCTCGGCCATGAGCTTCGCCGACCAGAGCGCGATCGGATCGCGCTTCCGGTGTTCCTCGACCTCCTCCCGGGTGCGGTAGTGGCCGTGAATGGGGTCGGACATCGAGTGGCCCATGAAACGGTAGGTGCGTACCTCGAGCAGGGTCGGCGCCCGCGTGCCGCGCGCACGCTCGACGGCACGGTCCATCGCGTTCTTCATGACGAGCACGTCCTGGCCGTCCACGACCTCGTTGAGCATGTCGTACGACGACGCGCGCTCGGAGATGTCGTAGATGGCGCTGGCCCGCTCGAGCGCGGTGCCCATCCCGTACCGGTTGTTCTCGCAGATGTAGATGCAGGGGAGCTTCCACAGCGCGGCCATGTTGAGCGCCTCGTGGAAGGCGCCGTTGTTGACCGCCGCCTCGCCGAAGTAGCAGACCGCCACCTGGTCGGTGCCCCGGTACTTCGCGGCGAACGCCATGCCCGTGGCGAGCGGGATGTGCCCCCCCACGATGCCATGGCCCCCGAGGAAGCCGAGCGACGCGTCGAACAGATGCATCGAGCCGCCCTTGCCGCCGGAGCACCCCGCCGCCTTGCCGAACAGCTCCGCCATGACTGTGCGGGACGGGATGCCGCGCGCGAGGGCGTGGCCGTGCTCCCGGTAGGAGCAGGTGATGTAGTCGTCCGGACGGAGCGCCGCGATGCTGCCGACGGCGACCGCTTCCTGGCCGATGTAGAGGTGACAGAACCCGCCGATCTTGCCCAGGCTGTACGCCTCGCCGGCCTTCTCCTCGAAGTGGCGGATGACCAGCATCTGCCGGAGCCACGCACGGTACTGCTCGGCCAGCGCGGAGTCGAACGGCTTGGGGGCGGTGCGCGCCCGCACCCGCCGGTCCGTCGCGTGGCCTGCCATCAGGCGCCTGCGCCGCTGGCTGCCGTTCCCGCCGGTTCCCGCCCGTCCCCGCCCGTTCCCGTCGGCCGAACGCTACGGGCCTGGTCCCAGGCATGGTACGAGGAGCGCGTCAAGGGACTCGCCTGCACGTGCAGGAACCCCATCGCTAGCCCCAAGTCGCGAAGCTCCGCGAACTCGTCGGGCGTGTAGTACCGCGCGATCGGGAGGTGTCCGTCCGAGGGACGGAGGTACTGGCCGAGCGTGAGAATGTTCACATCGCTCCGGCGGAGGTCACGCATGCAGGCGACGACCTCGTCCCACTCCTCGCCCATGCCGAGAATCACCCCTGACTTGGTGATCCCTCCGGGTGAGAGCCGGCGCGCGTCAGCCAGCAGGCGAAGTGCGCGGTCGTACCGCCCTCCCGGACGGGCGAGCCGGTAGAGTCGTTCGGCGGTCTCGAGGTTGTGGTTGAGGATGTCCGGCCGGGCATCGAGCACGATGGCGAGCGCCCGCTCGGAGCCCTTGAAGTCGGGGATCAGCACCTCGATCGAGGCGTCGGGCAGGCGCCCGCGGATCTCCTGAATGCACGCGGCGAATGCCTCGGCACCCCCGTTCGGGAGGTCATCCCGGTCCACGGACGTGATCACGACGTGGCGCAGGCCCATGCGCGCCACCGCCTCAGCCAAGCGTGCGGGCTCCTCGGGATCGTACGCCTTGGGGGTCCCGTGGGCGACGGCGCAGTAGGCGCAGTTGCGGGTGCAGACGTCACCCAGGATCATGAACGTAGCGGCCTGATGTTCCCAGCATTCGCCGATGTTCGGGCAGCGGGCCTCCTCACACACCGTGTGAAGCCCGAGCTCGCGCATCATGCCACGGAGCTGCACGTAATTCGGGCCGCCCGGGGCTTTCACCTTGAGCCAGCCGGGCTTCCGGGGGGCGACAGGCGAGGCGGGGGCGCTTGGGGAGCGGGTCAGGTGAACCAGCGGAGCGGCCATCGTCACGCCGGCAAGATAATCACCCTCCGCAGCGTGAGGCGATCGTCCTGGCGGCCTCCTGCGCCTCCGGCGAGGTCGTCTGGGTCTCGAAGACCTGTCCGGCCTGGCTGAAGTATTCCGCTACCGTGGAGGCCGTCACCTTCATGTCGGTCTCTCCGCTGGCGCCGCTGCCGATGTCCACCTGGATCACGTCGAATGCCTTCTGGAACTGCACGTTCGAGAATGTGATCTTCGGGTTGACCCGCCGCGCTGCCGTACGGAGCTCGTCCTTGTCGTACGATGTCCGCTTGAAGCCCTCCGCCTCGAACGTCTTCATCACACACTCGAATGCGTCCGGCGGGGCCATCGTGCTGCGGGTGTCGAGCGACGAGATCATCGTGCGACCGCACGCGGCCGCGAGCACGAGCGTGAGAAGTGACGCGCGCATCGTCATCCGGTCGGAACCTCGGCGAGGGTGGTGGAAATGGAGCGACCCTCCGAAGAGGGTCGCTCGCAAGGTACCGCAGTATAACCGAACTGCTTAGAAGAAGAGCATGAAGCCGAACGCCGGCGCGATGCTGGTGTTCTTGTCGGTCGCGTCGATGTCGTCCTTGGTCCAGGTGTAGTTGAACTCGCCGACGACCTTGAGCGACTTGGTCGCCTGGAAATATACGCCGCCAGAAATCAGCGTGTTCTCGGTCTTGAATTCGCCGGTGCCGCCCGCCGCTTCCTCGGTGTCCGACGACTTGAGGATGCTGGACCCGTAGCTGCCCGCGATCGTGACCTTGCTGTTCGGCGGGGTCACGGTGATCTGGCCGATGTAGCCGTACGAGTCGCGCGCGTCGTCGCTCCCGTTGGCGCCGCAGGTCGCGTTCGCGACGGGGACGCCGCCCAGGAACACGGGCGAGCAGGAGCCGCCGAGGGCGAAGAGCGTCGTCCCGATGCCCTTGCCATAGTACCCGGAGCCGGTGATCGAGAACTGCGGCCGCTCATAGCGGAGGCCCGCGGCGCCACCCCACGCCGTCAGCGACTCACCGCCGGTCGGCGCGGTCTTGGTGCTCTGGATGCTACCGCCCAGCCACCCCTTGAACCCGCTCGCCGCGTAGGTGAACTCGGCCTCGGCCCGCGGGAGTTGGATGTTCTCGTACTCCCCGTTGCTCGCCGCCTCGAAGACACCGATCGATAACTGGTAAGGCCGGCCCGCAACGGTGGAATAGGTCATCTGGGCGCGGAAGTTCGGATAGACGTATCCGTAGCCGATGCGGCCGAGGGTGGTGCCGGCGCCGGTGCCCGGCCCGCCCTGGCCCGTGCCGCCCACGCCGAACAGCGTCTGGTCGGTCAGGATGTTCTGCCGCTGGTACACGCCAAGCTCACGGCCGACCAGCAGTTGACCCCAAGTGCCCCCCACGGTCAGGAACACCTGACGCATGTCGATCTGGGCGCCGAAGCAGTCGTTGACACCGGCGGCGCAGTTGACTTGCGGGGCAAAGCCGAAGTGCACGCTGAGGTCGGTGTTGCCTTCCTTGCCCTTGGCATCGAACACGGCGAACGCCGGCAGCAGGCCCGTGGTGATACGGGTCTGACTGAGCGCGTCGCCGCCGGGCACCAGGCCACCCGGTGTGGAGGTGTTCCCGTCGTTGCTGTTTTCGTAGTAGAGGAACGCGTTGACGTTGCCAGCGAACGAGAACGTCCATCCGTTACTCATCTGCATCGTGAGCTGCGCACTGGCGGTATTCGCTGCCAGCACCAGCCCCAAACAAACCAGGCCAATCCGCTTCATAGGTGCGTTTACCTCGCGTTGAGTTGACTGATCCACGACAGCCACCTACGAGACTGCACCAACCGCACAGCGGGGGAGTCGTCGAGACTCACCGGGTTCGCGAACGAGATATTGCTGCGGGTGTCACCTCCTTGTGACGGACGACGGAAGCGTCGGACAGAAACGCCGGTGGATATTTATACGGTATGCAAATTCACGAAGTCAGGCAATGCCCGGCGGTCGGGTCCCGGCCTAGCCGGCCGGGACCCCGGGCCCGTCACTTCTTCATCATCGCGTTGCCGCTGAACGCTTTCGGCAGCCCGAAGACGAACACGGCGTCGCCCAGCGGGAAGCTGAGCTGGAAGTTGCCGCCGCAGGCGACGCCGATGAACTGCTCGCCCCCGAACTCGAAGCTCATCGGGGCCGAGTTGCAGCCCGCTCCGGCGTTGAACTGCCAGAGCAGCTTGCCGGTCTTCGACTCGTAGGCGTTGAACTTGCCGTTGCCTTCGCCGGTGAAAGTGAGGCCGCCCGCCGTCGAGAGCGCGCCGCCCATCATCGGCTGCTCCACTTTGTTCTGCCAGGCGATCTTGCCGCTCTTCAGATCGATCGCCGAGAACAGCCCGTACTGCGCCTCGCCCGGGATCGCCACAAACGCCGACCCGAGCCAGAGCCGGCCCTTCTCCCAGGGCGCGTAGTGGGTCTTGTAGTGCATCGGCTGGTGCAGGCCGGCGACGAACGCATAGTTGAGCTGGGGGTCGTTCGAGATCGGCGACCACTCGGCGCCGCCGTTGGCGCCCGGCAGCATCCGCGTGCCCTCGGGGGTGGGCAGAGCGAACATGTTCTCCTGGGGCGTGAAGTTCTGGCTCTTGCGAACCAGCTTGCCCGTCGCCGCGTCGAGCACGTAGAGCCACGCCGTCTTGCCCGCGTGCACCACGACCTTCTTCCCGTCCAGCGTCGTCACCACCGGCGGGGACACCGCGTCGAGATCCCAGACGTCGTGCGGCACCGTCTGGTAGTACCACTTCGTCTTGCCGTTCGTCGCGTCGATAGCCACCACGGCGTCGGTGTACAGGTTGTCGCCCGGGCGAATCGCGCCGTCGAGGTCGGGCGACGGATTGCCCACCGCCGCGTAGATCGTGCTCGACTCGGGATCGTAAGACGGTGTCATCCACACGCCGCCGCCGCCGGTCTTCCAGGCGTCCGCGTGCTTCGCGCTGTCGGCCTTCTCCTTGGCGATGTCCCGGTTCAGGTTGTCGCCTTCGGGCGTGGTCTTGACCCAGGTGCCGAACCAGCCGTTCGGGGCCTTGTCGTCGAACGTCGGATCGCCCTTGGGGGCGGGGATCGAGTACCAGCGCCAGACCTGTTTGCCCGTGACCGCGTTGTACGCCGTCACGTGGCCGCGGATCCCGTACTCACCGCCCGACACACCCACGATGACGTTGTCGCCGATGACGAGCGGCGCGTGGGTGATGCTGTAGCCGTATGTCGGGTCGGCCACTTCGATGTCCCACAGCACTTTGCCGTCGTCCCGGTTGAACGCGATCAGCCGAGCGTCCAGGGTGCCCATGTAGAGGTGCGGGCCGTGGATGCCGACGCCCCGGTTGTTCGGGCCGCAGCAGTAGATGGTGGTGCCGAGCTTGTGCTCGTGGCGCCACAGCTCCTTCCGGGTTTTGAGATCGTACGCCATCACCGTGTTGTACGGCGTCGTGACGTACATGCGGCCATCGACCACGATGGGGGTGTTCTCGAAGGAGCCCAGCTTGGAGATGCCGGTCTGGAAGACCATCCGGGGGACCAGTTGCCCGACGTTCTTCGCGGTGATGCGATTCGACTTGGAATACCGCTGCTGCCAGTAATTCCCGCCGTACATCATCCAGCTGCCCGGCTCATCGGCGGCATTGAGGAGCCGCTCGCTTGTGACGTCGGGCGGCGGCGACGCGCCGCCTCCGGGCGACTGTGCCCCCACAACGCTCGGCATACACACGAGCGCGGCCGCGACCCAGCACCGGGACGTAATCCGCATGGCTCCGTCCTCCTTGGATGAAACTGGCGCTATGGAAGTGTTCGCTCCGCCGGCGTGGGCGGGCATCGGGTCCGACCGGCGGACCCCCATCGAACGAGCTCGCCTGCTTCGCGAGACACTCGACGCCCAGGGAAAGGCGCCAAGATGCATTGCACCGTTGAGGTAAGAGGCCCTACAAGATGAGGCTTACGTGCCGGGAGTCAAGGCCGGTGGATGGGAGCCTGCATCATTCTCGGGCGCTCGGTTGGGGGCACCGGCAACCATTGCATCGATGTAAGTGTCTGTAACAGAAACACTTTGGAGTTGCTGTCGCAGGGTGCAACACACCAAATCCGCTCACTTGAAGAGGAGCGCCGCCTTCTGCAGCGTCACGAATACCCCCCACGCGAGCGGCAGGCCCACCGCGATCCACGCGAGGACCACCAATCCCCACTGCCCAGGCCGGCTCGGCTCAGTCATGCTGCCTCCCCCTCAGGACCCCGCCGCGGCCGCAGGTGCGGGACTTCGGACGTCGGGCTCGGTATCCGTCATATAGTGGCGCTCGTGGACCGGTCGCACGGCGAGGTTGCAGAAGAAGCCGACCACCAGGAGCCCCGCGAGAATGTACATGGTGACGTTGTAGGCCTGCGCGGCCGGAATCCCGCGCTCGAGCTGGAATTCGCGGATGTAGTTCACCAGCACCGGGCCGAGCACGCCCGCGGCTGACCACGCGGTGAGGAGGCGTCCGTGAATGGCGCCGACGAACTTGGTCCCGAAGATGTCGGCCAGGTAGGCCGGGATGGTCGCGAATCCGCCCCCGTACATCGTCAGGATCACACAGAAGATGATCACGAACAGCGCCACGCTGCCGATCCGCGCTGCCCAGGGCGCCAACGCGTAGAGCAGGGTGCCAAGCGTGAAGAAGATCAGATAGGTGCGCTTCCGGCCGATGTAGTCGGACAGCGAGGCCCAGGAGATCCGCCCCGCGATGTTGAATACGCTCAGGAGCGCGGCGAAGGCGGCGCCGATGGTGGCCAGCTCGGCCTTGGTCGCGGCGTCAAGATCGCGTAATGCGACGCCCGGCGCATCCGCCAGCCGCCCCCCGAACACCTCCTGAATCATGGGGGAAGCGATCCCGATCACGCCGATGCCCGCGCTGACATTGAGGCAGAGCACGCCCCAGAGGAACCAGAACTGCGGTGTCTTCCAGGCCTCGTTCACGTGGACATTCTGCGTGGTGATCATGCCGGTCCGCTGGGCCGGTGGGTTCCAACCTGCCGGCTTCCAATCGGCGGTCGGCACCCGATAGCCGAACGCGCCGCACAGCATCGCGACGAAGTAGATGACACCCATCGTCACAAATGTCTCCCACACCCCGACCGACGTTGGCGTCGCGAACCATTTCATCAGGCGGTCGGCGAGGGGCGAGCCGATCATCGCGCCGCCGCCGAATCCCATGATGGCCATGCCCGTCGCCATGCCGCGGCGATCGGGGAACCACTTGATGAGGGTCGAGACCGGCGAGATGTAGCCCAGGCCGAGCCCGATGCCGCCGATGATGCCCGAGCCGAGCCACAACAGCCAGATCTGATGGAGATAGACGCCCAGCGCGGAGAGCATGAAGCCGCCGCCCCAGCAGAACGCGGCCACGACGCCGGCTTTGCGCGGCCCCGCCCGCTCGAGCCACGCGCCGAAGACGGCCGCGGACGAGCCGAGGAAAACGAAGAACAGAGTGTACATCCACCCGAGGTCGCTCACCTTCCAGTCGCAGGCCGTGGTGAACATCCGGGCGAGCACGCTCATGTCCGCGGGGCAGGGCAGCGGCTGCCCGCGGCCCTGCGACACGCCGATGGCGCGGCTCAGCGGAAGCCAGAACACGCTGAAGCCGTACGCCACGCCGATGGAGAGATGGATCGCAAGGGCGGCCGGCGGGACGAGCCAGCGGTTGAACCCGGGTCCCGCGACGATCCGTTCACGCGACAGAAGTGCTGCCATCAGCGTCTCCGCGCCTAGTTTTCGGCCCGCAGTATGCGATGGAAAGTCCGGAAGTTACCGATCACCTGAACACGGGGCCAGACCGACGTGCTTCGCTCGCTCGCGCATTCTATCCTGCTGGCGCTGTTGCTAGGCGCCGGCTCCGCCGTCCGCCTGGCGGCCCAGACGCCGTGGCTGACCACGGACACGGTTGAGCGCGTCGTGTCCCTGCGGCTGGACGTGACCGCACCCCAGGGCAGTCCCTCGGCTCTCATCAGCGGCTACCGCGAGGGCGGCGTGCAGGTGGTCGTGCCCCGCGGCTGGACCGTCGCCTGGCAATGGGAATCGCACGACTCCACGGCGCCCCATAGCCTCGTCCTGATGGCGGAGCGGGAAAAGCTGCCGACCGAGGGTGGCCGGCCGGCGCTGGAGGATGCGTTGACCCGGGCCGTCACCACCGGTCTGGACGCCGGGACCCGCGACGTGGCGCGCTTCGAGGCCGACGAGGTGGGGTGGTACTGGCTCCTCTGCGGCGTCCCCGGCCACGCACTCAAAGGCGAGTGGATCGGGCTCAAGATCGACCCCGATGCGACCGCCCCGTCGCTCAAGGAGAAGGCCCGGCAATAGTCGCCATCGACAACAGCTTTCTCCGTGTGAATTTTCAGTTCAACAGCCGTTCGACTTGGCGCTCGATTTCGGCGACCAGCTCCCGGTGGCGCTCCCCCGTCGCGGGGCCGTAGAACCCCGCGTGCACCCGCTTCACTTTCCCATCCCTGCCCAGGAAGATCGTGGTCGGAAACGCGCCAAAGCCATCGAGCTGCGGTAGCGTCGCCGCGGCCTCCTGGGCGTCGCTGATCCCGGCGAGGAGCAGCGGGAACGGGATGTCGAACTTGTCGCGGTAGCGCCGAACCAGGGCGCCGTCGATCGCGGTGTCGCCGGTGACCTCGTACGCCAACCCCACGATCTCCAGCCCGCGATCATGGTACTTGCGCCAGAGCCGCACCAGCGTGGGGGCCGCGTCATGGCAGGTGGGGCACCAGGTGCCGAAGATGTCCACCAGCACGACCTTGCCGCGGAAGCGCGCGTCCGCCTGCGAGACCAGCGTGCCACTGAGGTCGGGGAAGGCGAATCGGAACGGCGCGGTCGTGTCGGCGCGGGTGACCTCGGTCGGCGGCCTGAGATGTGGCCGGCCCGTGCTCCGGACCGCCTTCCACACCGTCTGGCTGCGAAGCCCGGCGTGGAAGGTGCCCCGGAGGGTGTCGCCGACGAGCCGGCCGGTGAGCATGTAGACGAACGAGCCGTCGAAGTGCGCGATCGAGAAGCTGTCGGCGTGCGCCCGGCCCCAGAAGTGGCCGTAGTCGCCGCTGTTCGAGAGGATGGTGCCCTCCAGGCCGCGCGCCCCGTTCCGGAGCTCGAAGACGCGCGGGCTCGTCCCCCAATCGCCGACGAACGTCGCGTCCCACCGGCCGAGGAGCCCGGCGGGTCCGCGCTCGACGGGCCAGTTGCCCCGGGCGGCGCGGAACGGAATCACCCGCGGCCCCCGGCTGCCCACGTTGCGGTAGTTCCCGGCGAGCGAGTCGCCGGCGATGCGGGCATAGATCGCGGCCGCGTAATCGGCCAGCTCGAGCGTCACGCTGTCGCCACGCACGCGCACGGTGGAGAAGGGCTCGCACCGCTCGCCGTTACACAGCCGGCCCTTCCACGCTCCCGCGCCGCCCTCGAGCACGAGGCCGAACCGGAGCGGTCCGCCCGCGAGATCGAGGGCCGCCTTCCACGCGCCGGCCGGACCCTCGGCGCGGTGAGCGGTGAGGGGTGAGAGGTGAGAGGGGCCTCTCGGGAAGGCCGCCGCACCGAGTACACCGATCACCGCCAGCAGTGCCGTCTCACCTCTCACCTCTCACCTCTCACCTCTCAGGCATGTCGCCCGGATCCAGCCCGCCGCCACTGTAACGCTCGCCCGCTTCCACCGGCACCGCGATGCCGTTGCCGCGCCACGGCGCCGGGCACGGATAGATGCTGCTGTACGCGCAGAACGGATTGCGGGCCCGATTGAAATCGAGGCGATACCGGCCCTCGCCAGCCGGGACCAGCGCGACGAATCGGCCCGCCGGATAGGTCCCCCGGCCGTTGCTCCGGTCGCGGAAGTACAGCTCGAGCTCACTCTCCTCCGGCGTGGCCCCCGGCATCCGCCGCACGGTGAGCGTGGTCCGCCGGCCGCCGAGCGCCACGGTCACGGTGCCGGCTTCCGCCGCCTCGACCTCCACCCCATCTGCCGCGAGCACGCGCACGACGCCCGCGCGGGCCGGTGGGTCGAGCCTCACCAGGAGGTTGGCCGCGGGGTCGTACGCAAACCAGGCGGGGGCTTTCGCGCCGGCCGGAGGCGGCATGGCATGGACGGTGAGCGTCGTCCGGCCCGCCGCGCCGGCCGCGACGAAGGTGAAGCGGCCAATGGTCGCCGGCCGGCCGCGAGCCAGCGGCCGGGTTGCCTCCGGGCCCTCGAGGGTGACGCGCCCCGCCCGCTCGATGACCCGGTGCTCGGGGAAGCCCGCGAGCGGAATGTCGGCGTCGGCGGGACCGACGCGGATGCCCGACCCCACCGCAACCAGCGCGACCGCGGCCAGCGGCGATGTCGGCGCGGAGGCAAGCCAACGGCCGTACTCCGCCCGCTCGCGCTGGACGTCGGGCTGCTGAGCGGCAAGCCGTGAGCGGTGAGCGGTGAGCGGGAACAGTATGAGCACGGCCAGCGTTCGAGCCGCCGTGCGACGACTCGAAGTGATCCGGCAGTCCGACCGCTCACCGCTCACCGCTCACCTCTCACCATCAGGACTTCGGCAGCGCCCCCACCAGCAGGATTGGACTCGTCGGCCGCTGCGATCCGCCGGCCGGCTCCTCGGTGACCGCGGCGGCACTGAGCTCGCCGTCGGTCGGCACGCTCACGCCGCGCACCAGCCCGGCGCCATCCGCTTCGATGTCGAACGTGACCGATGGGACCGGCTTGCCGTCGCGGATCCACCAGAGCTGGTAGGTACGGCCGGCCGGCGTCGGCTTGAGTCCGCTCGCGTTGAGCAGCGCCGTGTTGCGCGCCTTGTCCCAGAAGATCTGGATGGCCGGGTTGGGATCGCCGCTCGCCGTCAGCTGCACCAGCTGCACGTTTCGTGAGAGCACCGCCGCAAGAATCGCGTCGCGGTCGAAGACGCCCTGGCCCAGCTCGTCCACCCGGCGCTCCAGCTCCGCAATGGTGCTGTCGCGGGTCGCGATCTCGCGGCCCAGGGTGCGGGTTCGGACCCCGAGGACCACCGCCCCGAGCAGCGCGGCCGCGAGGCCGACCCACGTGATCGGGCCCCAAGGAGAGCGCCGCGCCGTCGCCACTACCGCGGGCACGGTCGCCGCCTGCACCCGCCCGCGGAGCTCCGGTGAGGGCCGACGCTCGTCCGCGCCGAGCGCCAGGAGGGCCGCCGTCTCGCGGTATTCGTCCACCTCGCGCCGGGCCTCGGGGGACGTCGCCAGGAACGCCTCGAACGCCCGCGCCTCCTCCGGGGGCAGGGCGCCGAGGGCGTAGGCCGCGGCGAGATCGCGCAGGGTGGCGTCGTCCGGAGTGCTCATGTCAGCCGCTCGAAGAAGTACGGGCGCAGCGACTCGCGGAGTTTCTGCATGCCGAGCCGGACCCGGGTCTTCACCGTGCCGAGCGGCTCATTGAGCCGCGCGGCGATCTCCGATTGCGAGAGGCCCTCGAAAAAGGCGAGCTCGATGGCTTGCCGCTGGGGCGGCGAGAGGCTCTCCATCGCCTGGCGCACCATGCGCCGCCGTTCGTCCTCTTCGGTGCGGTCGGCCGGGCTCGCTGCGTGGTCGGCGGGCGCGGGACCTGCCTCGAGCCCGCTCACCGCGGCGCTCGCCGCAAGCTTGTCGCGCCGGGTCCGCGCGCGCACCAGATCGAGCGCGCGGCTCCGCGCGATCATGGTGAGCCACGCAGCCACCGATCCGCGGTCGGGCTCGAAGCGGCCCGCGTCGCGCCACGCCTGCGCGAACGCTTCGACGACCACCTCTTCCGCGTCGGCCCGCTGCCCCACCACGCGGTACGCGACGGCATAGAGCATGGCCCCGTACCGGTCGTAGAGATCGGTCATGGCGCGCTCATCGCCCGACGCCGCGCGGGCGACGAGCTCGCGGTCCGCCGCGGGGGAGAGCGACCCTGCGCTAGGCATGGGGCAAGTCTATACCCCGGCGTTGCGCCAGGACAAGCAGCGCTCATGGCAGCGCCTTGGCCGCGTCGCCCGGGATGAAGAGGAGGGTCGCACGGCGCCCGGCGTAGATCGCCCGGACGATGTTCACCTGGTCGTCGAATCGCTCGCAGAGCAGCGTGTGCCGCACCCGCACGCCGCCGAGCCCGGTGGGCGCGTCGGCGCGAAGCCGGAGCAGCAGCGCGTCGCCGGCCGGCTCGAGCCGCTCCCACCGGAGCGCGATCGGCCGGCCCGCGCGGTCGGCGAGCGTGAGCCTCGACCGCAGGTACCCAGCGGCCGCGGAGTCGCCGGCGCCCGCCGCCGCCGTGAAGTCGTCGGCGAAAACGCGGACGGTTACGGCGACGCTCCGGGTGGCGGGCTCGTGCGTGAGCTCGGTGACCGACGTGTGCATCGGATGCGCGCCCACCAGCGGAAGGGCGAAGCACGCGACGGCGAGGCGGCCTCTCATGGGTGCCAGGGGCTCCGCTCGAGGGCCATGCGCGCGGCGAGCGCGAGCACGATCGTCGAGACGGCCAGCACCCGCACCCGATGCGACGCGAGCCGATCGAGCGGGGTGAGCGTGATGGCGGAGACTGCGAGCACCACGAGCTGGCCGGCTTCGATTCCGAGGTTGAAGCCGAGCAGTGGCACGGTGATCGAATCGAGCAGGAGCTCCCGGAGGTAATTGGCGAAGCCGGCCCCATGCACCAGCCCGAACAGGCCGGCCAGGATCGGCCGGTACACCCGGCCGATCCCGAGCGGTGGCCGGGCGCCCGCCGCGAGATTCTCGACCCCGGTCGCGACGATCGTGAGGGGGATGAGAAACTCGATCGCCTCGGCGGGCAGCACGAGGGCATCGGTGGCGGAGAGCGCGAGCGTCACCGAATGGCCGATGGTGAACGCGCTCACCACCCACAGCGCGTCACGCCAGTCGCTCAACCGGTAGGCGGCGGCGAGCACGAGCAGGAACAGCAGGTGATCGATGGCCGCCGGGTCGAGGATGTGGCGAACGCCAAGCTCGGCGTAGGTGAAAAGCTCGCTCACGGTGCCTCGTCCGCGGCGACCGCCGCCGCGTTGATCGCGCGCGCGTGGTGCTCGAAGAGCGGGTCCCGGGTGCCGAGGGCGCGGGCCCGGTCCATCGCGGCCGCCGCCTCTGCGTGGCGGCCGGCTTGGAAGAGCGCCCAGGCGTAGACATCCCATCCGTACACGTCGCGGCGGGTGCTGAGCTCCGCCTCCGCGCGCGCGAGCACCTGCGGCACGTGCCGTCCGCGATCGAGCAGATGGAGGCTCCATGCGCGGTGGAACGGCCCCGTTTGGCCGAGCAACGCCACGTCCATCACCCGCTCCTGCTCCGCCGCGGCAGCCGTGTCGCCCAGCGCAAGATGCGCGTCGGCCAGGAGGCCGAGCGTCGCCGGGTCGAACGCGCCCGCCAACGCCCGGTTGCCGTATGCGATCGCGCCACGCCAATCGCCGCCCTCGGCGGCGAGCCGCGCCCGCGCGGCGAGGAGCCGATGGTCATCGGGAGACTCGGCGAGACCGGCTTCGAGCGCGGCCTTCGCCTCGCCCAGCCGTCCATAGCGCAGAGCGAGATCGCCGACGCGGAGGTGAAACCAGGCGCGCTGCTCCCGTGGGAGCGCGTGAAGGGCGAGCGCCCGCTCCCGCGCGTCCCCCAGCAGCCGGTCGGCTTCCTCGACCCGGCCTTCCAGCTCGTGCCAGCGCGCGAGGCGCGGCGCCACTGCCGGATCGTGACGCCGACTCTGGAGTGCCGTGAAGATCCGGCGCGCTTCGGCGTACTCGCCGAGCTCCAGGAGCGCCTCCCCGAGCAGCGCCCGCGCCGCGGCAGACTCCGGCTCCAGCCGCGCCAGCTCGGCCGCGGCGTCACGCGCCTCGACGAAGCGGTGCTGCCCGAGCAGCGCACCCGTGAGCACCGCCAGCGCCGAAGTGTTATGCGCGCGCCGGCGCCCGAGCGAACCGCGCGCTGCCGCTTCGGCCCGGCTGAGGTCGGTCTCGCTCCCGCGCTCGCGGGCGCGCTGGAGGTACAGCGAGGCGAGGTGCATCCGGTCGAGCGCGCCGTCCGGATCACGCCCCACCCGCGCCAGGTAGAACGCGATGTCCCGCTCGCGGATTTCGGATTCCGGGAGCGGCGCCCGCTCCCGCGGGGCGGCCCCGCCGGCGGGGAGCGACCCGGCGAGAACCGTGCCCCCGAGCCCGAGCGCCGCGACCAGCGGCAGCAGCAGGACGACATGCCGCCGGTGCGTCATGCTCAGTTGGGCGGCGCGAGGTAGGGAAAGGTCGCGGTCACGCCGGGCGAATCAAACACCACGTTGTCCGTCGTGAGCGCATCCTTGCCGTTGGCGCCGGCGGGATCCAACCCGAACGGATCGCCGAAGACCGCGAGCAGCGCGAGATCCACGACGTCGTCCTGGAGCTTGCGCCCGCCCCAGCCGTTCTGGAGCGGGGCAAGCCCTACCCAGTTGAGCCAAGCGGCCGTCGCCGGGTCCTTGTCGGTTTGCACGATCAGCATATCAGGGATAAGCACGCTGCCGAGCGTGGCGGCGTACCCGGGATCGCGGCCGGCCACGCTTCCCGGGCCGGTGATGAACGCGAGGGCGAGCGGGGCCACAAGCGCGCCGTCCTGGTCGGGGCCGATGCTACCGTGGGTCGGGTGGTCCCGCTTCTGAAGCAGCACTTCGCTCACCAGCGGATTACCGAGCCGCTGCACCTGGTCGAACATGCGGCGCTGGGTCGGGCCGCTCGCGTCGTCGTCGCAGGCGGCCGCCAGGGCGACGCCGGCGACGGCCGTCATGCGGCCCGCGCGGCGGAGGAACGGAAGCAGGGTCGAGAAGATCATCGCGGCAGTCCTCGTAGCGTTGGTCGGGAGTGGTCGTCAGCGGCTGATGGTGCCCCAGATGCCGAGCCGGCCGCCGGCGCCGTTCTCGACCTGCGAACTGGGCAGCTCCACCACGATCGAGAGCACGTTGAAGCCGGCGACGTAGTTGATGCCGGGATTGCGGAAGAAGAACGGCGCGGACGGATTGGCGGTCAGGCCGCACGGCTGGCTGAGCCCGCCGGTGGAGGGCTTCCGGTCCGGCAGGATGCAGAAGGCCGCCTCGAGATCGATGAAGAACGGATCGTCCCGCGGCCCGGCGAAGGTCTGGATCCCCGCGTTGCTGCCGATCACCGTATTGACGGCGCCGCTCACCGCGGGTGACACGTCGGCGACCTCGTTCTGCATGGCGCCGACTACCGGAGGATCGACGGGGCCGCGCACCTGCACCTGCTGGGAGCCTCCGCTGCCCGTGAAGGTGACCTGGATGACCTTGTCCTCCAGGGCGTCGCCGTCGTTGTCGATCTTGAACTGATACAGAAGGTTCGGATCGAAGCTCGCGTCCGCCGATTGCGCCGGCGTCAGGAAGGCGCGGCTGTTCAGCACGAGCGCGATGCGGCCCGGCGCCGATCCCGGAAACGCATACACGTCGGTCATGTCCTGCTCGGCGTTCAACTCGACGAGCGGCGTGTCCTGGTGATCCGAGCCGACCGCGATCCGGACGGCGCCCGCGGCCGCGAGGGCCAGCGCGACGCCCGCCGCCGCGAGCCCGCGGCCTCCGGTCAGCGATGCGAAGGGCATAAGGCGTTCTCTCCTAGGGCGTGATGGTGAGCGTGCTGCCTGGTGCTCTCGGTACGCCGCGGAGGTCGCGTCGGATGTATGGGGCTAGCGGCTAGCGGCTATCGGCTATCGGCCATCGGTCGTTGGTCATCGGTCGGCAGGATGGCGATACGGCTCGCGTCAGGGCGGTACCGCCCCGACAGATCCGACAGCCTGATTGTGGCGTATGGGAGATTTCAGAAGGCTCGACGTATGGCAGCGGGCTCGCGGCCTATCGCTCGAGGTCTACTTGGCTACTCGATCAATGCCGCGAAGCGAGCTTTTCGGGCTCACCTCGCAGCTGCGGAGATCTGCGATCTCGATCGCCGCCAACATTGCGGAGGGATGCGGCCGGAACACGGATCCGGAGCTGCGCCGGTTTCTTCGAATCGCGCTCGGGTCAGCGGCCGAACTGGAATGTCTGCTTTGGCTGGCGGCGGATGCAGGTTACGTCGTTCCGGCGGAAGCGTTCCGATTGGCCAACGAAGCCGCACGGCTTTGCCGGATGCTGGCGACACTCATTCGGAAGCTCCCAGACAACCGATGACCGATAGCCGATGACCGATAGCCGATGACCGATAGCCGATGACCGACGACCGATGTCCGCTAGCCTACCAGTCGAAAAAACGCTCCGGTCTGAGCGCGCTGAGATCCTCCGTCGGTGTCTGGCCGTTCATCATGAGGCGGAGCAGCATCGCGGTGATGCCGGCCAGCAGGACACCGTGCCGGCCGTATCCTGCCGCGTACCAGAGGCCCTGGAGCCGCGGTTCGCGGCCAAGGATGGGCAGGCCGTCCGGCGTCATGGGCCGCAGTCCCGCCCACGAGCGGGTCACCGGAAGCCCCGCTAGCGGCGGACAGAGCGCCACCGCGGCGGTGAGCACCTGGCCCAGTCCGGTTGAGGTGACGGAGGCATCGTAGCCTACGTATTCCATCGTGGAGCCGGCGATCGCTTCCTCGCCGCGGGCGAGGAGGTAGCAGTCGCAGTGGTACACGATGGCCGGTTCGACGCCCTCGGGCCACGGCAACGCGACCATCTGACCCCGCGCCGGCTCGACGGCCATGGGGCGGGGGAGCCCGCGAATCAGCCGGCTCCACGCGCCGGCCGCGAGCAGCACCGCGCCGGCCGAGTAGCTCGACTGGCGGCCCGTTACGCCGGTGATCCGATCCCCGCGCTGGTCGAGCGCTACCGCTTCGTCGGCGATGATGTCGGCCCCGTGCGCCCGAGCGTCGGCCCTGAGCGCCTCGACCAGGCGGACCGGATCGAGTGCGCCCTCGTGCGGCGCCCAGAGCGCGCCGACGCAGGGTCCCAGCCACGGATAGCGCTCCCGCACCTCATCGGCCTCGAGCCAGTCACAGACGTGACCCTGCTGGCGTTGCCAGGCAACCTTGGAGCGAAGATCCGCCGCCTCGGCTTCCTGGCGCGCCACCGCCGCGCTCCCGCCACGCCAGAGCCCCACATCGACGCCCGTGGCCTCCCGAAGCGCGTTGGCCAGCTCGCAATAGAGCTCCCGCCCGGCCAGCCCGAGCTCGAATAGCAGATCGCCTTGGCGGCCCTCGATTTGCGGCGCGAGCATCCCGGCCGACGCCCGCCAGGCCTGGCCGCGCGCGTCTTCGGGGTCGAGCACCGCCACGCTCCGGCCGTTCCGGGCCAGTTCGCGCGCGCAGGCGGCTCCGACCACGCCACCGCCGACCACGACAACGTCGTAGATTTCAGGCACTTAGTTGCTCGATGAAACTTTTTGAAACGTTGGGGCGTACGGAGCCCGACTCTGGATGGGGAGAGAAGATATCATGCTGCGGACCCTGGCCGGCTTTGCCCTCTTTGCCGTGGTCGCCATCGTCGCGTTCAAGCTGCTCGTTGGATTGTTCGGCGCGATCGTCGGGGTTCTGATGAGCGTGCTCTGGTTCGCGTTTCTGGGCTGGCTGTTCTATCTGGCGCTCAAGATCCTCGCGCCCGAGACCGCGGCCCGACTCCGCGAGATCGTCACCGGCAAACCGGCGGGGGCGTAGGCCTCACGACGTCACACCGGCCTCGCTCTCGGCGCGGGGCTCGGGAGCTGGGGACGGTGCGGGCGGCGGCGGAAGCCGGAGGCGGCCGCGTGCCCGCCAGAGATCGAGCGCCGCCTCGAGCGGCTGCACCCGGCTTGCGCGTTGCCGCAGATCGTGCCGTTCCACCGTCGCCACCGTGTCAATCCGCCGCGCGAGCCGCGCCGTCTTTCCGATCAGCTCGGCATTCGCGGCCCATCCATCGAGCGTGAGCAGCCGGTTCTCGTGCTCGCGAACCGCATGGCGCAGCGTGACGAGCCGAAACGCCAGGAAGCCCGAGATCACATCCGATACGCCCGGGACGCGCACCGCGCGCCGGAGGACCCAGGGCCCGAGCCGCCGCACCAGGCGCCGGGCCCGCGACGCCTCGCCGGTGAGCGACGCCTCCGCCACGACCATGTCCGCCCCGCTGTCGAGCCGGCGCACGAGGTCAGGCAAAGAGGCGGGGTTGTGGCTGAAGTCGGCGTGCATCAGGATCGCGGCGTCGCGCTTGGGGCGGTCGGTGCGCTCGAGCGACAGCCGGAGGAGGGACTCCACCGACGCGGCATACCCTCGCCGTTCCCCCTGTCGCAGGACGGTCAGTGGCAGCACGCGCGTGTACGGCTCCAGCACCTCGGCAGTGGCGTCGGTGGAGGCGTCGTCGGCGACGAGCAGCTGGTACTCGCGAGGGAAGGCCGTGAACGTCTGGCGGATCTTCCACAGCAGCAGGCCGATCGTGGGCGCTTCGTTGTAACTCGGAATGCAGACGTAGAGCATGGCGGCGGAAAGCTAGGCGCCGGCGTGCACGCTCGCCAGCAGGCCGCGCAGCTCGTCGAGCCCGAACGGCTTCCGGAGGTACGGCCGGCGGACCGATTCGAGAAACGCGAGCGTGTCGCCGCGCACCGTGTCGCCGGTGCTGAAGACCAGACGGGCTGCCCGCTCGGGCGCGCGGCGGCGCAGCGCCTCGTAGAACTCGCGCCCGCCGAGTCTCGGCATGCGGAGATCGGTGATCACGACGTCGAACGCCTCGGCGGTGGCGCGCTCCAGCGCGACGTCGCCGTCCTCGGCGATCTCCACCTCGTGGCCCCAGGCTTCGAGGGTCGCCCGCATGTAGTGGAGGATATGCGGCTCGTCGTCCACCACGAGCACGCGGAGCCGGGGCGCCGGCGTGCGGGGGACCGTCCCAGGCGCCGCCGCAGCGCCGGGGGGCGCAGCTGGGAGCTGGACGGTGAACGTGGCGCCCCGGCCCTTCTCGGTGAGCAGGGTGATGCGCCCGCCGTGCTCCTTCACGATGCCGTGTGAGATCGACAGCCCGAGGCCGGTGCCGTGCCCTTCGGGTTTGGTGGTGAAGAACGGGTCGAACACCCGCGCCGCGAGCTCTTCCGACATGCCGGGGCCGTCGTCGGTCACGTCGATCGCGACGCCGTCGAGCCAGGGGCGCGCCCGCACCACGATGGTGCCCGGGCGGCCCGTGGATGCGATCGCCTGCGCCGCGTTGTGGATCAGATTGACGAGCACCTGCTGGAGCTGATTGGCGTCGGCCGCGGGGGCGGGGAGCTCGGGCTCCACCTCGAGCCGGCTCTCGACGCCGCGCGCCATCAGCTCGTTGCGGAGGAGCAGCAGGGTAGCCTCGAGGAGCGGGCGGAGCGGCGTGGGCTGCCGGCGGCGATCCTGCTTCCGCGCGAAGCCGAGCAGGCTCTTTACGATGTTGGACGCCCGCTCGGCCTCCTCGCGAATGACGTTGAGCGGCTCGCGGAGCCCCACCGGCACGTCGGGCCGCTCGGCGAGGAAGTCGGCGAAGCCGACGACGGAGGCGAGCGGATTGTTGAGGTCGTGCGCGATCCCCGCGATGAGCTGCCCCACCGCCGACATCTTCTCCGACTGGATGAGCTGATCCTGGAGCCGGCGCCGCTCGGTCCGGTCGTCGAAGAGCAGCACGACGCTCGCCTGGTCGCCGGTGGTGAACGGCACCGACGACGCGGCGTAGGCGTCGTCCCCGCGGCGGAGCTCGATCTCGGACAGCTCGCCCGCGGCCGACAGGAGCCGCTCTACGTCGGGCCGCCATTCCAGGGGCAGCAGTTCGCGCCAGGGGCGGCCCACGACGGCCACGGGCGCCGTCCCGACCAGCTCCGAGAAGGCCTGATTGGCACGACGTATGCTGCCGTCGTCATCCACGATGCAGAGGGCCGGCGCGATGGCATCGACCACGTCGCGCCAGGAGCGCCGGCCGGCATCGTAGCTCTCGACCAGCGACGAGCTCTCGAGCGCCCCGGCCGCCTGGGCCGCGAATGCCTCCGCGAGGCGCAGGTCGGCGGGCCCGAGACGCCCGACCGGCGCCCGAACCGTCAGGGCGCCGATGACTTGATCGCCGAGGGACAGTGGAACCAGCATCCAGCTGCCGACACTATGAGGAGAAGCGTCGAGGACCGCGGCCAGGTCGGCGGCGGCCCCGCTGTCGACCAGGAGCGGGCCCCGGCTCCGGGCGAGCTCGAGCAGGGCGGGACGCGGGGGCGAAGTGGAAGGACGGGCGCGGACTACCGATGGCGCCCCATCGAACGTAAGGTGCAACACGGCGCACTCGAGCGGCCGCCACGCATCCTCCACGTGGTCCAGGAGAAAGTCGAGCACGGCCTCGCAGCGGCGCACGCCCGCGAGGCTCCGCCCCAGCGCGATGACCTGCCGCAGGGCGGCCTCAACGCCGGACGCGGCGGACCCCGGACGATCGACCGATGAGGGATAGGTCATGATTCGTGCGAACACGCGGAGCCGCCTGACCGCGGCGGACCTCCAGCTCGTCCTCCTCCTGCTCAGCCGCGGCTCGGCGCACCGCCGGGCCTGGCTGGAGCGGCGCCTCGCGCTCGACGGCCCGGACGCCCTGCTCGACGCGCCGGACCTGGCCGACCGGCTGCTCGCGGTGCGGACGCTGCTCGTCCCTTCGGAACCGCTGTTCCTCTACGTGGTGGTGCGGTACGCGCTTCGGCAGGCGGACATCGACGACCGCGACCTCGCCGACTATCTGGCCGCGATGCTGCTGGACTTCGGGCGGCGCGACCGCGCATGGCGGGTGGACTGGAACGACGACCAGCGCCACCGCTATCTCGTGGACATACTGATGGACCTCGAGGCGAGCGACGGGCCCCGGCGCTTCAAGGTCATGGTGCACCTCGGGAACTACGCGCTTTGGCTGGCGGGCCTGTTCCCCGACTATATCGCGGCGCGCCATCTGCGTAAAGGCGGCCCCGACCTCGGCTACTACGACGCGCTCGGCCGCCGCGGCTTCGAGCTCGCCTCCGATCACCGGCTGGCCGACGAGTTCGGCCTCGACGGCGTGTTCCGCACCGCCGCCGAGCAGTTTCCGTCGGTGCGCACCGCCCTCAACGGGGTGAGCGAGCGGGTGTTCTTCCCGATGCACTGACGGCCGCGGCCACCAGCGCGGCGAACAGGCCGCGTTCCGGCGCCTCGGCGTCGGCGTGCATCTCCTCCGGGTGCCATTGGACCGCGAGCAGCCAGCCGTCGTCCCCCTCAGTCTCGACCGCCTCGATCAGTCCGTCCGCCGCCCAGCCGCTTGCCACCAGTCCCGGCGCGAGATCGCGAATTCCCTGATGATGGAAGGAATTCGGCGTGAGCGCGGCGGTGCCGAGCGCGTCGGCGACGCGGCTCCCCGGCGTGAGGCGCACCGGATGCGTCCGCGCGTCGCGCGCGCCGCCGGGGTCGTGGCTCACTGACCCGGGCCGTTCGCTCGGGAGGTCCTGCCAGAGGGTACCGCCCATCGCGACGTTGATCACCTGGATGCCGCGGCAGATGCCGAGCACCGGCAGGCCGCGCTCGCGCGCGGCATGCAAGAGGGCGATCTCGAACGCATCGCGGCTCCGGTCCACCGCGTCGATCGTCCGCGCGGGGCGCGCGCCGTACCGTGCCGGGTCCACGTCCTCGCCGCCGGTGAGCACGAGGGCGTCGCAGACCTCGAGAGCGGGTCCGGCGTGGTCCGCCCCCATCACCTGCGAGAGCACCAACGGGACGCCGCCGGCCTGTACCACCGAGTAGAGGTACGCCGCGTTCACCGCCGCGCGGTCGGCATCCTGCCACCGGCGCACGACGCCGCTCACGCCGATCCGGGGGGCGGTCACCGGATGACGGAGTCGGGGAAGAACGGGCAGCGCGGGTCCTCGATGCGCGCGGGATCGAGCTGGATTCCGATGAGCGGGATGGTGGCGCTGCCGATGGAGACGGTGCCGATGTGGGGAGCGTTCTCGACCGGCGCCCCCTCGTAGAGCAGCACCCCGCGGGTGGTCCCGGACTGGTCAACCACCATCACCCCGAACCCCGGACGCACTCCGCCGGGCAGCGTGCCGTCCATGCCGACGATGACGAGCGAGTCCGAGCGGCCGACGATGGCCCGGTACGCGGGACCGGCGACCAGCCGCACCACCAGCTGCTCCGGCAGGCGCTCGGGCGGCGTGGAGAGGGTCTGTCGCGGCACGCCGAACTCCCCGAGCAGCACGGTGGGCCCGGCGAGCGCGGCGATGCCGCAGGACGCCTCGGCCACGGCGCGGTCGCTCTTGCCGCAGGCGGCGAGCGCGAGAGCACCGGCGAGCGCGAGGGCACACGAGGTTGCGCGCATGCCCAAACATAATCCACATTCCTGAAGCCTTCCCGGACTCCCGGCCTCTCGGGCCGGCTTCTCAGTGCCAAGGAGCACCGTGTGTTCGACGGGCTGCGACAACGGCTCGATCGGCTGTTCGCCAATCAGGGCGCGGCAGGTGCGCGCGCGGGCGCGGCCGCGGACGCCTTGCGCGACGCGACGCGTGAGGCGGAAGCCGTGCTGGTCCGCCTGCGGGCGTGGGTCGCCGAGACCGAGCAGATGCTCGTCTCGGAGCGCCGCCAGCTCGACGACGCCGAACGGCGGGGACGCCTCGCCGCGGCGGTGCCCGACGCGGAGACCGCGGCCATCGCGGCGCGGTTCGCCGCCCGACACCGCGAGCGGGTAGTGCTGCTCGAGCGGAAGATCGCGGTGCAGCGCGACGAGCTGCACCTTGCCGAGCGCGAGATGGAGGAGCTCGCGACGCACGCGGCCGAGCTCGGCCGGCGGGACGTCGCAGAGGAGATCCGGTCCGCGGCCGCGCCCGGCCCGCGTCCGGCACCGGAGCCCCGGCACGGTTTCGAAGACGACCTGAAGCGGATGCAGGCCGAGCGGCGACTGATGGACGAGGCGGTGGAGCGGCAGCTCGCCTACCTCAAGCGGAAATTCGGCAAGGACTCTAACTGAATGGGCACCACGTTCTTCGGACACCCGCGCGGCCTCGCCACGCTGTTCTTCACCGAGCTCTGGGAGCGCTTCAGCTACTACGGTATGCGGGCGCTCCTCATTCTTTTCATGACCGCGCCGCTCGCCGCGGGTGGGCTCGGCTTCGATACGGGCAAGGCCGGCATCATCTACGGCAGCTACGTGGGCCTGGTGTACTTCACCGCGCTGCCGGGGGGCTGGCTCGCCGACCGCTTCCTCGGCCAGCGGCGCGCGACGCTGTACGGCGGCGTGTTGATCATGCTGGGGCACATCTGCCTCGCCCTGCCGGCGCTCGGCACCTTCTACGCAGGGCTCGGGCTCATCATCTCGGGAACCGGGCTCCTCAAGCCGAACATCAGCGTGATGGTGGGTCAGCTCTACGGTGCGGAGGATCATCGCCGCGACGCGGGGTTTTCGATTTTCTATATGGGGATCAATCTGGGCGCGTTCGTGGCCCCGCTCGTCTGCGGCTGGCTGGCGCAGGGCGAGACGTTCCGGGGGATCCTGGCCGGGGCGGGCATCGCGCCGGAGAGCGCGTGGCACTGGGGCTTCGGGATGGCGGCGATCGGGATGTTCTTCGGGCTGCTCCAGTACCTGGCCGGATGGAAGCATCTGGGCGACGCAGGCATGCACCCCGGCGGGGCCGGCGATGCCGCGACCCGCGAGCAGAACCGGCGGACGCTCCGCCGCTGGGGCGTCGCGATCGCCGCGCTGGTGGCGGTCATCCTGGCGCTCGCGATGGCAGGGACGATCCAGATCACGCCGAAGGGCGTCGGCAATGCGGTGGGGATCGCGCTCCTGGTCGTGACCGCGGTGGTCTTCGGGCGGCTGTTCAGCTCCGCCGACTGGACGCCGGCAGAGCGGAAGCGGCTGATCACGATCGCGGTGCTGTTCGCTGCCTCGGTGGTGTTCTGGGCAGTCTACGAGCAGGCCGGCTCGACGCTCAACCTGTTCGCGGAGCGCGGCACCGCCAACCAGGTGCTCGGCCGGACGTACCCGGCCTCCTGGTACCAGGCGCTGCCGGCGGTCTACGTGGTGCTGCTGGCCCCGCTGTTCGCCTGGCTCTGGGTCCGGCTGGGCGACCGCGAGCCCTCGAGCCCGGCGAAGTTCGTGCTCGGCCTCGTGTTCGTGGGGCTGGGCTTCGTGATTCTCGTGCCCGCGGCCGGGCTGGCCGCGACCGGGGTGAAGGTGAGCCCCGCGTGGCTGATGCTCACGTACCTGCTCCACGTCATCGGCGAGCTGTGCCTGAGCCCGGTCGGCCTGAGTGCCACGACGAGGCTTGCGCCGGCGCGCGTCGTCGGCCTGATGATGGGGGTCTGGTTCCTGTCGCTCGCGGTAGGGAACTATCTCGGCGGGCGGGTCGCCGCCCAGTACGAAGCGATCCCGCTGCCGGTGCTCTTCGGGGTGGTCGGCGGGTTCGCGATCCTGGCTGGTGTGGTGCTGGCGCTGTTCGTGAAGCCGATCGGACGGATGTTGGCCAGGGCTGAGTAACCTTCAACCACAGAGGACACAGAGCACACAGAGAACAGCGACGAACCGGTGGTCTCAGGCCAAGGGGTTCCGATGCTCGGTCATGAGACCACAAGTATCAGCAGTTCTCTGTGCTCTCTGTGTCCTCTGTGGTTCAAGCTTTTTGATTCAGACTTTTTCGATGCCGTAGAGCAGCACGTCGTCGAGGTCCTCTTCCCACACCGTGCCGAGCAGGCGCATCCCGAGCTTCTGCGCCACCCGAATGGCGGGTGCGTTGTCGGGCGGCATGCTGGCGCAGACCCGCACCACATCGTCGTGGCCCAGCGCCCAGTCGACGAGCGCCCCCGCGGCCTCGGTCGCGTAGCCGCGACGCTCGACGTTGGGGTAGGTCGCGTAGCCGACCATCACCGCCCCCTCGGCATCGGGGCCGCCGCCAAAGCCCACCGAGCCCACCGCCTCGCGCGTGTCCTTCCGTACCACCACCCAGCTCCACCAGCCCTCCTGCGATGCGTCACCGGCAACGCGCTCGCGCACCATGGGCAGCAGGTCCTCGGTGAGCGGAGGTGGGCGCACCGGGGCAGGGAAGGTCGCGCCCGTCAGCTCGCGCAGGCGGGCACCGTCCCCCGCGAGGAGAGCGTCGATGGCGGCGGGGGAGAGCGGCAGCAGCCGCAGTCGCTCGGTCTCGAGATGGAGCATCAGGCCGGCCGGCTCTTGAAGATGCGAAAGAGATAATACAGCGAGGGAATCAGCACGAGCGTGCCGTCGCCAGCGCTCCGGGCAGGAGCTTCAGAGTGATCGCCCGCTCAGGCGCGCGATGTACCGCTCCGCCGAGCGTCGAACGGCGTGCTTCGCGCCCGACGGGATCACCTTGTTCCACCAGGCGCCGCAGAGCGCGTCGAAAGCATACGGCTCCACCGCCTCGGCGATGCCGCGCACGGTGGCCGCGTCGAGCGGGATCAGATTGGGGTAGCTGTACATGAAGCTCACCCAGCGGCGGTCCTCGCACACCTGGATCACGTCGCCGGTCAGCAGCGCTCCCCGCTCGAAGCCCTGCGCCCAGTGCAACACCGCAGCGCCCTCGAAATGTCCGCCGAGCCGGAGCAGAGTGAGCCCATCGGCGAGCGCGAGCGTGTCGCCGTTCCAGTAGCGAATCACGGGGTCGGGCCGCATCACCCACGCACGGTCGGCCTCGTGCAGGTACACCGGGACCCCGCCGAGCGCCTCGCTCCACGCGACCATGGCCGAGTAGTAGTGTGGGTGCGAGACGGCGATCGCGCGCGCACCGCCGGCCGCGCGCACCGCGGCGACCGAAGCATCGTCCACCAGCGACACGCAATCCCACAGTACCGGCAGCGTCGGGTGCGGGACGAGCAGCGCGCGCTGGCCGATCGCGAATTTCGGCTCGGTGCCAATGCCGATCAGGCCCGGCGCTTCCGCGCGGATCTCGTTCCGGTGGTTCTCGCGGAGCGCGGCGAGTGTGGTCCAGCGCTGCCCTGCCCATCCGACGTACTGCCGCTCGTCCTCGCATATCGCGCAACGCTCCGGTGGCGCGGCCGAATCGGCGTGCTGGGTGCCGCAGGTTTCGCAGATGAAGGCGGGCATGGCGGGACCAGGCTTGGCGGAGGCGGAGGGAGAGGGCGGGAGAGGGAGGGAGCGACCCGCCTTCTCCCGCCCTCTCCCGCCCTCTCCCCTCACTTGCCGAGCACGCCGCAGGCGATCCGGTCGCCGGAGTTGCCGCTCGGATCGGTCCTCATATCGTCGGCCTTCGCGTGCAGCACCAGCGCGCGCGCGGGCGCGCCGGTACCCACCGCGTTGGGAGCGAGGAGACCGCTCGCGAGCACGAGCGTGGTATCCACCGTGCCGTCGGCGCGAGCGCGGACGTTCGGCAGGTCGCCCGCGTGCGGACCGGCGGGGTTCCGCGTGCCGTGCTTCCGGTTCCCGGGATTGAGATGCGGGCCGGCCGAGCCGAAATCCGGCGGATCACACTGACCGGTGGCGTGCACGTGGAACCCATGCGTGCCGGGCGAGACCCCCTGGAGCTTGAGCACCAGCAGCGGTCCGCGGCGCGACTCGAGCACCGAGGCGCTCCCCACGCTGGTTCCGGAGGAGTCGATCATGCTCGCGGTCAGTGTGGGCGCCACGGTGGCGGGTTTCGGGGAATGGCCGCTGCATGCGGCCGCCAAGACGATCGAAGGAGCGAAGATCCGGGTCATCGAAGCCACTCCAGGCGGCGCTCAGGCTTCGAACCAGAGCCGAACCGCCACCAACACGAGGAACACGGCGAACAGTCGCGTGAGCGTCGCGCTCTTGATCTCCTGTGCGATCTGCGCCCCGAAGTAGGCGCCGACGAAGAGCCCGAGTGCGATGAGCAGCGCCGCGCGCACGTTCAGGTTGGCGGCGCGGTAGTACACCAGCGCGCCGAGCAGTCCCGCCGGCAGCAACAGGGCGCCGAGCGAGGTGCCGGTGGCGGCCTGGATGGGCATGCGGGCGAAGAACACGAGGGCGGGCACGATCACGAGGCCGCCGCCGATTCCGAAGAGACCGGAGAGCACGCCCGCGAACAGACCGATGAGGATGAAGATGACGAGCATGCCGCTCCCTCGGGTGTCGGGAGTGGGAAAGCTAAGCGGACTCGGGAGGGCCGGCGACCGGCTGAGAATGGGCCAGGAGGCGAAGACAGATCCAGGTGCCGGCGGCGAGCGCGGGGAGCAGCACGGCCCCAGCCGCCTGCCGGATCGTGGCAGCGATTCGTGTGTCGTAGCGGAGCAGCCCGAAACGGTCGAGCAGCCAGTACCAGTCGTGCTCGCCGCCATCGGGACTCATGCTGACGAGCGGCAGCTCCTGCGCCTGCGCGTCGCCGACGTAGCGCGCGAGGTCCACCATGCTGATGCTCAGCCAGCACGCGGCGAAGACCACGCCGAACCCATCCCGCCGCTTGGCGAGCAGGGCGGCCGCGCCGAGCGGCACGAGGAGCTGCATGAGGCTGCCCCCGGCTACCGCCAGCAATTCGCCGAAGAAGGCGAAGGCGAGGTGCCCGAACTCGTGGGCGCCGAAGATGATTCCCGAGAAGAGGCTGAAGTAGTCGGGGTCGGCGAGGTGGCGGAGACCGGTGTAGCCGAGCCAGGCGAGGAGTGGTGCCCGCCAGAGGAACCCGAGTGGAATCCCTCCGAGGGAGGAATCAGAGAGCGAGCGGTCGGGCGGCGGGACGGGGCTCACGCCGTGGCGGGCGGGCAAGTTCAAGGCCAGACTGCGCGCAGGCGGGCGGGCGGGCCCGCCGGGCGCCACCGCGCCGACCAGTCACGCGATCCGCGGCAGGACGGCGCGGTTCGCTGGACCGCTCCGCGCCACCGTCGTCCGATCCCGCACTTGACAGACCGGCTCGGGGCGACGAGACTGTGCATAGTTATGCTGAGCCGCCGTTACTTCGCCATGTGTTGTCGTCGCCCGGGGAGCCCCAGTGGGTCCGCGTGCGGCGGGCGCGCCTAGCGACTAGCAGGCGGCTCACGTAAACCGGTCCCGACGGGCTCCGAGCAGGTAAGCGGAGCGGCGTCGGGACCGATCGTTTTCCAAGGCCCGGAGCCAGCGCTCCCGGGTCTTTTTTCTTTGGCGCAGGCACGAGGATGATCGACGCGACCACGCGAGAGCAGGTCCTCAAGCGGAACTCGATCGAGCGGCTGAAGGCCGAGAAGTTCCCGCTCGACATCGTCCACGAATTTCCCGAGCTCGCCGGGCGGAGCTACGAGAGCGTGGCGGAGGAGGACATCGTCCGCCTCCAGTGGTACGGGCTGTATCACGACAAGCCGAAGACCGGGTACTTCATGATGCGGGTGAAGATCCCCGGCGGCATGCTGACGCCTCCGCAGCTCCGCACCATCGGGCGGCTGTCCGCGGACTACGGCCGCGGCTACGCGGAGCTTTCCACCCGCCAGAACGTCCAGCTCCACTGGATCCGTCTGGCCGACCTCCCGCCGGTGTTCGACGTGCTGGGCCGGGCCGGATTCACCATGGCCGGCGGTTGCGGCGACACCGTGCGCAACGTGACCGGCTGCCCGGTGTCGGGGATCGACGCGGCGGAGCTGTTCGACGTGCAGCCGATTCTGACCGAGGTCGCGCGGTTCTTCTACGGCAACCGCGAGTACTCCGACCTGCCGCGGAAGCACAAGATCACGCTCGCCGCGTGCCCCTGGCACTGCAATCTCCCCGAGATGCACTGCATCGCGCTGGTGGGCGCGGTGCACGGCGGCCGGCCCGGGTTCGCGGTGCGGGTGGGCGGCGGGCTCTCGACCGTGCCGCGGCTCTCCAGGAGCCTGGGCGTGTTCGTGCCGGCCAGCGAGACGATCGCGGTGCTCCGCGCGATCATCGACGTGTGGAAGGAGACACCCAAGTACCGGATGTCGCGGGTGAAGGCGCGGCTCAAGTTCATGATGGACGACGTCGGTCCCGAGGCGTATCGCGGGCTCGTGGAAGAGCGGCTGGACCGGCCCCTGGAGGACTTCGCGCTGCCGGCCGCGCTGAGCGGCGAGCACATCACCGGCGTGCACCCGCAGCGGCAGCCCGACCTGGTGTATGCCGGGTTCCCGGTGACGGCCGGCCTCGTGAACGGCGACCAGCTCCAGCGGATCGCCGATGTCGCGGAGCGGGAGGGCGCCAGTGTGCGGCTCACCCGCGAGCAGAACTTCATCCTCACGCACATCCCGGCGGACCGCGCCGAGGCGGTGGTGGGCGAGGTCGAGCGCATCGGCTTCCCGCTCGGCGTCGGTCGCCTGCGCGCGGTGAGCATCGCGTGCACCGGGTCGCCGCTGTGCAACTACGCGGTCGCGCTCACCAAGCCCCGCCTGGTCCAGCTGATGGATCATCTCGAGGCCGCGATCGGGCCAGAGGCATCGACGCTCCGGATCCACCTCGACGGCTGCCCGCACGCGTGCGCGCACCACTGGACCGGAGACATCGGCCTCCAGGGTACCACGCTCCGCGAGCGGACCGCCGGCGGTGAGAAGCAGGAGGGGTACGACATCTACCTGCGGGGCGGGCAGGGCGCCCGGGCGGCGATCGGCCTCCCGGTCGTGAAGCGGGTGCCCGCAGACCAGGTCAACGAGCACGTCGAACGCCTGGTGCGGTTCTGGATCGCCGAGCGGCATGAGGGCGAGGACTTCCGGGCGTTCACCGACCGCCGGGGCGACGACGAGCTGGTTGCGGCGGCCACACTGCGCCCGATCGACGAGGTGCGCGCGGAGCTCCGGCCCCGTGCGTCGCGGAGGACCGAAACGGTGGAGACGGCCGATGCGTAACGATCACGAGTTGCTGGACGACGTCGAAGCGGGCGAGCTGGCGGTCGAATACGACGACCAGCCACCGGAGGCGGTGCTGGCCTGGGCGCTCGAGCGGTACGGATCCCGGATCGCTCTCTGCACCTCCTTCCAGGCCGAAGGGATGGTGCTGCTGGACATGGCCTGGCGGATCGACCCCAAGGTGCGGGTGTTCACGATCGACACCGGCCGGATGCACCAGGAGACCTACGATCTGATCGACCAGGTGCGCGAGCGCTACGCCATGAAGATCGAGGTCTACGCGCCGGCCGCGCCCGACGTGGAGGCCATGACGCGCCAGCACGGCGTGAACCTCTTCTACAAGTCGGTGCCGCTCCGGCTGCTTTGCTGCCAGGTGCGGAAGGTCCGCCCGCTCCAGCGGGTGCTCGACGACCTCGACGGGTGGATCACGGGACTCCGCCGGGAAACGTGGGCGAGCCGCTCGAACATCCGGAAGATCGAGATCGACCACGACCACGGCGGCATCGCGAAGATCAGCCCGCTGGCCGATTGGACGCACGAGGAAGTGTGGGACTACATCCGCGCGCACGAGGTGCCGTCGCACGCCCTGTACGCGCAAGGCTACACCAGCATCGGCTGCGCGCCGTGCACCCGGAAGACGGGGCCGAACGAAGATCCGCGCGCCGGACGTTGGTGGTGGGAGACCAACGCGCCGAAGGAATGCGGGATGCACTGCACCATCGAGACCGGCGGCTTCGAGCACGAAGCGGAGGTGCTGATTGACCGTGCGCATTGAGGGCGACGCGCGCGAGGTGCTGGCCGCCGAGGCGGCCGCGCTCCGCGACACGATCACCGATCCGGACGTGCGCGATGGCTATCTCGCGCTCGCGGCGGCCGTGGCCGACGGCGAGGTGGAGGACGAGCTGGTGCCCTCGCTGGAGCGGCTGCTCGACCTGGGGCTCCGCACCGGCCGGGTACGGAGGGTGCACGGGCCGCACGCCGAATCAGCCGTCGCGCGGGTGTTCCAGGCCACGCCTGCCGGCCAGAACCTCGCGGGCGCCCTGGCGGAGGTGAATCGCGCCCTCGGTGCCATCCGGGGCCAACCGCTGGACCGGCTGACGTTCGCGGCGCGGGGCCCTGGCAGTTACACGCTGTCCATCGAGACACCGGTCGCCGGCCTCACCCTGGACATTGGCCCCGGCGGGGTCGCGGTCAAGGACGTGAGCGTCGGCGCTTGACCACCACCATCAACACGCTGGAGAACGACGTGACCACGATCAAGTCCGAGCTGCTGATTCCGCCGTACGGCGGCACCCTCGTGGACCTCCGCGCCCCCGCCGAGGCACTCCCGGAGCTCCGCGCTCGCGCCAACACGCTGCCGTCGCTTCAGCTCTCGGACCGGGCGGCCTGCGACCTGGAGCTGCTCGCGACCGGCGCGTTCTCTCCGCTCGACCGGTTCCTCGGCCAGGCCGACTACGAGGGGGTGCTCGCCGAGCTGCGGCTGGCCGACGGCGCGCTGTTTGCGATTCCGGTGACGTTGCCGGTGGAGCGGACCGACGCGCTGCAGCTCGACCGCGAGGTCGCGCTCCGCGACAACAAGAACAACCTGCTCGCCACGCTCGTCATCGACGAGATTTACGAGTGGGATCGCGACGCGTTCGGGCGGCAGGTGCTCGGCACCACCGACGCGAAGCATCCGCTGGTGGCGGAGAGCCGCCGATGGGGTCCGGTGAACCTCAGCGGCAAGCTGACGGTGCTCCGCCTGCCGCCGCATCACGACTTCCAGGCGCTCCGGCTCACTCCGGCCGACACCCGCGAGCGGCTTGCCGCACTCGGCCGGCCCGAGGTGGTGGCGTTTCAGACCCGGAACCCGCTACACCGCGTGCACGAGGAGCTCACCAAGCGGGCGACGGCGTCGGTGGACGGCGTGCTGCTGCTCCATCCGGTCGTGGGGCTCACCCAGCCCGGCGACGTAGACCACTACACGCGGGTCCGCACCTACCAGGCACTCGCGCGGCACCACTACGACCAGGACCGCATCCTCCTTTCGCTGCTGCCACTCGCCATGCGGATGGCCGGCCCCCGTGAAGCCGTGTGGCACGCGCTCATCCGCCGGAACTTCGGCGCGAGCCACTTGATCGTGGGTCGCGACCACGCGGGCCCGGGCCACGACAGCAGCGGCAAGCCGTTCTACGGGCCTTACGACGCACAGCAGCTCGTAGAGCAGCACGCCGAGGAGCTCGAGGTCGGCGTGATCCCGTTCCACGAATTGACCTATCTGCCCGACGAGGACCGCTACGAGGAGGTCTCGAAGGTTCCCGCCGGCGTGCGCACCGCGACGATCTCGGGTACGCAGGTACGCAACGACTACCTCAACCAGGGCAAGCAGCTCCCCGGCTGGTTCACCCGGCCCGAGGTGGCACGGATCCTCGGTGAGGCGTACCCGCCTCGGGCACAACAGGGGGCGTGCATCTGGTTCACCGGCCTGAGCGGGTCGGGCAAGTCCACCACCGCCGACGTGCTCACGGCGCTGCTGCTCGAGCGCGGCAAGCAGGTCACGGTGCTCGATGGAGACGTCGTTCGCACGATGCTGTCGAAGGGACTCGGCTTCAGCCGGGAGGACCGCGACCTCAACATCCGGCGCATCGGGTTCGTCGCGTCGGAGGTGGTGCGGCACGGCGGGCTCGTGATCACGGCGGCGGTGAGCCCGTACCGCTCGACCCGCGACGAGGCCCGCGCCGCGGTGGGGGCCGACCGTTTCGTCGAGGTGTTCGTGGACACGCCGCTCGAGGAGTGCGAGCGACGGGACGTAAAGGGGATCTACGCGCAGGCGCGTCGGGGGGAGATCAAGAACTTCACCGGCGTCAGCGATCCGTACGAGCCCCCGCTCAAGCCGGAGATCACGCTGTCCACCACGGACGCCACGCCGGAGCAGAACGCGCGCCGGATCCTCGAATACCTGGTGCAGCAGGGGTTGGTGCGCGCCGATGCCGACGCCGATGCGGCCGACCTCGACGCGGCCGACCACCACCCCGCCAAGGCGGGCGGGCGCTGATGCGCTATTACCCGGTGCTGCTTGACCTCGCCGGCCGCCACTGCGTGGTGGTGGGCGGCGGCGCGATCGCCGAGGGCAAGGTGGCGCCGCTCGTGGCCGCCGGCGCCCGGGTGACGGTGATCGCGCCGGCGCTGGGGCCCGGCCTGGCGGCGCAGCACCGGGCCGGCCGCTTCACGCACATCGCGCGAGCGTACGAGCCCGGCGATCTGGCCGGCGCGTTCCTGGTGATCGGCGCGACCGACAGCCCGGCCGTGAACCACGCGGTGCATGCGGAGGCGACGGCCATCGGCGCGTTGATCAATGTGGTGGACGACGTCCCGTACTGCGGGTTCATCCTCCCCTCGATACTCCGCCGGGGCGATCTCACGGTGGCGGTCTCGAGCGCCGGGCACGCGCCGGCGCTCGCGGTGCGGGTGCGCGAGCGGCTCGAGCGCGAGCTGGGGGATGAGTACGGGCGGTTCCTGGAGCTCGCCGCCGAGCTCCGGGCGCCGCTTGCGCGAGCCGTGCCCGATTTTCAGGAGCGGAAGACCATCTGGTACCGACTGGTGGATTCGGACGTGCTCGCGCTGCTACGGGCGGGCCACGAGGATCGCGCCCGGGCACGCATCGCCGCAATCACCGGCATCTCCCTCGACCGATTGAGCCACGAAGAGGGGAAGGACACAAAGGCCTTCCAGGCAAGTGAAGCTCCGCAGGGACTCCCCCAACGATCAACTATCGATGGTGGTGTGGAAAGCACGGAGCCGAGCCCGGGAACGGAGCCCTTTGCGTCCTTCCTCCCTTTGTGGTTCAACCGATTTGGAACCGTGTATCTGGTCGGCGCCGGGCCGGGCGACCCGAAGCTGATCACCGCGCGCGGCCTGGAGCTGCTGCGGCGCGCGGACGTGGTGGTGTACGACCGGCTGGTGAGCCCGGCATTGCTCGAAGAAGTCTCCGCGGACGCCGAGCGGGTGTACGTGGGCAAGGCGCCAGGTGCCCAGTGCATGCCGCAGGACGGGATCAACGCACTGCTCGTGCGCGAGGCGCGGCGGGGCAAGACCGTCGTCCGGCTCAAGGGGGGCGACCCGTTCGTGTTCGGCCGCGGGACGGAGGAGGCGCTCGCGTGCGTCGAGGCCGACGTGCCGGTGGAGGTCGTGCCCGGCGTATCGAGCGTGCTCGGCGCCACCGCCTCTGCCGGGATCCCGGTGACCGCGCGCGGCCACGCCGGCGGATTCGCCGTGGTCACCGCGCACCGCGCGGGTGAAGAGGACGGCCACGACTGGGGTGCGCTCGCCCGGATGGAGACGCTGGTGGTGCTCATGGGCGTGGAGCGGCTTCCGCAAATCGCGGAGCAGCTTCTCGCGCACGGGCGGGATGCGGCCACACCGGCCGCGATCGTCGAGAATGGTACACTCGCCACCCAGCGGGTCGTTGTCTCCACGCTCGGCCGGCTCGTCGGGGACGCGCGGACGGCGGCGGTGCAGCCGCCCGCCATCGTGGTGGTCGGGGAGGTCGTGCGGCTCCGCGAGGCGCTGGCCGCGCGCGTGCCCGTCGGGGCCACGACGGACCTTTCCCTCTCAGGAGATCGCCATGTCGCTTGACGCCAGGGACCCCGTCGGCATCCAGATCCGCGGCGTCACCCGCCGGTTCGGCACGTTCGCGGCGCTCGACGACGTGACGTTCGACGTGCCCGGGGGGGAGCTCGTGGCGCTGCTCGGGCCGTCGGGCTCCGGCAAGACGACGCTGCTCCGCGTGATCGCCGGGCTCGAGGCGCCGGACTGGGGCAGCATCCTGTTCGAGGGCGAGGACGCGACCACCCGGCGTCCGCGCGACCGCCACGTCGGGTTCGTCTTCCAGCATTACGCCCTGTTCCGGCACATGACGGTGTTCGAGAATGTGGCGTTCGGGCTCCGGGTGCTGCCGCGTCGCGTCCGCCCGGCCGAGCCCGAGATTCGCGCGCGGGTGGAGGAGCTGCTCGGCCTGGTGCAACTCGGCCCGCTGGGCAAGCGCTACCCGTCACAGCTCTCCGGCGGCCAGCGCCAGCGGGTCGGGCTCGCCCGCGCGCTCGCCACCAAGCCGCGCGTGCTGCTGCTGGACGAGCCGTTCGGCGCGCTCGACGCCGGCGTGCGGAAGGAGCTGCGCCGCTGGCTCCGGCGGCTCCACGACGAGATCCGGATCACCAGCGTGTTCGTGACCCACGATCAGGACGAGGCGCTCGAGGTTGCCGACCGCGTCGTCGTGATGCACCAGGGCCGCGTGGAGCAGATCGGCACGCCGGAAGAGGTGTACGAACGGCCGGCCACCCCGTTCGTCTACGGGTTCCTCGGCAGCGTCAATCTCTTTCATGCGCGGCTCGACAGTGGCCAGCTCCACATCGGATCGGCGAGCCACGAGGCCCCGGAGCTGGCAGCGGCGGGCAACGGCGCGGCGATGGCGTTCGTGCGCACGCATGAGGTCGAGATCACGATGGCTCCGAACGGCAACACGTTCGAAGCCGTCGTCAACCACACGCGCGCGCTCGGCGCGTCCGTGCGGCTCGAGCTGTCGGGCATTGCCGATGGCGAGACGATCGAAGCCGAGCTGTCCCGGGAGCGGTACGCCGAGCTCAGGCTGCAGCGAGGCGATCGGGTGTTCGTGCGGCCGCGGCGGGCGCGCGTGTTCGTGCCCGACGAGGCAGCCCGAACCACGCCCCCCGACCTGGAGTGGGTCCTGTGAGCCGCCCCATGCCCCGCCGCTGTCGGTGCTGTTGTCCGTGCGCGGCGGCCTGCCGTGCGTCGCGGCGCCCGCGGGCGCCCTGAGCCACCCGGTGATCACTCGCGCGCCAGGGCCGTGCGGCCCGGCGACGTTCGCCCCGGGCTGGTGACGACCAGATCCCCGGGGCGCCTCAGTATCGGGCCGGCTCGGAAGCGAGGATGCAGTTGAAGGGCTACGCGACGGACCAGGCGGATGCGCTCGATTCCTCGCTCCTGCGGGAGCTGGCGGCGGCGCCCAATCCGAACAGGAGGGTTCACGTGGGAGATCCGGCAGGCAGGCGGAGGGTCCGGGCAACGGTCCGGGCGGTGGCAGCGGTCGCGGTCATCGCACCGGCGTGGGCGGACAGGGCCTTCGCACAGGAAAACGGGGCGCCGGCGCCGCACGGCAGCGCGGCGGAGCTCACGGCGCTCAGCATCGAGGACCGGCTCGCGGAGCTGGATCAGCAGATTCGCGTCCTCAAACGGCTGCGGGAGTTGGAGCATGACAGCCTCGCCGCCAAGGCGAAGAGCGAGGCGGGGGTTACCGCCGGCCGCCAAGGCTTCCTGATCCGCTCGGCGGACGGGCGCTTCCAGCTCCGACTGGGCGGAAACATCCAGGCCGACGGGCGGCTGTACGCGAGCGACGGCGCGCCCTCGCTCGGCAACACGTTCCTGCTGCGCCGGGTGCGTCCGATCGCGGAGGTCACGGCGTATCGGATCTTCGAGGCGCGGCTCATGCCCGACTTCGCCGAGGGCCGAGTCCAGCTGCAGGACGCGTACGTCGGGGCGCGCCTGCTGCCCGGGATCCAGATCAGGGCGGGGAAGTTCAAGGGCCCCGTCAGCCTCGAGCGGCTGCAGTCGCAGACCGACCTGCTGTTCATCGAGCGCGCCCTGCCGACCGGCATCGCCCCGAATCGCGACGTCGGCATCAGCCTGGGCGGCGACCTGTTCGGGGGCAGGGCGCGCTACGACGTCGGTCTGTTCGACGGCACGGTGGATGGCGGGAACACCGACGGTGATGTCGGGGACAACAAGGACGGCCACGCGCGCCTGTTCCTCACGCCGTTCGCGCGGTCGGGCGGGCTGCTCGCCGGACTCGGCTTCGGCGTCGCCGGCACGCTCGGCGAGGAGCACGGCAGCGCCACGGCTCCAGCCCTGGCGTCATATCGGAGCGAGGGACAGAACGTCTTCTTCTCGTACCGCGCTGACGGGACAGCGCCCAACACCGCGTTCGCCGACGGCCGGCGCACCCGTATCGCGCCCCAGGCCTCGTACCTGCGAGGCCCGCTCGGCCTCTACGGCGAGTCGATCCGCTCCACCCAAGTGGTGAACCGCGCGGGTGCGCTCGCGACGATCAGCGCCAAAGCGTGGCAGGCGACCGGCTCGTTCGCGCTCACCGGCGACCAGGCGACCTTCACCGGCCTCGCGCCGCGACGCCCCGTGACGGAAGGCGGTGCCGGGGCGCTGGAGCTCGTCGTGCGCTACGCGGAGCTCAGCGTCGATGACGAGGCGTTCCCGGCGTTCGCCGACCCGGCTCGGGCGGCCCGCCGGGCGCGCGAGTGGGGCGCGGGCCTCAACTGGTATCTCGAGCGGCGGGTCAAGATTGCCGCGAACTACCTGCACACGACCTTCGACGGCGGCGCCGCGACCGGCGACCGGGAGGACGAGAACGCGATTCTCACCCGGTTCCAGGTCGCGTTCTGAGCGCGCCGCATTGACTATCACCGAGGAGCAGACCCCTATGGCAGCCGTCGTCTCGCCGTCGGTCACCCGCCGGCTTCATCTCGTCTTGGCCCTGTCACTGGCGCTGAGCGCCGCGGCACCCGCCGGGGCGCCCGCCGGGGCGCAGCAGCGGTCCGCGCCCAAGCCCGTCACGCTGCTCAACGTGTCGTACGACCCGACCCGCGAGCTCTACGAAGCGGTGAACACCGCGTTCGCGTCGCAGTGGAAGGCCCGGACCGGCCAGGAGGTGATTATCCGGCAGTCGCACGGCGGGTCGGGCAAGCAGGCCCGCGCCGTGATCGACGGGCTCCAGGCCGATGTCGTCACGCTCGCGCTGGCCTGGGACGTGGACGAGATCGCGGCGCGCTCGGGGCTGATCGCGAGGAACTGGCAATCCCGTCTGCCCAACAACAGCGCGCCCTACACGTCCACCATCGTGCTGCTGGTGCGGAAGGGGAACCCCAAGAAGATCCGGGACTGGGACGACCTCGTCCGGCCGGGCATCAGCGTCGTGACCCCGAATCCCAAAACGAGCGGCGGCGCCCGCTGGAACTATCTCGCGGCCTGGGGCTACGCGCTGCGGCGGCCCGGAGGTAACGAAGCCAAGGCCCGCGCGTTCGTGGCGCAGCTCTTCCGCAACGCGGCGGTGCTGGATGCCGGCGCGCGGGGCTCGACGACCACGTTCGTCGAGCGGGGGATCGGGGATGTCCTGATCGCGTGGGAAAACGAAGCGCTGCTCGCCACCCACGAACTGGGCGCCGACAAGTTCGAGATCGTCGTGCCGTCGGTGAGCATCCTGGCCGAGCCGCCCGTGGCGCTGGTGGACCGGGTGGCGGACAAGCGGGGCACTCGCGCCGTGGCGCAGGCGTATCTGGAGTTCCTTGCCGGCGACGAGGGTCAGGAGCTGTCGGCGAACCACTACTACCGCCCCCGGTCGCCGGCCGTGGCCGCGAAGTACGCCGCGCAGTTCCCGAAGCTGACCCTGTTCACGGTGGACGAGGTCTTCGGCGGCTGGCACAAGGCGCAAGCGGCGCACTTCGCCGACGGCGGCATCTTCGACCAGATCTTCCAGGCGGGCCGGGCGTGAGCACGCGGGGCCGCACGGTGCTGCCGGGGTTCGGGCTAACGCTCGGTCTCACGCTCACGTACCTCGGCCTGATCGTGTTGGTCCCGCTCTCGACGATCTTCATCCGGAGCGCGTCGCTCGGTTGGGAGGCGTTCTGGGCTGCGGTTGCCTCGCCCCGCGTGGTGGCGTCCTACCGGCTGAGCTTCGGGGCATCGCTCGCGGGGGCGGCGATCAACGTGGTGTTCGGCGTGCTCGCGGCCTGGGTGCTCACCCGGTACCGGTTTCCGGGCCGCCGGCTGGTGGACGCGCTGGTGGATCTTCCGTTCGCCCTGCCGACGGCGGTCGCCGGCATCGCACTCACCACGCTGTACACGCCCAACGGGTGGCTGGGCTCATGCCTGGCACCGTTGGGCCTCACCGTGGCCTTCGCGCCGCTGGGCGTGGTGGTGGCGCTCACGTTCATCGGGCTGCCGTACGTGGTGCGCACGGTGCAGCCGGTCCTGCAGGATCTCGAGTCGGAGATCGAGGAGGCCGCGGCGAGCCTGGGCGCCACCCGGTGGCAGACCTTTCGCCGGGTGCTGCTCCCGGCTCTCGCGCCGGCCATCGGGACCGGGTTCGCGCTCGCCTTCGCCCGTGCCATCGGCGAGTACGGATCCGTGGTCTTCATCTCCGGAAACCTGCCGTTCCGCACCGAGATCGCTCCGCTGCTGATCATGACCAAGCTCGAGCAATACGATTACGCCGGCGCCACGGCGATCGCCGCCGTGATGCTGGTCGTGTCCTTCGGGCTGCTGCTGGCCGTCAATCTCCTGCAGTGGGCCGCGCGCCGGCGGCTGGCCGAATGAGGATCGCGTGACCGCCGCTGTCGAGCCTCTGCGCGGCCTGTCGGACGCACGGGGCGCCACCGCCGACCCCCGGCTGGTCCGCTGGCTGCTCACGGCCGTTGCGCTCGGGTTTTTGGGAATTTTCCTGGTCCTGCCGCTGGCCGTGGTGTTCACCTACGCCTTCCGCGAGGGCGTGCCGGCCTACTCCCGCGCGGTACTGGACCCGGACGCCCTGGCGGCGATCCGGCTGACGCTCACGGCGGCCCTGATCGCCGTGCCGCTGAACCTGACATTCGGCATCGCCGCCGCCTGGGCGATCGCCAAATTCCGCTTTCCCGGGCGCGGTGTGCTGATCACGCTGATCGATCTGCCCTTCGCCGTATCACCGGTGATCGCCGGGATGGTCTTCGTGCTCCTGTTCGGGGCGCAGGGATGGTTCGGTCCGTGGCTGGCCGACCGCGATCTTCGAGTCATCTTCGCCACCCCCGGCATCGTCCTGGCGACGCTGTTCGTGACGTTCCCTTTCGTCGTGCGCGAGCTGATCCCGCTGATGGAGGCACAGGGAACGGAGGACGAGGAGGCGGCGATCGTGCTGGGCGCCAGCGGGTGGCAGACGTTCCGGCGGGTGACCCTGCCCAACGTGAAATGGGGCCTTCTGTACGGCGTGATCCTCTGCAACGCACGGGCCATGGGCGAATTCGGCGCGGTCTCGGTGGTCTCGGGGCATATTCGTGGTGTGACCAACACGATGCCGCTGCACATCGAGATCCTCTACAACGAATACGACTTCGTGGCGGCGTTTGCGGTCTCCTCGCTCCTCGCGCTGCTTGCGCTGCTCACTCTATTCCTCAAGGGGCTGGTCGAATGGCGGCTGCGGCGTCCGCTGTGAGCTGGATCACCGCCGACCTCATCCCAAAGGCGAGACGTTGCCCCATTCTACTGCCTCCTCCAAAGGAGTCGACGCGTTGATGGACGCTGCCATTGACTGAGCCGCGGAGCCCGCAGGACCGTCGCAAGGCGAGCACGGTCGTGGTCGGGCTGTTCCCGGATCCCGACAGCGCGGAGCGCGGCGTTCGCGCGCTCAACTCGGCCGGGTTCCGCCGGGACATGATCGGCATCGCGATGCGCCAGCGAACCGCGGAAGGCGAGCTGGTGCGCGACAGCGGCACCAGCCGGGCGGCGCAGGGCGCCATGGCCGGCGCGGTGAGCGGCGGGATTCTCGGGGGGGTGGTCGGACTCCTTGTCGGCGTCGGCGCCCTGGTCATTCCGGGGATCGGGCCGATCGTGGCGGGTGGCGCGCTGGCCGCCGCATTGGGAATCGCCGGCGGCACCGCCATGGCCGGCGCCGGCATCGGGGCGGCATCGGGGGGGCTGGTCGGCGCGCTCATCGGCATGGGTATTCCGGAGCAGGAGGCGCGACGCTTCGGACGGGGATTCGAGCAGGGCGGCGCGCTGATCACGGTGCGGGCGGGTGGCCGGGCACCGGAAGCACTGATGTTGCTGCGGGAGAACGGGGCTGACGTCGGTCCGACCGAGATCGTGGAAGCGCTCGAGCAGTTCGGACCGTATGAAGGGACGGAGCGGCGCGACCCCGACCAGCCCGACCGCCGCCAGCCGGGCGACGTGCAGCGGGCCTGAAACGCCTAACACGGGGTGCTCCACATGAGCAAGAACGTGAGTCGCGAGTTTGCGACGATGGATAACGACAAGCGCCGGCGGTTCGCCCTCGAGCGCCCCGAGGCTGATCCCGAGAAGGTCGAACCGCTGGACTTTCCCGACGACGATCCACGCCGCCCCGCGCCGCCGGCCCCCAAGCCGGGTGGACGGCGGGAATGATGACGAACGACGGGGCGGACGGCGGAGAGCGCCGGGGGGTTCCGCGCCCTCGGCGCCTCTGGGAGAAGGTCCGCGAGAAGGTGCGGCACCTGCAAAGGCGCATGGACACGGAGTGGGAACGGCTCCGCATCAATCAATCGCTCGGCCGCCGGGTATCGCGGCAGGTGGTGAGTCCGGACAGCCATCTCATTCTCGATCGCGGCGAACGGGTGACCTCCTCGGCGGTGGCCCACGCACGGCAATCGGGCGTCCTGGAGGTGCTGCTCGATGCGGTCGACGACGGCGCGGAGGTCGATACGCCCGTGTGATCATTCCCACGGCGCATCCTTTGGTGCTCGGCCAGATTCGCAGGCATATCAGGCCGCGGAGCGCGGAATCGTGCCGATCTCCGAAAATCTCGATTTTCAGCGGAAAGAGTGGCGGGTTCAGCGGATAGGCTGGGCCTGCATGACGTTTCTGGTCGGTGCCGCTGCGCTGGGCGCCGCCGGGGAAGGCCCGCTCTCATCCCGCACCAGCGAGGCGCCGGGCGGCGATCTCGCGCTCGACTATCAGCGCTTTGTCCGCCGAGAGGCGCCGACCATGCTCGAGCTCCACATCGCGCCGGGCGCGGGCGATTCGGGCATCTGGATCAACGCCGGCTACCTCGATCGCGTCACCATCCGCTCCATCACTCCTGCCCCGAGCGAAGCGCGCCTCGGGGGAGACCGCCACGTGTTCGTGTTCTCGCAGACCAGCGCCCGCGGCGGCACGATCGCCGTGCAGCTCGAGGCGAACGCTGTCGGTTCACTCGTGGGCGAGGCGGGTGTCGTCGGTAGCGCGCCCGTGGGCTTCCGCCAGCTGGTCTTCCCGTGACCGAGGCTCCCGACCATGAACCCCATTCTGCGGGCGACGGTCATGTTCGTCTTTCTCATGGTCGTATTCCGCCTGGCGGGCAAGCGCTCGCTGGCGCAGATCACCCCGTTCGACTTCGTGCTGCTGCTCATCATCGGCGAAGCCACGCAGAACGCCCTGGTCGGCCAGGACTACTCGCTCACCAACGCAGCTCTCGTGATCATGACGCTGGTGATGCTGGAGATCGGGCTGTCACTCGTCAAGGCGCGGTTTCCCCGCCTCGAGCCGGTGCTGGACGATCTGCCGCTCGTGCTGGTCGAGAACGGCCGGGCGATCAATGACCGGATGCGGCAGGCGCGGGTGGATGAGGAGGACGTGCTGGCCGCGGCGCGCGAGCTCCAGGGCCTCGAACGCCTGGATCAGGTCAAGTACGCCGTGCTGGAGCGGAGCGGCGGTATCACGGTCATCCCGAAGCCGAACGCGGGGTAGCCTGGTGTGAGCCGCCTCACCGCGACGGTCTCCCTCTTCCGGCGACGTTCGCCGCATGCGGATACCTCCTTCTAACGATGACGGCGTGAACGTCGGCACCGCCGAGCGCGTCGCGTCGGCCCTGGCCGGCACCGTGCTCATGATATTCTCGCTCCGGCGCGGCCGGGCCCGCGGGCTCCTCATCCCTCTGAGCGGCAGCCTCCTCCTCCGCGGTATCACGGGACGCTGCGCCGTGAACCGCGCCGTGGGCCGGAACTCGGCTCGCCGGGAGCAGGTCGCCAGTCCCGTGGCCAGCGTCGCGGGCGGCGACGGGATCAAGGTCGAGCGCAGGATCGTGATCGACCGCCCCGCCGACGAGCTGTACGCGTTCTGGCGCGACTTCGAGAACCTGCCCCGCTTCATGGAGCACCTCGAGTCGGTCACCGTGCTGACGCCGCAGCGCTCGCGCTGGACCGCCCGCGGGCCGGCCGGCAGCCGGGTGAGCTGGGAAGCCGAGATCCACAACGAGATCCCCGACCAGCTCATCGCGTGGCGCTCCTTGCCCGACTCGGACGTCGCGAATGCCGGGTCGGTGCACTTCACTCCGGTGTTGGGCGGCCGGAGCACGGACGTGCGGGTGGTGCTCAGCTACGAGCCGCCCGCCGGCCGTCTCCGCGCAGCCGTCGCGAAGCTCTTCGGCGAGGAACCGCACCAGCAGGTGGACGAGGATCTCCGCCGGTTCAAGCAAGTCATGGAGTCGGGGGAGGTCGCGGTAGCGCCGCCGGTGTGAACGGCGCTCCCTGGGAGTGTGTGATTGCCGGAGGCGGCCCAGCGGGCTTGAGCGCGGCCCTGCTGCTGGGCCGCGCTCGGCGCCGCGTGCTGATCTGCGATGCCGGCGAGCCGCGCAACCGCTCGGCCCCGGCGATGCACGGCTATCTCACCCGGGACGGCATCAACCCCGACACGTTCCTCGCGATCGCCCGCGCCGAGCTCGTCCCCTACACGACCGTGGAGTATCGCCGCGCGCGGGTCGAGGATGCGGTTCGGCTCGGCGACGTGTTCGAGCTTCGGCTCGAAGGTGGGACGCGCGTGCGGAGCCGCACCGTGCTGCTGGCGACCGGCATCACCGACGCGCTCCCGCCGCTCGACGGCCTCGCGCCGCTCTACGGGCGCAGCGTGCACCACTGCCCCTACTGCGACGGCTGGGAGCGACGGGACGCGGCGATCGCGGTGTTCGGGCACGGCGAGGCGGGAGCACGTCTTGCCCTCAAGCTCCGGCAGTGGTCCGGCGACATCGTCTGGTGCGCGGATGGCGATGCCGCCGTCGACGAGGAGCTGCGCGCGCAGCTCTCGACGGCTGGCGTAACCGTGCGGACCGAGCGGGTGCGGCGGCTGGAAGGACGGGACGGCCGGCTCGAACGGATCGTGCTCGACGATGCTCTTCCGCTGGAGCGATGCGCGCTGTTCGTGCTCACCGAGCAGCGCCAGGGCTCGTCGCTGGCCGAGCGGCTCGGCTGCCGGTTCAACGAGAAGGGCACCGTGGACACCCGGAAGGCGGAGCGGACCGACGTGCCGGGCGTGTTCGTCGTGGGTGACGCATCGAAAGACACGCAGCTCGTGATCGTCGCGGCCGCCGAGGGCGCCGAGGCCGCCGTGGCGATCGACACGCTGCTTGCTCGCCAGGACCGGGAGAGCCCCGCCACGGCGCCGCGCTCCTGACCATCCCTTTTCCAATCGCCGGGGCCGAGGCACCTTACCGGACCCGACCACGAAGACTCATGAACGCAGCCGGACCCAGGGCGCGGGTATACGCGGTCGTGCGTCGCATCCCGCGAGGCCGGGTGGCGACGTACGGCCAGGTGGCGCGGCTTGCCGGCCTCGGGCCGCACGCGCGCCAGGTGGGTTATGCCCTGAGCGCGCTGCCGCCCGGCAGCCGGGTGCCATGGCATCGGGTGATCAACGCCCGCGGCGAGGTGAGCCGGCGGGCCCGGCCCGGCGCCGAGCTGACCCAGCGCATGCTGCTCGAACGCGAGGGGCATCGCTTCGACGCGCGGGGCCGAGTGCGCCTGTCGGTGGTGCAGTGGAAGCCGCGCGGGTGAGCGCCGCGCTCACGCTCCGCACCGCCCGTCTCGCCCTCGGGCCGCTCGAGAGCCGAGACGCGGCGGCGCTCGTCACCCTCGCGGGCGCGTTCGAGATCGCTGATACGACGGCCACGATTCCACATCCGTACACCCCCGAGGACGCCCGCATGTTTCTGGCGCTCGACGCGGCCGAGCGGGCGGGAGGCGGAGCGGTGCGCTTCGCCGTGCGCCACGACGAGGGGGAGCTGGTGGGGGTCGTGGGGCTCCACCAGATCGATCGCGACCAGCTCCGGGCCGAGCTCGGTTACTGGATCGGCGTGCCGTGGTGGGGCAGGGGCTACGCGACGGAGGCCGCCGGCGCGGTGCTGGGTTACGGCTTCGACGAGCTCGGGCTGCACAAGATCCACGCGCACTACCTCGCGAGGAATCTGGCGTCCGGCAAAGTGCTGGAGCGGATCGGGATGCGGCGCGAAGGCGTGCTCCGCGAGGAGGTGCGGAAGTGGGGGCGGTTCGAGGATGTCGTGCTCTGCGGCGTGCTCAGGGCGGACAGACCCAGTCGACAGCCGTGAGCTGCTGGACGACGCGGAACACGATGCCGCGCCGCTCGCACGCGTCCTCGAAGGCATGCTGCGCCTCGAGCGGGTTCTGACTCCAGGCGAGGTTGGATATCTCCAGCACACAGCCCGGCCGGTTCTCCAGCGTGCCCTCGAGGATGCGACGCGCGAGCACGTCGAGATCGGCCAGGCCGACCGATTGTCTTCCAGTCATCAGGAGTACTCCCGGATGGCGGCCGGAATAGCCGATGGTGCCCAGGGCCTGCGGCCGGACGCTGCCAAGATGCACGACGATCGCGGCGAGCGCGAGCCACCACCGGCGCGCCCGCCCGCCGATCCATCGTCTAGCGGGGGAGCCAGCCCGGGGTGAGCCGGGCGTCGTCGGCGTAGCTGCTGGCCACCGCACCGACCACGGCGGTCTGCCGCGTCAGCCCAGCCAGCGAGCGGAGGCGATAGACGGCCTCCAGTCCGGTGCAGTGCGCACCGAGCAGATAGCGCACGCCGGCGGCGCGCATGCGGCCCGCGGTCCAGCGGAGCTGCGCCTCGTCGGCCCCATTCGCCGATGCCGAGGGTATCCGCGAGCATGGTGGAGAGCAGCGTGACTTTCACGCTGCCGGCCACGGACGGGCCGGGGACGGCGGCCGGGGTTGCGCCGGCGATATGCCCGGCAAGAAATAGCGAGCCGAGGATCAGCACGAGGCGCTCCGGGACATGGGGCCGGAAAAGCTAGCGGGACACGCTTACTGCGGCGAACCAGTGAAGAGGCCCTGCACGAAGCCGATACGGTAGGCCAGGAAGCACCCGACGGCGACGCTCACGAGCCCGGCCGCCGCGCGGAGCCGCCGGGCGAAGAGTCCCGACCGGTGGTCGGCGTACCGGAACGGCATGGCGATGGCCGCGGTGACGATCATCATGCCCGCGATCGTGCCGACGCCGAAGAGCAGGAGGTAGAACAGGGACCAGGAGGGGTCGCCGATCGCGGCGAGGACAAGCAGCGCCACCGCCGCGGACCCGGCGAGGCCGTGCACCACGCCCACGATCATCGGGCGGAGCAGCCGGTAGGAGCCGATGGTCCCGAGGTGCCGGTCCAGCCAGCTCACCGGCGTTCGGTCGGGCGCGTGCGGATGCGCCTCCGGCTCGTGCCCATGCGGATGCGTGTGCACGTAGTCGCCGTGGCTGTGCGCGTGCGAGTGGACGTGCGCCGATTTCGCCGTCTGGGCCGGCCGGCGGACGAGCTGGAAGAGGTCACCCAGGTTGGCGAGGCCCAGCACGATGAGCATCGCGCCCACGGCGAGCTCCAGCGAGAGCCCCATCCGGCCCGGGATGACCCAGCCGAACAGGATGATCCCGCCGCCCACGATGAGGATGGTCAGCGTGTGTCCCAGTCCCCACGCGGCGCCGATCATGGCGGCTGCGCCGGGGTTCCGCTGTCGCGCGACGATGGTGGCGACCGCGATCACGTGATCGGGATCGGTGGCGTGCCGCATTCCGAGGAAGAACCCCAGCGCGAGGACGGTCGGGAGCGCGGTCACGGAACGGCAGCCGCCTGGCCGGTCTGCGCGGCCCGCTCCGCCATACGGCTCAGAATGTGGCGCGCCATGGCGAGCGCGAGCTGCTGCTCGCCCATGAAGACCGCCCCGAGCTGCTCCCGCTCGAGCAGCGCCGCCTCCTCGTCGCTGTGGGTGCGGAGCAGTATCTCGATCTTCGGGTTCAGCATGCGCGCGACCTCCACCATCTTGCGCACCTGACGCGTCTCAGGCGTCGCGATCACCAGCACGCCGGCCCGCGCGACGTGCGCCTGAATGAGCACTCCGGGGTCGCCCGCGTCGCCCGAGACGGCCGGAATATTCCGCTCGCGGAGCCGCTCCACAATCTCCCGGTTCTGCTCCGCCACCACGTACGGGATTTCCTGCTCGGTCAGGATCTCCGCGATCCGACGCCCCACCCGCCCGTAGCCGACCAGCAGCACGTGCCCCGTGAGAGTGGCCTGGTCCACGGTGGCCGGCAGCTCGGCGAGCGGATCGGCGCTTCGTTCCAGGGCGCGGGCCCGGCTCGACCGGGACCGGATCCAGGCCTGCGCGGGCTCGATGGCGGCGAACACGAACGAGTTCAGGGAGATGGAAATGAGGGCCCCGGCGACGATCAGGCTCTGCCCCTCGGGCGGGAGCAGTCCGAGAGATAATCCCAGCCCCGCCAGGATGAACGAGAACTCGCCGATCTGCGCCAGGCTGGCCCCGACCGTGAGCGCCGTATTGAGCGGATAGCGGAACGCGAGCACCAGGGCGACGGCCGCGACCGTCTTGCCGATCAGGATGATCGCGACGACCGCCACCACCTGCAGCGGCGCGTGGATCAGGGCGTCGGGGTCGAACAGCATGCCCACCGAGACGAAGAACAGCACCGAGAACGCGTCCCGGAGCGGGAGCGACTCCTCCGCGGCCCGGTGACTCAGAGCCGACTCCCGCATCATCATGCCGGCGAAGAACGCGCCGAGGGCGAACGAGACGCTGAAGAGCCGGGCGGACGCGTAAGCCACGCCGACGGCGGCCGAAATGACGGCGAGGGTGAACAGCTCGCGCGAGCCGGTGCGCGCCACGGCCCACAGCAGCCGGGGAAACAGGCGGCGGGCCACGACGAACATCAGGGTCACGAACGCGGCCACCTCACCGACGGTGATCGCCAGCGTCATCCAGAGCGGGCGGCGTACCGCGCTCGCCTCGGCGGCTCCGGGCGTTCCGCCGAGCACCCCCGCGAGCGCGGGTAGCAGCACCAGGATGAGGACCACGATCAGGTCCTCGACGACAAGCCAGCCCACCGCGATCCGCCCGTTGACCGAATTCAGGAGCGCCCGGTCCTCGAGCGCGCGCAGCAGCACGACGGTGCTGGCCACCGAAAGCGCGAGCCCGAAGACGACCGCGCTGCCGAGCGGCCATCCCCACAGGAGCGCCGTGCCCGCGCCGAGCACGGTGGCAACCGAGGTCTGCACGATGGCGCCGGGCACCGCGATCCGGCGCACGGCCATGAGGTCGGCGACGGAGAAATGCAGCCCGACGCCGAACATCATCAGCATCACACCGATCTCGGCGAGTTGGCCGGCGAGCTCCACGTCCGCCACGAACCCCGGCGTAGCCGGCCCGATGACCACGCCCGCGAGGAGGTAGCCGACCAGGGGCGGGATGCGCGCGCGGGTGGCCAGGAAACCCAGGACCAGCGCCAGCCCCAGGGCGGCGGCGATCGTGGTGATCAGGCCGACGCCGTGCGGCACGCTAGTTCACCGCGAGGTTGCCGAACATGAGCACCTTGCGATCCACGTCGAAAGCGGCGTTCGCGCTCCGGGCGAACAGCTTCACCAGCACGTCGGCATCTTCCGCCGTGGGGCGGAGGACATACTCGGCCGCGCCGTTGTCCAGAATGAGCTGCAGGGTGAACGCGCCGGGCCCACCGCGATCCTGTTCGGTCCACGAGGCCTGCACGTGAGTGACCTGACGAACCTGAATCTGGCGCTCCGCGCCGCTGCTCCGGCGCTCCGCGGCGCCCGCGGACGATCGAGCCATACCATCCTCCTATTAGAAGAGCCGCGAGCCCGCCCGCATCAGCGGCGCCTGCCGCGGCTCTTTCCCAAACTAAGCGCAGCGCGCGGCGAGCCGCGCTCCGTGGTGAGCAAGGGACTCAGTGAGGTGGTCCGGACGGGCCGGGGCGCGGTGCGCTCCGACGCACCAGCTCGCCCTCGCTGGTCAGGTGAAAGTATGAGCCATCCGGCGCCACCAGCCGTAGCGCGATGCGGTTGTACCGCGCGACGAACGCCTTCCGGCGGTCCCACACGATAAAGCAGGCGCGGTGCATGGCCGCATCCGAAAAGCGCCAGAGCGGGTCGGCCTCATCGGCCAGGAAATCGGGGGTGACGAGGGCGTCTTCGTGCGGGCGGATGACCTCGCCGCAGAGCGCGCAGTGGGCTCTCCCCTCTCGAATCCGGTCCATGCTCAAACATGGCGCGACTTCAGGCCGGCTGGCGCGCCTCTTGCCTTTGCACCGGACGACCTCATCAGGCGCCGCTAACATGTCGTGCAACCGCCGAAACCGGCCTGTCCAAATGCGGGGTGCGCTGGCCCTTTGCGGCGCCCTGGCCCTGGCGGGCTGCGCCTCGAAGTACGCGCAGGTGCCCGCCCGGCTCGACCTCGAGCCGTACGGCCGGGTCGCGCTCGTCGCCTTTTCCACCGAGCAGACCGACGGTGAGCTGAGCACGCTCGCGACGCAGCGATTCGCCGAGGCGTTGCTGGCGAGCCAGTCGGGGGTCGAGCTGCTCGAGCTGGGCGCCGCCGATTCCTCGCTCAAGCGTCCGACGCCCACCGCCGACGACGCTGCGCTCGCGCAGGCGCTGGGCCGCGAGAAGGACGTCCCAGCGGTCTTCGTCGGCCATCTCAAGGTGTCGGGCGTCAAGCCGCGGGGGCGGATCGGCGGGGCGGGGAACGTGAACCTGCGGGCGTCGGTGTCCGCCGAGCTCACGGTCCGCCTCCTGTCCACGCGGACCGGCGCCACGGTCTGGCGCTCGAGCGCGGCCGCGAACGGTACCGTGGGTCGAGTCTCGCTGGACCGGCGTCCGTCGATCGCCATGCGCGATCCGGACGAGGCCTACGGCGAGGTCGTCAACCAGCTGGTGGCGAACGTGACGCGGGATCTCCGGCCTACCTGGGTGAAGCAGTAGGTTCACCCGGGGAACCGGCCCGGCGGCGGCTCCCACAGCTCCACGCGATTCCCTTCCGGATCCATCACCCAGCCGAACTTGCCGTACTCGGATTCCTCCATCCGTTCGTCCACCGTACACCCCTCGGCCCGGAGCGATTCCAGCGCCGCGGCAAGGTTCGCCACGCGGTAGTTGACCATGAACGGCGCGGTGCTCGGGTCGAAATAGCCCGAGGTGCTGGGGAAGACGCTCCAGACGGTGACCCCCTCGGGATCGGGCGCCACCGGGTCGTGCCAGCGGAAGGTGGCGCCCCCCCACGGCTGCACGTCGACACCGAGGTGGTCGCGATACCACCCCCGGAGAGCGTCGGCGTCGCGGGCCTTGAGGAAGATGCCGCCGATGCCGGTCACGCGGGTCACGAACTGTCCTGCCCCGCCGTCCTGCCGTACGCGTCCAGCGAGACGTTGAGGTCGCGCCGGAGCGCGGTCGCGCCGCTCAGGAGGTCGCGCCAGGAGATCTCCTGCCCGGTACGCGCGCCCTTGGGTGTGATCTTCACAGTGTCCGGGCTCAGGGTAACGGTGTAGAGCTTGCCGTCCAGCTCGAGCTCGCGCTTCATCGGTTTGGCCAAACGTGTCGTCATGATCTGCTCTCACCGTGTCAGTGGATGGTCTTCCCCTCTGCGAGCATCTGCACGAACTTCTCGACCCTGCGCTGCCGGGCCTCGGGCCGCTTCGCGTCCTGGATCCGATAGAGGATGGCGTAGCGGTTCTTGCTGTCAAGTTTCTCGAAGAACCGTCGGGCTCGCGGCTCCGCGTCGAGCCGGGCGCGGAGGTCATCGGGGACCGCGATAGTGCGCTGCGATGCATAGGCGGCTTCCCATCGTCCGTCCCGCTTCGCCGCGTCCATTTCCCGCAGCCCCGCGGGCTTGAGGCGTCCCGCGGCGAGCAACCGCTCCACCGCGGCACAGTTGATCCTGGACCACTTGCTCCGCGGCCGGCGCGGGAAGCGCTGCAGCCACAGGCCCGGATCCGACGCCGCCGTCTGGCCGTCGATCCAGCCGTAGCAGAGCGCGGTCTCGAGGGCGTCCGCGTGCGAGACCGACGCGAGGGCACTGTCCCTCTTCGCGAACTGGACCCACAGCCCGGCCGAGCTCGCATGGTTCCGGTCGAGCCAGGTCTCCCAGGCCTTCGGGGAGGCGAAGCGCTTCATGGGCAGACCGTTCCTGGTGGCCATCGGGATGCTTTTTCGTCCCCGGCTGTATCTTGTGATCGTATGTGGCGCCGCGCACTGCTCCTCACGCTGGCGCTGGCCGCCCCAGCGGCCGCCCAGCAGGAGCCCGACCCCGATCGCTGGCGCCAGGAGCGCGAACGCCTGGTGAACGAGCACATCGCCGCCGCGGGGATCCGGGATCCAGCGACACTCGACGCGCTGCGCAGCGTGCCGCGCCACGAGTTTGTTCCGCCGCGCGAGCAGGCCTACGCGTACGACGACATCCCGCTCCCCATCGGACACGGCCAGACCATCTCCCAGCCGGCGGTCGTGGCGATGATGACCGAGCTCATCAAGCCGCGGCCGGGCCTGCGCGTCCTCGAGGTCGGTACCGGATCGGGCTATCAGGCCGCGGTGCTCGCGGCCACCGGCGCCCGGGTCTGGAGCGTCGAGATCTTCGAGGTGCTCGCCGACGAAGCCCGCGCCCGGCTGGCCCGGCTCGGCTATACGAGCGTCGTCGTCCGTCACGGGGACGGCTACGCGGGCTGGCCCGAGGAGGCGCCGTTCGACGCCATCGTGGTCACCGCCGCCGCCGACTCCATCCCGCCCGCGCTGCTCGAGCAGCTGGCGCCCAACGGCCGCCTGGTGATGCCGGTCGGCGAGCCGGCGACCCACCAGCAACTGGTGCTCGTCCGGAAGAGCCGGACCGGCAAGCTCACCACCCGGGAGCTCCTGCCGGTCCGGTTCGTGCCGCTACTGCGCGGGATCCGTTGACCTGCGTCCCCCGGCCGGCCAGCCAGCCGAGAGCGGGCGCGGACGGCCGCAGCCCCATCGCAGTCTCGAACATGCGCCGCCCCATGAGCACCGCCGCACTATGCGTCACCGGTGGAGAGCAGCTTCTGCATGCAGATGCTGTCCGGACTGTCCACGTACTCGCCATACCGAGGGATGTCGGCGTATCCCTCGGAGCGATAAAGCCCGAGTGCCTCGATCTGCCGAGGCCCCGTCTCGAGCTTCAGGATCCGAATGCCGGCGCCCCTGGCCACCTCTTCGAGCTGGCGGATCAGCACGCGGGCGAGCCCCTGCCCGCGAAAGGCACGGCACACGAACATGCGCTTGAGCTCAGCGATCTCCGGCTCGAGCTGCCGCACGGCGCCGCAGCCGGTGGGGTCACCGTCCACCGTGAGCACGAAGAAGCGGAGCCTCGGATCGCGATGCTCGCCGGGATGCAGGCCGTGGATCGGGCCATCCGGATCCCGCTCGACGATCTCCGCGTCGAGCTCGCGGATGAGCGCCTGCGCCAGCGGCGTGTCGGCGGGCGTCGGCACGAGGGCCGCGCCGGCGGGCGCGCCCGGAAGTGTCACGGGAAGATGCCGAGCTGCTGATAGCTCATCGCCACCTTGTCGATGGCCACGATCATCGCCGCCGTGCGGAGATCGGTCTTGCCTCCCTGCTGCTTCCAGATCTGACGGATGGGGTGATACGAGCCGATCATCGTCTCCTCGAGCCCGGAGTTCACCAGGTCCTCCTCGCTCGCGCCGTGAGTCACGTGCTCCACTTCCTTGGCGGTGAACGCCCGGCCCGTGTTGCCTTCCACCGCCCGGAGCACGCGGGCGAACGCGGCCTGCTCGAACCGCTTCTGCATCCGGCCGAAGCGGACGTGGCCGAGGTTCTTCACCCACTCGAAGTACGAGACGGTGACTCCGCCGGCGTTGATGTACGCGTCGGGGACCACCATGACGTTCCGGCGGAAGAGGACCTCGTCCGCTTCCTGGGTCGTGGGGCCGTTCGCGGCCTCGACCACGATCTTGGCCTTGACGTGCGGCGCGTTCTCTGCGGTGATCTGCCGCTCGAGTGCCGCCGGGATCAGGATGTCGCAGTCGAGCGTGAGCGCATCCTCGCGGCGCGGCAGGTTGGTCGCGCCGGGAAAGTCGAGGATCGATCCGCGCTCGCGGCGGTACGCCGCGACCTTCTCGATCTCGAGCCCCTTGGGATTGGTGATTGCGCCCTCGGATTCGGCGAGTCCGACGAGGATCGCGCCGCCTTCCTGGAAGAACCGCGCGGTGAAGGAGCCGACGTTGCCGAGCCCCTGAATCACGACCCGCTTTCCCTCGAGCCCAGGGGAGAGCCCGAGCGCCTTCATGTCCTCGCGGACGCTCACCACCTCCCGCACGCCGTAGAACACCCCGCGCCCGGTCGCCTCGGTTCGCCCGCGGATGCCCCCCTGGCTCACCGGCTTCGCGGTGACGCAGGCGAGGGCATCGACATCGCCATGGTGAATCTGCGTATAGGTGTCGGCGATCCACGCCATCTCCCGCGGCCCGGTGCCCACGTCGGGCGCCGGGACGTCGAGCCCCGGTCCGATGAAGTTCTTCCGCACCAGCTCGAACGTGTACCGCCGGGTGATCCGCTCGAGCTCGCCGGGGGAATAGCGCTTCGGATCGAGGCGGATGCCGCCCTTCGCCCCCCCGAAGGGGACGTCCACCAGCGCGCACTTGTAGGTCATGAGCGCGGCGAGTGCCTGCACCTCGTCGGCATCCACCGCCAGGGCGTAGCGGATCCCGCCCTTGCAGGGGAGCTTGTGATGGCTGTGCTCCGCCCGCCACGCATGCATCACCTCGATGGTGCCGTCGTCCCGCTTCACCGGGAAGCTGGTATAGAAGAGGTTCTTGCACTCTTTGATGTTGGTGAGGAGGGCGGGATCGTGCGGCGTGAACGCGGCCGCGCGGTCGAAGGCCCGATTGACCTGGTCGAGAAAGCTGGTGCCCAGCGACATTGAGGCACTCTCCGGCAGCAGGAGCGGGTGGCGGTGGAGGGGTGAAACCAATCCCGTGGCGTGCGTCGCCGCAAGCAGATCAGCGCATCCTCAAGCGCGCCGGGGGCGCGGGAAGCGGAGTCACGGCGGCGCGGACCCGCGCATGCCCGCAACCAGACGACCGACCAGCGCCTTGTCTCCGGGAAGCAGGCCGGCGTCGGGCAGTCTCGGAACCAGATCGGCCCACGCGGGGTGCACGGCATAGGCGCGGGCGAGGTAGGGGATCGCTTCCCGCTCGCGCCGCGCGGCCGCGAGGCTGATGCCGGTCCAGAAGACCGCCTCACCGTTGGTGGCGGAGTCCGGCAGGAGGCCGATCGCCTGGTTGTACGCGGTGACCGCCTTCGCGATCTCGCCCTTCGTGGTCCACTCGTCTCCCTCGTTCATCCGCCGGTACACCCGGGACAGCGTGAGGAGTCGCCGGAGCTCCACGAGCGGCGCGGGGTGATCCTCCACCCGGAGGTCCATCAGCCGATCGGCCCAGGGGCGCCCAGTGGCCGTTCCCGCGACCACGAGGATCGCGGCCGACTGCCGGCCCCGGATGTCGCCGCCGGCTCGCTCCGCCGCCTCCAGCGCCTGGAGCAGGCGCTCGGCCAGATCGCCCTTCGCACGCTCGTAAGCCTGCGCCATCGCCGGCCACACCGCCGGCTTCGCCATCAGGTTCGCCTGCACCGAGTACCCGGCGCCCAGCCGGTGCCCGGCCGCGACGATCGCGCGTCTGCCGGTGAACGCCGCGGCACGGCCCCGCGCATCGATCATCGCGACCTGCCGGACGGCGGAGTCGGCGTCCGCGGCGACGAGCCCGCGGAGCGCGTCGGGCGCGCTCCGGCCGGCCCGCATCAGCTCGAGGCCGAGGGCACCATAGCTCGGGTCGATGAATGACTGGGTCGCGACGGCGCCTACGCCGGCTTCGGCCCAGGGCACGACCGACCCCACCGAGAACCAGTGCGACTGCACCGCGACGCCGATCTCGCCGCTGACCGAGTCGCGCGCCACGATGGAGTAGGTCGCCACCGGCCGGCGCGGCACGCTCTGCGCCGAGCCCGCGCTTGCCCCGGAAGCGAGCCCGGCTGGCAGCACGAGCGCCAGGACCGGACGGGCACAGCGAAGGATCCGCATGGGGTCGCTCGCGAGGAAGGCGGTGCTCGGTGTGGCGGAGATCGCGCTAGGTCGACTGCAGTCGGTTCGCGCGCCGGTCGTTGAGGCGAAACGCCGCCTCCAGCAGCTCGCGCTGGGTCTCCGAGGCCTCGGACACCCCGGCGGGGAGCGACCCCAGGCCAGGAAGACCGATGTTGGCCGGCGCGATGCGTGTTTCCTCGAGGCGGAGGAACGCCATGTTGCCCGGACCGCGGTAGCCGAATTGCCGCGCTAGATCGCGGATGCCGGGCGCCGCGCGGTTGGTCCAGAGGATCTCACCGGTACTCGTCGCCCGCAGCCGGCCGGTGCCGAGCAGGGTCGGGGAGTCGAGCGGTTTTCCCTGCCACAACACCCAGACGCGCTCGCCCGCCGACGGACGCAGCCGGCGAATGTCGGGCGGGTACCAGACGGCGTGCGACGAGCTTTGCAGCAGGCCGAGCGTATTGAGCGCATCGCTCGGCGGGGTGGCGCAGTAGATGAGAACGCGGTCAGGCATCTAGGTCCCTCCGCTCGGCTCGCCGCCGGATGCGAGGTTGCGACCCGCGCCGCCCGGCACCGCTCGTGCCAGCAGCGCAACGACATCGAGCGCATCACTATCCCACTCCGCCCGCGGACAGGTCGCCACCAGGCGCTCGCTGCCCGACTCGAGCTCGAGCACGACGTGCGTCTCCGCTTCGCCCTTCCGCGATGTGGGCCGGGCCCTGGCGGTCCAGGTCCGTCCGTCCGGCCCGACGAACCGTCGCTCAGTCACGCGCCGGGCCCGCGCGCCGCGACGGCGTGGAGCTTCGTCATCGTCGCCCAGTTGCGGCTGGTGGCGCCATCGCCGAGCACGCGACCGACCGCCTCGGCCAACCGGCTCGCCATAATGCCGGCGGCACACCAGAGGTACGCCACCCGGGTACCGAGCGCCAGAGCCTCCGGCGCCCACTGCTGGGCCACCAGCGGCTTCAGCCGCTGCCGATCCGCCGGATTCGTCAGCACGGTGACGAGCAGCCGCGACGGATTGTCCGCGACCGCGTGCAGCGGATTCTCGGCGACGGCGGCGGCGAGCTCTCCGGCGGTGAGCACCGTGACCCGGGCGGAGACGCCCAACCACGCGGCGATCGCCTTCTCGATCGCGGCCGCCGGGTCCGCCGGGGCCGGCCGGGGCACGTCGAAGACGACGTTGCCGCTGTTGAGCAGGGTCCGCACGTCACGGTAGCCGAGGTCTCCGATGACCGCACGCAGGTCCGCCATGGCGATCCGTTTCGCGTGCCCCACGTTGATGCCGCGGATCAGGGCGATCCGCCGGCCCGCTGTCGTCGCGGTCACGCCTCGCCCTTCGCGGTCTTGCCTGCATCCCGCGGCGGCAGGGCCTCCGCCTCCGATATCTCAACCTGAATCAAATGTCACTTTCCCTGGTCCGTGGCGCCCCGTCAGGAACGCCGGGATTGCCTCGCCGCCATCTGCTGGGTCAGCGCCGGCGTCCGGCCCACTCCCCGCGCGTAGGTCGCGATCTGGCCCCGATGGTACCACTCGTGGCTGAGGGCGAACCACAGGCCAGTGAGCCGGCTCTGTTCGCCGCCCAGAGCCGGCATGCGCTGGCTCGCGAGATCGCCCGCGTGACGCAGCTGATCCATGCCCTGCGCTCCGGCATCCCGCAGCAGCTGCATGAGGTCGGTCTTCGAGCGGCCGGGCGGCAGCTGGGCCGCAATCCGTGCCCGCGCGTCCGGATCGAAGAAGCGGGCGAAGGTGCCATCCGCCCGCGTCAGCTCGGCGATGAAGAACACACCGGACTCGGCGATGTGAAATGCCAGCTCGCCCAGCGAGCGAGCCCCGGCGCCCGGGCGATAGTCCCACTCCGCGTCCGGAATGTTCTCGAGCTCGGCAATCACGCCGCTGCGCGTGGTCTCCCAATTACGGATCGCTTCATCAACCAGCTGCATGGGCAGGCCGTCCTTGCGAGGTCCCACCAAATCTACCGTCGGGACGCGGGCAGATGAGGGGTCGCGCGTCGCTCGCCCGATCAGATCAGCCGGCGAGCACGCCGGTCAGCCAGTGGCCCAGCCAGACGCCTCCGAGGCCGAGGGCGATGTGAAGCGCGAGATTGACGGCAGCGGCGAACCAGAGGTGCTCGCGGGCGAGAAAGTAAGTCTCGTACCCGAACGCCGAATAGGTCGTGAACCCGCCGAGCACGCCGGTGAAGACCAGGAGCCGTACCGGCGGAGAGAAGAGATGGAGATGCTCGGCGAGTCCCGCGAGGACACCGATCGTCACGCAGCCGAGGGTGTTGACGGTCAGGGTGCCCCAGGGGAAGCGGGCGGCGCCCGAGGCATGGAGCGCGAGGCCGCTCAGGTAGTAGCGGGCGACCGAGCCGAGGAACCCTCCGCCACCGACGAGCAGTAGATCGCGCACTGGTTGTCTCCTTGCGATGGTCACGTGCCATGCCACGTGCGGATCAGGGATCACCCGGACACGCCCAGGATCCTGCGGACCGTGGGCTCGTCCGGGACCGCCTCGAAAGCGTCGAGGAGGTCCGGCGGCAGCGGCCGCCGCCGGCCGCTCGTAAGATCGACGAACACCCACCGGGTCTCCGCGTCCGCCACCACCTGGTGGTCGGGCTCCCGCACGAAGAGATAGCGCCGCGGCGTGGACCGCTGGTCGAACCGCGGCACCCACGTATGCAGGCCGAGGCGGTCGCCGGCAAACGCAGGCCGAAGGTATTCGATGAAGTGCGAGCGTACCACCCAGCCGGCGCCCAGCGCCAGGTAGCGGTCCATGGGCCAGCCGGCGGCCGCCGAGTGCTCGATCGCGACATCCTGCATCCAGGTGACGTACGCGAGGTTGCTGACGTGTCCCTGCTGATCGATGGCGTCGGCCGGCACCTCGAAGCGCTTGGAGTAGATGGGCGATCCGGGCCTGGTCACGTCGAGAGCGCGGCCGCGGCGATCGCCGCTTCCGTTCTCGCCCACAGCTCCCCCGCCAGGCCCACATCGTCCGCGAGGGGATTGGACGGGGCTTCCCGGCCCTTGGCGTAGTAACGGCCGGTCGTGCTGCTCAGCTCCGGAGCCGTGGCGCAGTAGAGCTGGGTTCTGGCGCCGGCCTCGTTCGAGAGCATGAAGAGCTTCATGAACCACTGCAGCGGACCGGGCAGGGCGCGCCAGATGTTCGAGGCGACGGCGCCGGGGTGAAGGGCGTACGTCGTCACCCGGGTGCCGGCGAGACGGCGGGCCAGTTCCTTGGCGTGGAGCACGTTCATGAGCTTGGTGACGGCGTACTCCGGAAAGGCGCTCCGCTTGGGTGCCGCGCGCCGCTCGAGCACCGACCAGTCAATGGCCTTCACGCCCATGTGCGCGACGCTCGAGACGTTTACGATCCGTCCCTGCGGCGCCTGCACCACGCGGGGCAGAAGCAGATTGGTGAGAAGGAACGGCCCGATGTGATTGGTCGCGTAGGTGAGATCGAAACCGTCCCGGCTGAGCGCCCGGGTGCCCGCGACACCGGCATTGTTGACCAGGACGTCCAGTGGCTGGCCGGTGGCCAGGTACGCCTCGGCGGCCCGGCGGACCGAGCCGAGATCGGAAACGTCGATCGCCAGGAAGCGGGCGTCGGCCGCGGGGTGTGCACGGCGGATGGCCTCGACGACGGGCCGGGTGCGCTCCTCCGATCGCGAGGCGAGCACCACGCTGCCGCCGCGCGCCGCGAGCGCCTCGACCATGGCGCGGCCGAGGCCGGAGTTGGCCCCCGTGACGAAGAACGTCCGGTCCTCGAGGTCGGTGCTGCTCATCCGCCGAGTTATGCGCCTTCGTACTTGAACGAAACCTTCACCTTCACCCGATAGCTCTGGACCTTGCCGTCCTTGAGCTGCATGTCGAGCTGGGATACCTCGGCGACCCGCAAGTCGCGCAGCGTCTTGGCGGCGCGCTCGACCGCGGCGGCGGCTGCCTTCTCCCACGACTGGGTGCTCGTGCCGACGAGCTCGATGACCTTGTAGACGCTCTCCGTCATGTGGATCTCCTGGTTGAATGGTGCACGTCACGACCGCTCAGGCCGACTCCGCCGGAAAGATCACGCTGCAGCAGGTGACGCCGGCCTCGGCCTTGGCCAGCTCCGACACGTCGATCGGCACCGTACGGATCCCGCGCTGCTCCAGCCGCTCCCGGGTGCGCGGCCAGGCGGCGGCATGCACGACGACGGTGCCGATCCGGAGCGCGTTGGCCGCGAGGCCCTCCGACGGGTCCACCTCGACCAGCGTCAGGTCGCCGAACGCATGCCGGTCTACCCAGGCCGGGTTGCAGAGCAGCGTGTCGTCTGCAATCTCGGTGACGGCGGTCTTGAGGTGAAGGCATCCGTGCGTCGCCACCGGGCACACGGCGTAGCCCCAGGGTGCGAGGTGCCGTGCCAGTGCCGCGGTTCCCTCGGCGTTGGTGCGCTCCGACCGGCCGACGTACAGCGTGCGCCCCACGCGGAGAACGTCGCCCCCATCCAGCGTTCCCGGTGCGTCGATGGTGACCACCGGCCGATACCGCTTCAGCGCCGTGGTCATGGACTCCGTCTCGGGCCGGCGGGAGGGCGCGCCCGGACGGGTGATGACCGCGACCTCGTCCACGACGACCGCCGTGTCCTCGACGAAGACCGCGTCGGGGAGGGCGGGCTCCGCGGCGACCCACCGCACGTCGCAGCCGAGCTCACCGAGCAGCCGCGCATAGCGATGGTGCTCGGCCGCCGCGCGGGCGGGATCGATAGGCTCCCGCGCGAGGTGCGTCAGCTCGCAGCGGTCGAGCGCCGGACTGACTTCCCGGATCAAGGCGATCAGCACCCCAATCCCCTCACAGCCAGCCAAGCAGGCGGGAATGAATGAAGCCCCAGGCGACCATGCATGCCAGGAACGCGACGACCACCACGAAGCCGTAGTCCCACTCGCTTGGTGGGACGAGCCGCGCGAAGTTCATCCCGTAGATGCTGGCGACGAAATTCGGCACCATGATGATGACGGTGATGGCGGTCAGGCGCTGCATGATCTTGCCCAGCCGGTTGAAGGCGGAGAAGATGTGCACGTCGAGCGCCGCGCTCAGCAGGTCGCGATACGTGTCCATCTCGGCCAGAACGTGCAGCGCATGGTCCTGCACGTCGCCGAAATAGGGACGCAGCCCTTCCGGGATCGCCCGTTCCCGGCGCAGGACCTCGGCCAGCACGTGGCTGGTCGGTGCCAGCAGGCGGGGCACGCGGAGCAGCTCCTTCCGCAGGCCGAACAGGTCGGCCGCCGCGCCATCGGTTCCGCTGAAGATCGCCTCCTCGATGCCCTCGATCCGTTCGCGAACCCGATCCTGCACCACGAAGTAGCCGTCCACCAGGCTCTCGAACAGCGTGTACGCCAGGCAGGCGACCCCGTACGCCTGGCGTCCGTCGTGGTGCTCCCAGCGCCGTCGCGCGTCCTCGAGCACGGCCAGGACGGCGGCGTGTCGCCGGTGGATGGTCACCAGGTAGTTCTCGCCCCAGAACAGGTTCAGTTCTCGAGGCAGGAACGCCTCCCCGCCGTCCTCCGCCGCATACACGACGATGAAATAGTGATTGCCATAGGCGTGACACCTGGGGCGCTCGTGCCGTCTGGTCACCTCCTCGAGCGCGAGCTCGTGGAAGCCGAACGCGCGCCGGAGCAGCTCGACCTCCGCGGCGCCCGGATCGCTGATGTCGAGCCACAACCGATTCTCGCGGTCGGCGAGCAGCTCGCCGAGGCGATCGACACTGACCTCCGCCGGCACGCCAGGGTCACGTGCGTCCACCGTGAGTCGCATCGCTCCCATCGTACCTCCTCGCGTGACTGTCGGTAACGAACCTGCTCCCGCCGAGCGCTACGCCGGCCGGCTGCGTCGGCCCGGCTATTCCGCCCCTTCCCGGATCTCAGGCGTGCCCGTGTCAGGCACCCCCTTTTTCATTTCGACCCGGGCCCGTTCGGCGAGCCGCGCATACCCCGCACGAATCCGGTCGAGCTCACGTTCCTCGAGCTCTTCCAGATCGAGCAAGGCGATGTGGGCTCCTTCCGCGACGCGCAGCAGCTCGTCGAGCTTCACCTGCACGGCCTCGGCGTCGCGATACTGGGTGTTCTGGATCAGAAAGACCATCAGGAACGTGATGATCGTGGTGCCGGTATTGACCACCAGTTGCCAGCTGTCGCTGAAGCCGAATATCGGGCCGGTCAGCAGCCACGCCAGGATCACGGCCACGGCGAGGATAAAGGCCACGGGCCTGCCGGCGCCTCGCGAGGTTGCCTTCGCAAAGCGGGTAAACCCGGAGCGAGACTTAGTCGGACGCATTGGCTCGTCCCGTCCTGGTTGTCGTGAAATGGTGCCGCTGGAGGCAGCGTATCAGGGGTGAACGGGAATCTGCGGCCTGACCCGGTTGATCCCTGCCGGCAGGGAGCCGATATTGCCGATGAACTCGTACGGCTGAAGGAGGCCGCTATGGCAACAAAGGTGAACGCAGTTCCCAAAGGGTATCACACCGTCACGCCGAGCATCGTGCTCCGGGAGGCCCCGAAGGCCATCGATTTCTACAAGAAGGCATTCGGCGCTGAAGAGATTATGCGCCTGCCCGGCCCCGACGGGAAGATCATGCACGCCGAGCTCCAGATCGGCGACTCGGTCGTCATGCTTATGGAGGAAATGCCGGAGATGGGCTCCAAGAGCCCCAAGGCATACGGCGGCTCGCCGGTCAGCTTCTACGTCTACGTCGACCAGGTCGACGCAGCCTGGAAGCGGGCCGTTGACGCCGGCGCAAAGCAGGTCATGCCGCTGGCCGATATGTTCTGGGGCGACCGCACCGGACGCCTCGAGGATCCATTCGGTCACAGCTGGTCGCTGGCGCAGCATGTGAAGGACCTGACGCCGGAGGAGATCGAGAAGGGCCAGGAAGCCTTCTTTGCCCAGGTGCAGCCGGCATCCTAGGCGCCGAGCGCCGTAGACGAGGGGCGCTCCCCGTGGAGCGCCCCTCCGCTGCATCCGGGTGTCAGGCCGCGTCCCAGCTCCCGAGCAGCCGGCGCACGACGACGATCTGCCCTACATGGTAGGCGGTGTGGTCGGCAACGAGGAGCAGTTCCCGCAGGTAGGTCTGCCCGCTCCCGTGCGGAATTGCCGCGAGAAGATCCAGCGCCTCATCGGTCGCGAGCGTCTTCAAGGCCTCGCAGTCCCGGCGGATTTCCGCGACGCTGGCGTCCCAGCCTTCGGGCCCGGGTGGACTCGGCGCCGCCGGCCAGTAGTCGTCCGGCCAACGCCCTGGGCGGTACCCGGGATCCTGACAGAACTCGAGGATGTCGTGCTGGGCGAGCCGAATATGCTCGAGGAGCTGCCACGGCGAGTAGGGCAGACCAGCCGGCTGCCTCCCCCGCAGAGCCTCGGGCAGACCGGCGACGGCCGCCTCGAATCCGATGTGGGCGTCCTCCCAGTCGAGCAGCCGGGCCAGGTGCTGGCGTAGGTCCTGATGGTTTGCCATTCCGCTCATCTCCGGTGCAGCCCAGCGCAATTTCGCGAAGGACATCCTCCATGAGTTCAGCCACGGGTGGCCGCTCAATGCCGATAGTTGGGAAGGTAAGATGGTCTTCCTCGCATCCAACGGGTATCGCTGCATCGCCCATGACCGTCGCGGCCCTGGCCGGTCGCGCCAGCCGTGGAACGGCAGGATGCGATAGCACGCCATGATGCGTCCCAACCCAGCCAACGTGCCGGCCCTCGAAGACAAGACCTTCCTGTTCCTCGTCATCGCGGTATCGCTGGCATTCGGCTGGATACTCTGGCCGTTCTACGGAGCGGTTCTCTGGGGAGTCATCCTTGCAACCGTGTTTGGGCCGCTCTACCGGCGACTGTTACGGTCCATGCGGCAGCGGCGCAACCTCGCCGCGCTCGCCACCGTGATCACCATCCTGGTGATGGTGATTCTACCGATAACCGTGATCGCTGCATTGCTGGTCCAGGAAGGGGTCAGCACCTATGAGAGGATCCAGTCGGGAGACCTGAATATCGGCCGGTATTTTCAGCAGGTCTTCGACGCCCTGCCCGCATGGGTGACCGATCTGATGGACCGCGTCGGGCTGACCAGCCTTGGCGTCGTGCAGGAGCGACTCTCCGCCGGCCTGACGAAGAGCATTCAGTTCATTGCATCCCAGGCTCTGAACCTCGGCCAGAACGCGCTTCGGTTCATCGTCGGCCTGTTCATCATGCTGTACCTGCTGTTCTTTCTGCTGCGCGACGGCGACGACCTGGCCCGGCGCATCAAGGGTGCGATTCCGTTGCACCCGGAGCAACAGCGCAATCTCGCCGACCGGTTCACCGTCGTCATCCGCGCCACGGTCAAGGGCAATCTCGTCGTGGCCGTTGTTCAAGGAGCGCTCGGAGCCCTGATTTTCTGGCTTCTGGGCATCCACGCGCCGGTGTTATGGGGGGCATTGATGGCCCTGCTATCGCTGCTGCCCGCGGTAGGAGCCGGCCTGGTCTGGCTGCCGGTCGCCATTTATTTCCTGGTGACGGGTGCGATGTGGAAGGGCATCGTTCTGATCGCGTATGGTGTACTCGTCATCGGTCTCGTCGACAACATCCTGCGTCCGATCCTGGTCGGTAAGGACACCCGGATGCCCGACTACGTCGTGCTGATCTCCACGCTGGGCGGCCTGGCCATTTTCGGCCTCAACGGTTTCGTGATCGGTCCAATGATCGCGGCGATGTTCATTACCGTCTGGGACATTGCTTCGACATCGCGGTCAGGGGGGCGGAGCGACCGCCTCGAAGGTCAGCGGCGGGAGGAGTAGCCGGCCGACGCTGCGGTGGAATCGTGCGCGGCTCTCAGCACCTGCTTGCGTCAGGCGGTGCCGCCCCCTGCGATCCGGTTGGCGAATGCCTCGAGCGAACGGGATGCCTGCCGGCGGATCGCCCGGTGCACCGGCGGCGCCCAACCGAGCACGACTCCCCTGACTCCGAGCGCCTGGCGCGCCCAGCGATAGAGGTCAAACGCATCGGTCTGCCGGTGGATCAGGCCCTGCTCCAGAGTGAAGGACGCGCGGATGCGGTTGTGCACGCGCCGACCGGTCGCGCTGTACGTGTACCAGGCCTGCCACTGCACCTGGGCGATCGCGCCGTCAGCTCGCACCGGCCCGCACTCGATACGCAAATCGGTGGCCCGCTCACACAGCATCCGCCACATCATGCCGATCTGGGGGCCGATGAGGCTGGGAAAGACCGGGTCCGAGAACTGGGCGGTGGGCGTATAGCATGCCGCCATAGCGCGGTGGTCGCGGCGGCCGAACGCGGCGTACAGGCTTTCGATCACGACCGCATTGGCATTCATGGGTTCGCAGCCCCCCCAGCCCCCGCACCACGCGCGGCGTCAGCGTCAGGCCGCCGGCGCACGCAACGCTACGTACCGTCCACGAAACCGCGCCACCGTGGTCTCGGCGAGCACCCCTTCCGCACTCAATGCGAGCCGGCCGCGTCCGTGGCGGCGGCAGGCCACCAGAAACCGCCCCTCGCTCGCGGCGTCGGCGCGGTGGCAGAGAAGCAGGCAGTCAGCGGTGACCGGGCGGAGAAAATCGATCGCGCTGTCCTGGATCACGAGCGTCGCCTCCAACCCGGCCCGCCGCAGCGCGAGCCAGCTCACGGCCCAGCCGGCCAAGGTGGCAGCGGCGCTCAGGCTGCCGGCGAACAGCGTGCCGTGCAGATTGCGATTCGGGCTGAGCGGCAGCCGCAGGGTGACGTTGCCGGAGTCGATGGACTCGACCGTAATCCCGAGGTGTTGGGTAATCGGCAGCTCGGCCGCGAGGACCTCGCGGAGCTCCGCCAGCTCGTCAGTCATCAGGGTATGTCGAACCAGACACTCGCGGCTCAGGGTGAGGCCGGTGGGTAGTGGTTGCGGCAGCGGTCGCTCTCCTCCCGCAACCCCGCCGGGTCGATTTCTATCCAGCCCTCTTGCTCCTCCGGCTCGGTCCACCAGTCCGGCGGCGGGTTCGCCCGGCTGAGCTGCAGCCGCCGGATCTGACCGGCGTTGAGCGGCACGATAGGCGCCGGCTGCCGGGTGGTGGCGACGGTGATTACCCGGCAGCCCTCCTCGGAGCGGAGCAGTCGGCCCGGATGCCAGTTGGGAGGCAGGGCGCCGGCGATCACTCTCACGCGCACGTCGAAAGGGATGTCCCCCGGCAAGACCGGCGGGGGCACCCGCGTGCACGCGAGCACGCCGGCGGCTAGTCCGGCAAGCAGCCGAGTAGAGAAGGTACCCAGCGCCGTGAAGCCTCTCACTACGGCGTGAGGATGCGAGTGCGCCCGTTCTTGTCGGCCAGTTTCAGGCTGCTGCCAGCGGCTTTGGCCAGGATGTGGACACCGGGTTCAGTCGCGTCGTTGGCAAGCAGGAGTCCTGACCCGTCCTCCGCCGCGCCGAGCTTCACCCGAATCGTGCCCCGTTGATCCAGAAGCCGAAAGACCACCTCGCCGTTTGACTCAACGTTGAGCCGAGCGCGGATCGCGTTGCGCTCGTCGACCAACTCGATCACCCGGGCCCGGAGGAGGGGCGTGGTGGTCTGCGCGTTGGTCGGCCGAGTCTGGACCAGCGTAGCAAGGAAGAAGCCGAGATTGACGAGGGTGAGCGCCGCGGCGGTTCGGTGAACTCTCATGAGGGATTCCTCTTCGGCACGCAACTCAGCATCAGACCACGAGAATCTTCGTGGCCCAGCTCATGGGCGCCGCGGTCGCCTCTCCTGCGCTTGGGAACTTGCACCACCCGGTTGTCGGCCGTTGGCTAACGATCGCGCCCATCGAGCAGGTGCCCGCATCCAGCGGGCCAGCCGCAACGGCAGTGCGGCAGTCGTGAAGTCCTCGGTGGCGTCGGAGGGGGTGGCGTCGGCCGGTCTTGCCGTTGTCGCGGTGAACCCAGGGCTACGCTACGGTTGCGCACCGACCTCGTCAAGCGGACTTCTGCGCGACATAGCAATGCCGCGACAGCCTGTGCTCAGCCGACAGCGTGTGCACGCAGGCCAGGAAGCGCTGAAGACCCTCGAAATTCACCTCGCCTTCGCGAGCCACGAGCGCGTCCCGATGCGCGGCGCGTGCCTGATGCCAACGCCATGACACGAGGGCGGCGTTCTCCGTAACATCGTGGACGTCCAGCAGTTCGAACCCGGCCTCCCGGATGAGTCGCTCGTTCTCGCCGGGCGGCACAAACAGGTAAAACCCGATGGAACTGCGGATCGCGAGCTCCTCATGCGACACGATCCCGGTCAGGATCATCGCGTCGGTGAACAAGGCGCGCCCGCCGGGGCGCAGTATCCGGTGCCAGTCGCGGAGCACCATGAGACGCTGGCCGATATGGCACATCGCATCGTTCGAGACGACGGCGTCGAAGCTCGCGGCGGCAAAAGGCAGCGGCTGGCTCGCGTCCACGGGTCGAAACTGCACGCGATCCAGCACGCCGCGAGCTTCCGCCAACGCGCGGGCATTGCGCACCCCGTGCTCATTGATATCCAGGCCCGTCACGCGGCAGCGGCGCTCGCGAAGTCTGCATAGACGTTGTTGTACAAGTCGACGGGCGTGGTAGACACGGCACCTCCCGGTTGGCGCTCAGGTGGCGGGGCAGTCGATCAGGGCCTCACGTTCGCCAAGTCGGCGACCGCTGCCGCCAGCCTCCGCGCCCTGGCCTGATCGCCGGCCCGCGACGCGTTGCCGTTCAGCCGCGCAGCCAGCGCAGTCAGTGCATCACGTCGCTCTTGCCCGGAGCTCCGCTCGGCGTCCGCGAGCGCGGTCCGCGCGCTGGAGATCTGCTCGGCGGCCAGGCCTTTCGACCGCTCCAACTGGTCCAGGTAGGCGCGCGCCAGCGCGAAGCTCGGCGGCCAGGCGATTGTGGGCTGCCCCTGCGTGTTCAGGTAGTCGAAGCGCACTGTCTTCGCGGCGTCGATCTCGTTCTGCGAGATGAACGCGCTCGGCGTGAGCTCGAAGATGTCGAGCCCGCGGGCGATCTCGGAGCTCACCATGACGCCGTTATACCAGTACACCGACCACGAGCCGGCCAGGACCATGGTGGTCCCATCCAGCGGGCCGCGGTCGAAGAAGGCGATCTCCTGCGGGTGCGCCGCGTTGGTCCAGTCGAACACCGAGACGCCACCCTGGTACCAGCCCTGCACCATGACGTCGCGCCCGGGAATCGGGATGAGCGACCCGTTGTGCGCCACGCAGTTTTCCTGGGGCGTCTGGGCGGCCGGCATCTTGTAATAGCCCTGAAAGGTCAGCTGGCTGCCGGTCCGCGTGAAGATCGCGTCGGCGCCCCACTCCTTCTTGTCGGTGACGCGACACTTGGGCTGGCCGCCGCCACCCCACTCGTCGCTGAAGAGGAGCTTGGTCCCGTCGCGGTTGAAGGTTGCGGAGTGCCAGTACGAGAAGTTCGAGTCGGCCACCGCCGCGATCCGCTGGGGATTGGCCGGGTCGCGGATGTCGAGCAGGAGGCCGTAGCCGCCGCAGGCGCCGCCGGCCAGTCCGATGGCCGGGTAGACGGTGATGTCGTGGCACTGGGTGGGGCCGGTCGGCACCGGAGCGGACCCGTCGGCCGGGGCACCGGTCATCCGCGCGATCAGCGCCGGGAGCCCGGCACGCAGTTCGGCACTATCGGCGGCGGTGGGTGCGCCGGTCCCGCCGCGAGCCTTGACGACGCTGTCCAGCAGCTCCGCCGTGAACTCCGGGGGCAGGACCGTTTCCTCACCCTGCATTGTCACGATGAACCCGCCGTTCTTGCGCGCGGCGGCGACGGCGGCCTCCCGGGCGGCAATGTCCTCGGGTGCCTCGCCGTGGGTGGGAGCGGCCGCCAGGTCGTTGAAGATCCGCGGCGAGGAGACGATCGCCGCCTGCTCGGGATGAGCCAGCGGGACCTTGATGACCTCGATCCGGAAGAGCGCGGAGTTCGGATCCCGGTCCGGTGACGCCTCCGAGCACCCCGGCAGCTCGCTCGACGACCGCACGGGGGCCGAGCCCGAGATGTAGACGTAGACGTTCTCTGGGTCCTTCGGGTCCACCAGCACCGTGTGCGTGTGGGAGCCCCGGCAGGTCTGCACGTTCCCGACGTTTCTGGGCCGGGTGATATCGCTGATGTCGAAGATGCGAAGGCCTCGCAGCCGGTCCTTGCTGACGGTGTCCGGCACCCCCTGGGCGCCGCAGTCAACGCGGCCCGTCAGTCCTTCACCCGAGACGAAGAGCAGGTTCCGGTACACCGACACGTCGCTCTGTGACGCCGGACAGAGATACGCCGTCTTGAGCGTGGGCTTGGCCGGGTTCGAGATGTCCCAGACCTGATATCCGTTGTAATTCCCCTGGATCGCGTAGTTCCCGAGGAAGGCGAGATCGGAGTTGGTGACGCCGACGAACCCCTCCGGCGGCGGGGTGGTCGAGACCAGGCGCAGGTTCCAGGCGGCCTGCCCGGCGTCCCAGACACCGGCGCGGAGCCCAACCCGAGGGTCGGGGGTGGGTGCCGCGGTCGATGCGCGCGCCGGCGATGGGGCGCTGCCGCCGGTTGACGAGGCGCAGGACGCGGCGGTGATCACACCGAGAGCGAGCACGAGCGAGCGGACCGGCGACGGCACGGGTGCCATGAGCGATTCCAGTGAAGGGGGGTACGGGCGGACCGGCGTAGAAACGGTCACCGCGAGCTTCGGGTTTCAGGCGGCATCGCCGCGAGCATCGTCTGCATCCGCGCGACCTCGGTGGACTGATCCGCGCTCACGTCGGATGCCAACTTGAAGATCATGTCCTCCTGGGCGGCACCGTGGGAGCCGAACAGCTGGTCCACCATGGTGAGCGCGCCCTGGTGGTGCTGGATCATGAAGGTCAGGAAGCGGCGGTCAAAGTCCGGGCCGCGGGCCGCGTCCAGCTGCTTCATCTGGTCGTCGGTGAGCATCCCGGGCATGAGCATAACGTGCTCGACGCCGTTGGTCATCATCGTCACTCCGGCGGGCTTCGCCTCCGGCACCGGCTGGTGCCGGACCCGGAGCCACTGCTGCATGGTCGCGATCTCGTCCTGCTGGGCGTTGATGATGCGCTCGGCGAGGATGCGCACGGACGGGTTCGCCCCGTGCGTCGGCGCCCACCGCGCCATCGCGATCGCCTGGGCGTGGTGCCCGATCATGTGGGTCATGAATTGCACGTCGGCGGCAGTGTACGAGCGCCGCACGCTGTCGGCCTGCGCCCGCGCATCGGATGCGGAGGCGCGCGGCTCAGGTGCCGACGCGGCCGGCCCCCGGGCGGCGGGAGCACAGGCCGATACGGCAAGGAGCAGCAGCGCGGCCGTGCGTCGGCCGGGCGCGTACGTGGTCATCCGTCGGATCTCCAGGGCGTCGTCATCCAACGATAGTACGGGAGATGGGAACGGAGGGTTACACCCGCCTGCAAGCGTCCGGCCTGCCTGAACCTGTCCCGGAGTGGACACACCAGGAGGAGTCGCTATCATCATCAGGCAACGTGACCTCGATCAGGCCGACGAGCGAGACAGACTCTCCCAATCTCTGGCGCGCCCTGCGTCCTCACCGCGTAACGGCGGCCCGGGACCGGCGGGCGCCGTACGCGGACCACTACGAGATGAGTGTCTACCTCCTTGCCCTCTACGACAACTGGTCGCTGCTCGGCAACACGACGCGGCACCTCCGCTTCCACCGCGACGGCGTCGAGTCGACCTATCACGGAACGCCGGGAAAGTGGTTCGCGCCCGGCGACAAGGGCGTCCTCGCCACGGCGACGCTCCAACCGGTGGGCCGGATCGGGTACGATCGCGTGCTGCTGTTCCGCAACGACAACGGCCTCCTTCGCGCGGTGGCGGACACGGTCATTACCGCGGAAGACGGCAGCACGCTCCGGGTGCGGAGCAACCCCGGTCGCATCCGCGCGGGCCCGCCGCCCTCGACTCGCGCGTGGCGTCACGTCACGCGCTGAGCGCTCCCGCGGCACGAGCCACGGCAGGACATCGCAACCGGTCGCGGAGTCTCATCCCGCGCGCCGTCCAGATAGCGGTATGGCCTCGATGATCGCCACGTTCCTCAGGCCCTCACTCTTTGCGCCCGCCGTCAGATCCACCCGGCCGCAGTTCGAAGAAGGCCCCGTCCCAGACGGCGTATCCGTGATCCTGCGAGACCCAGAGGACGCGAGATCCCATCACCACCCACTTGTCCTCTCCGCAAAAGACATCGGTCACCCGCAAGCGCAGGTCCGGCGAGTTCGCGAGGCCCAGATCGGTTCCCCTGATGCGGTACTCGACGGCGAGGAAGCTGTCGGCGGGCGCTTCGACCTGCTTGTAGACGGGGCGCGGGCAGGTGTCCGCGCCGGCAACGGCCTCGTTAGTGCCGAGGTGGATCGTGCGACCGTGCCACGCCGCGGCCTCGGCATCGCTCATGGCGCTCACTCCTGGCGCGCGATGGCCGACCACGACCCAGTCGCCGAGGCGGTCGTCGGAGGAGGCTGGTGCCTCGGAGGAAGTTCGGGGCGTTGGTGCCTTCTCGACGCCGCCACACTGGAGAGCGGCAGCCGCACCCAGGATCCAGGCGGGCCACGCCGAACGATGTGCAGGGCCAGCCACGGCCTTACGGTTCCTTCCGCATGAAGCGCAGCGGCTTCTCCATTCCGTTGCTGTAGACCAGGAGCATGGGCTCATCGAGCGTGAAGCGCTCAGCCTCCTCGAGCGCCTTGAGGTACTTGCGTTCCTGCATCCCGACGGCTTCCGGGCACGCCATGCGGGTCGACCCCAGCGGACCGAACTTGATCGATTCCCCGGAGATCTCGACGGTTCCGAAGAAGCGATTGCACGAGCCGCTCCCGGCGACCCTCCCCACCTCGGGAAACTCGAGCGTGGCCTCGGCGCGATCCAGCACACCGGCCCCGCCGAGATCCTCGAGCCGCCACGCGGTCCCGCTCAATCCGCTGGTTCCGCCGGTCGCCTCATCAGCCACGCGCTTGAGCCACAGGTCCACCTGAGTCGGATTCCCTCGCGTGATCACGTGATAGGCAACGTCGGTCGTGAAGATCATCCGCCCGCCGCTGCGAATCGTGGCGCGGACCGCGTACGTGTGACTCGGCTGAATCCGCCCCGGGTCGTAGCGCAGCTCGAAGGGAAGCGGAACCTGCCGGCCCTCGGGCCGGACCGTCGTCTCGGCGATCACCGGTGCGGCATCATCCTGGCGCGAGACGTCGTAGAGCCGAACCTCCACGATTGCGTCCGGCGGGAGAGCCATGCGCTCCCGGTAAGCCACAGAGCCTCTCACCACGCCGTCATTGATGGCCGTGCGGGCCCCGTGGGCGCCGGCAGCGCCGCAGCCGATGACGGATCCCAGGAGCGCTGCCGTAAGCGGCCAGGAACGAGCTACCATGACGTACTCCTTCGTCAAGGCTTCCGGGTCGCCGCGTTTGCCGCGCGCCTGCCGAACGGATTGCGCATCCGTCGGCGGCAGCCCTCGCGTTCTCCGCGCTGCCTACGAGCTCGACGCCATGCACTCGTGATACAGGGTGGTGTCCCCGCGTTGCAGGAGCGCGGCTCGTTCCTTGGTCCAAAACGTCCAAGTGCCATCACTGTAGCGGGCTCCCGAAGGCCACCGTCCTCGAGCGAGCGCACCCGCCCGCGAGCGCAGCGACCAGCACCGCGAGGCAGACTGCGCGCGCAGTCGGGCGAACCGCGCATTGGACGTGATTCATCATCGGGAACTCCTCCGGCAAGGTCCGCACGCCTGACGGACCGCGCAACAGCTGCGGGCCGCTCACGAGCGGGGCCGGCTCGACGGCGGCACGATCCCGTTTAACCGCAGATAGGTGACGATGTTGCCGTAGTGCTCGGCATTGTGGGTCGCGTTGAGTCCCAGCGCGAACAGCCGGGTCTGCGGTTGGCCGAAGAGCCGTGTGGGCTGCTGGGCTGCGGCATCCGTTTGGGCGTACGCCTTGGCGCAGTACTCCGTGGACGCCTTCAGGGCTGCGAGGAGCGCCGCCTTGGTGGTCCGCGTGCGCTCGATCTCGTCCTCAGCCCGTTCCGGGTCGCCAACCGCGGCGGCGCAGATGAGGTACTGCGCGCCGGCGACGTGCCCGACGAGCTGGCCGAAGGTACGGACCTCGGGAGTCGGCCGATACGCGTAGGTGGACTCGGGCAGCTCCTCGGCGGCGGTCGTGATATGCCCCGTGATCTGGGCCCAGAGGGTCCGCGCGGTGCTGACCGCCGGATTACCCGGGGTGGCCGCCGGTGGCGCCTGCGCACGCACCGGTACGCCACCTAGGGTGATCAAGAGCAGAAAGAGGGGATGTCTCATCGTGGCCCCTACAGAAAGGGTGTCGGCGAACGGATCCCGCATCAGCTGCAAGCTTCAGCTTAACGCCCACACCGACCTTACGCTCCACTGGCCGATGCCAAGACTACGCCCCGGAGGGTCGGGACTGCCAGGCGGATGAACTCCATGGCAAGCGGGTGACGTGGGAGTGGAGGATGTCGGGCGACGGCGGGCGCGCGCTACGCCCTTGGGTGCCGGCTGGCGACTCCCGCAGCAGCTGCAACGGACCCTGACAATCTTATGGTCCGTATCCTTGAGTCGCAGGCTCCGACGTCGGCGGCGCTGACGAGGCGACGATTATCCCTTGACGGTGGAGCAGTCGAACGGGCAGAGGCCCGCGGTGTGTGGCTGCCCAGCCGGAGATGGAGCGCCGCGTACGCCCGCCACGGACGCCACTGCTCGGCCTGTGCCAGCAGGTCGGCCGGACCCGCCGCACCCGCGGCCCTCTGGATCACGCGATCCGACGCGTCGAAGGCGTCCGGCCAGTGGAGGGCATGCATCACGATCCTGGTCGCGAGCCGTTCGCCGACGTCGTCGATCGCAAGCAGGGCGTGGTGGGCCGCCGCGACGTCGCTTCCCGGGTCGAGCCAGAGCGTTCCCCCGGCACGCGCGCGTGCCAAGGGCTCCCTCTGATTCCGAGCTTCTTCGTCAACGGCGTCCGAGCGTAGCCGGCCACGTGTGCTCCAGACCCAGGGTCCAACCGATCGCGCATGCGCCCCGGACGGCGGCGCGAACCTCGACGCACTCTGGAGCTACTTCGGATGCTCGATCGCATGTCTTATGACCTAACGGATCGCGCATCAGCCGCGGCGGCAGCCTCAACCCCTAGGAAGTCGATGGTCTACCGCGTGCCGGCGCTTCGGCCACTGCGGGCCTCATGCCGGCGATCAACACTCTCGCGTACTATTTCGCGGCCGTGATGAAGCGCTTCAACCTCGATCCCGCCCGGATGACCGTGGGGCCGGGAGACCGGCGGCCGTGACCCACCTTCCTTACGGCGCGCGGGTGCCCTCGAACCGCAGGTGCGCCACCGAATCGGGGCCCTTCGTCTCGTAGCGAGCGGTCGTCGTGCCCACCAGCTTGCCGTCCTGGAGCCGGTTGACGTTGACGACCCTCACCTGGACGCCCTTTCGCAGCAGGCTCTCGAACGGGCCGGCCTCGGTCAGGATGCTGTCGCCTGCCACCGCGACGACGCGCATCGGAACCGGCTTCCGGTTGGGGAAGTTGAAGCTCCAGCCCGAGGTGTTGGCGCCTGCCACCATCTCGTAGGTCAGGAGCGTGCTGTCCCCGCTCTCGGTCATCGTGCGGACGGCCCACTTCCCGGCGACATCCGCGAGCGAGATCGGGGCCGGCGCCGCCGGCGCCGCGGGGGCGGCGGCCGTCGTGTCCATGGCCGGTTCTTCCTTCGGTTTGGTGCAGCCGACGAGGACGATCGCGCAACAGCCAATGGCGAAGCGTCGCACTGGGGCCTCCGTTGTGGGGGACGACGTGGTGGGGTGTTTCGCGGGGGATGCGGGGGAGAAGCTACCGGTTCGAATGGGGGCGCGCAAACGAGCGGCCCACGCAGCCGTGCTGCGGATTCGGGTGCAGGGTCGGCGCGACGGCAGCGCCGCGGCGGATCGTGAGCACGGCGAGAACGGCGCCCGCCGCGCACAGGCCAGCCGCGAGCCTCATCGCTCGTGCGTATCCCGCACCGAACGCCGCCTCGGTTTCCGCCGCCGCCGGCCCGAGGCCGGCGGCAAGCGGGAGCGCCGCCGTGGCGAGGAGCCCGGCCAGGCGGGCGACCGCGTTGTTCACTCCCGAAGCGATTCCGCCCTGCTCGTCGCTCACGGCGCCCAGGACGGCGGCGGTGAGCGGAGCGACCAAGGCGGCGAGACCCAGGCCGAACACGAGGAGTCCCGGCAGCACCGCGCCCACGTAGCTGGTGCCAGGTTGGACGCGGGCGAGCAGCAACATTCCCAGAGCGGCGACCATGGCGCCGATGCCGATGGGCCAGCGCGGGCCGATGCGCTGGCTCACCCGACCCGCAGGCGAGGACAGCGCGAGCATCAGGCCGTTGATGGGGAGGAGCGCGGCGCCCGCGCGCAGCGCACGGTAGCCCATCACGTTCTGGAGCTGTAGCATGAGCAGGAAGAACAGGCCGCCGAGCGCCGCGTAAGCCAGCAGCGTCACCGCGTTGGCACCGCTGAACTGGCGCGAGCGAAAGATCACCAGCGGGAGCATGGGATTGCGGGCCCGCCGTTCATGGACGATGAACGTGCCCAGCAGCGCCACACCGATAATGCTCGCCGTGACGACGAGGGGATCGGTCAGTCCGCGTCGGGCCGCGGCGATGAGCGCCCAGGTCAGAGCGGCGAGGCCGAGGGTGGCGACGATAGCCCCCACCACATCCACGCGACGGGCGGCAGCGTGCCGGGGAGGGTCCGCAGGCACTCGGCGCAGCGTGATCCACAGCGCCAGCAGCCCGAACGGCGCCGGGATCGCGAAGACCCAGCGCCAGGAGAACGCGTCCACCAACCACCCGCCGACGAGCGGGCCGAGCGCGGTGGAAACGGCCGACCACGCAGCCCAGCGGCCAATGGCCGCGTCGCGCTCATCCTCCTCGAACAGAGCGCTCAGCAGTGCCAGTGTATTCGGGACCAGAATGGCGCCCGCCGCACCCTGAAGCAGCCGCACGGCGATGAGGAGGTGGGCGTTGGGGGCGAGCGCCGCGACCGCGCTCGAGCCGGTGAACCCGATCAGTCCGACCGCGAGCACCAGGCGGTGCCCAAAGAGGTCGCCGAGCGAGCCGCCCAGGAGCATCAGCGCGCTCAGGGTCAGCAGGTAGCTGTTCAGCACCCACTGGATTCCGTCAAAGCCCAGCCCCAGGTCACGACCCAGTGCCGGGAGCGCGACCGTGACGACCGTGCTCTCGAGGAAGACGGCCCCGGAGCTCAGGACCGCGGCCGCCAGCGTCCAACGCCCGGGAGCGGTGGCAAGCCGAAGGTGCGCTCGGTGCTCCCTGTCGCCCGTCAGCTGCACGCGCTGGTCAGGGGGCGCCAGCGGCGAGCGCCTGCAAGCACGCGGGGCAGAGGCATCGTACTCCGCGGTGCTCTTCCGGAATCGGCTCGAGCTGCTCGCGACGCACCCGGACGGCCGTACACCAACAAACGCTGACAGAACGTCCTTGGGCCATGGCACATCCGTTCGGCTGCCCGCACAGTGGGCACGTGTGGTCGTCTGTGGTAGCGCTCGAGAGCTCCGGCATGGATGCTTGGCAAACGTTCAGATGTTTGGCGTCAGCCGGTTAGGCATCACGTTTGTCCTATATCCCATTGGTCGGTGTGACCCCCCCTTGCGTGCTGTAAGTCAGGCCAACCTTGCCCGCCTTCAATGGATTGGCGTGGATGAGCTTCAACGCATGCCGCTGCTTCACGTCCTTGATCAGCGGCTTTCCTCCCCCAAGGACAAGCGGATGCACCATCAGCTGCAGCTCATCGACCAGGCCCAGGTTCATCAGGCTGGAGACCAGCGTGGCGCCGCCGACTGCATACATGTCCTTGCCCGGCTGCTGCTTCATACGCCGGATGTCCTCCACGTCCCGAACGATCCGCGTCGTCTTCCAGGAGACTTTGTTTAATGTCCTGGACAGGACGATATGGGGCGTCTTGTCGGCGAAGTGCGCGAAGGCGATTTCGCCCTTCGATGCGACCTTGCCGGAAAAGGGCAGGATGCCCTCGGGATCGGCCAGGATGGCAAGCCAGTATTGTTCGTAGCCCGGATACATCCCGCCGCCCAGGATGCAGGTGTCGATCCGGGGAACCAGATCGAAGGGGTCCTCCCACGACTCGACCCAATCCAGCTCCCCCTGGGGTCCCTCGATGAAGCCGTCCAGTGACACGTGCAGGGCTGCGATGATCTTTCTCATGTCGATTCTCCTCAATGTCATGCGACCCAACGGGGCCACGTCCATTAGTCGTTTGAGGGAACTCAAAATCGACAGGCAAGCGGGAGATACCTAACGCAGTTGCGCATCAGCTGCGTGCCGTCCATCTGCGTGGCGGCGCTTTCCAGCTCGCGCCAGGACGCTTCCGAGGCGCCGTTGAGCCCGCTTGTCGGCCGCGACCGGGAGCTTAGCGCCAGTCGAACTCGTACACCGTCACTGCGGCGGTGCCTTCGTTCCGCAAGACATGCCGGTGAGCCGGATTCCGCCAGCCCCAGCGCCCCGCACCGGTGCCGCCCGCAGCTGCGGGCGCGTTTCCTTCATCCGCGAGCGTGCCAGGAGTGGCAAGCACAGTCAGGCCGGGAGCCGCGTGGATGTGCGGCTCCGTCGCTGCACGCGGCGCGAGCGGAGCGAGGCCGAAATGCTTTCATGAGACCTCAACAGATGGCGTTGTGGGGCGCGCGACTACTCGTCGCCGCGGATGCTATCCCCGGCTCGGGGCGGTTGAGCAGGGCTTATTTCACCACGCGGTATTTCAGGTGCGTCACAAGAGGTGAATCGCTCACTTCCATGCGCTCCAATGCCATGTCGTCCGCGCCGAGGTGGTCCAACAGTCGGACCCCGTCACCGAGGAGGACGGGCGCGAGATGGATCGTCAGCTCGTCAACCAGGCCGGCCCTTGATGAACTGTGGAATGACGTCAGCGCCTCCTGAAACCCTGACATCACGATCGCCTGCGGCGGCCTTCGCTTGTTCCAGGGCACATTGAATACGCTCGGCCACGAAGGTAGAGGTCGTCCCCCCCTGCCTGACCCAGGGATCTCTCGCCTGATGCGTGACGACGAAAACGGGCGCGCGGAAGGGGGGATTCCGGCGCGGGCGAATACGTGCCTTACGATCTCGTCGTCCTGGTTGGTGTCGCCTCCCGTGAGCCCCAGTCGCTCACGAAAGGATGCCAGCGGATAGACCCACTGATGGATGCGCATGCCACCGTCGCCGAGTGGATTCCCGGGGCGGCCGTTCGGCCCGGCAATGAAACCGTCCAGCGACATGCCGACGTCCACGAATACTTTGCCCATTGCTCTCCTCGGGCGTGTCAGGTCCCGGACTTGGCGATTCGGGTCGAGTGCAGCAGCGCCATCGCCAACCGGTACCCGGGCGCCGCAGGATTGTGCTCTCGAGCCACTCCCGGTTGCGAGTCCCGTTCCGATCCCTGATCTCCGACTTCAGGAAATAGACGGCGTACGCGATGTCGTCGTGGATCTTCACCGAGCGGAAGTCGCATGCGTCGGTTCTCTGGTGACCGCTGTCCGGCGTCGCCCTCATCGCGACGTCGCCCTCGAGGTCGAGAAGCTCGCCGTTCTCCAGGAGCTGGTAGTCGTCGGTCAGCAGCGCTCGATATTTCTGCTCGTCGAACCCGCTGAACGCGGCGTAGACATCGGCGACCGCCTGTTTCACGGCCGCCGCGTCGTCCACCGAGTGCAGGCGAGGCGCGTGCCCGGCAGCGAGCAGCATCCCGGCCCCTGCGACAAACTCTCTTCGTTCCATGACGCCTCCGATCGGCATGACTCCTGAAGCCAGTTCAGCCGGGTCCGCTCCCCTGCATTAGCGGGTTGGGCGGCGGCCCGCGGGATCCGCGCCTCTCAGAACATCGTATTGTCGTTCGCGGAGGTCTCCGGCACCGGCTGCAGCACGTCCCAATGCTCGATGACCTTCCCCTCCCCATCGAGGCGGAAGATGTCGATCCCCGCCCAATCGCGGTCGCCCGGCCACTGCTGGTAGCAGTGCAGGACCACGTATTCCCCTTCCGCGATCACCCGCTTGAACTCCACCCGCTTGCCTGGGTACTCGCGCGCCATCCGCTCGAAGTACGCGATGAAGGCCGCTCTCCCGTCCGCGACCATCGGATTGTGCTGCGTATAGCTCGACCCGACGTAGCGCTCGACCGCTTCGGCTGGGCGACACTGATTGAACATGAGATCGTAGAATGCCGTCACTGTTCGCTTGTTCCGCTCCAAGCGGTCGTCCACCTAACCTCCTTGGTATCCCGGTCTGTGCACCGACGCTCCACCGATCGAACGTTGGGAGGTTGGCCGTTGTGCGCGGAGCTCACCATCACGATGGGCCCCGGCTCCGGCGCTCATGCGCCCGCCGCCACGATCATGACCGCCCCGCCCACCGCCACGACGTCCTCCGCCAGCGCCACGACGTAGTCGGGGACTTTGAGCGCCGGTACGAGACGGGTGCGGGCCTGGTAGCCGCCCAGCGTGCCGGCCACGGCGC
>JBOHSN010000004.1:0-75015 GCA_050733215.1 Gemmatimonadales bacterium
GCCCACCACCGCCGCGGCGATCCGGATCAGCTTCCAGCGTCGCCCAGCCGCGAGCTCAGATTCCATCACCCTCCGCCTCCGCCAACGCGAGCGGGCGGCACCACGCCAACACGGACGTGCCGAACGGGAGCCGGGCCCAGCCGAGCCATCGCGCCTCCGCCAGACTCAAGCGGCGGAGACCCGTGTTCAGCCAGTTCGGAGGCACCCGGGCCGGTTTGGCCCGTCCGGGCATGGCCGCCTCGGCCGCGCGTACCGCGAGCTTCACCGGGAAAAGCCAGTGGAACAGGTAGCGGGCCGACACGACCTCGAAGCCGCCCCGCGCGGCCAACCGGTGGAAGCTCGCGACGGTGTAGCGCTCCAGGTGAGCGTTGAAGTCGTCGTGCGCCGTCCACAATGCCCGGAACGCCGGCACCGTGGCGAGGAGCCAACCGCCCGGCTCGAGCAGGGTGGCCGCGTGGCGCAGCGCACCCGCTGGATCGGACATGTGCTCCAGCACGTCGAGCATCAAGATGAGGCGAAAGCGGCGGCCGGGCCGGTACGCAGCGTTGAACGGCGCAACCTCGATGTGGGCTCGGTGGGGCCCTGTCGGGCTGACGAGGTCGGCGTCGGGCTCGACCCCCCGCACGGTGCCGAACGGTGCCAGCCGCTCGAAGAGGAGGCCATCCCCGCAGCCGACGTCCAGGATGGTCCCCCACCCCCTCGGCGGCTGCCGCCGCTGGAGCTCTCCCAGCAGCAGCGCCTCCCGGGCCCGCCACCACCAATGCCGCTCGTACAGCTCACGGTACTCGCGCGCGTACTCCCGCTTCACGCCAATGCCCCGGCTCCGGGCGCGGGCGCGCGCAGCACCCGCTCGACGACATAGAGCGGGCGGTGTTTCACCTCCTCGTAGATCCGCCCAATGTATTCGCCCACCAGCCCAAGGAAGATCAGGTGCACGCCGGAGAGGAACGTGACCACCAGCACGAGCGCCGTGAAGCCCTGGGGCGGGCGATCGAAGAACAGCCTGACGATGACGCTGTAGAGGGCGAAGGCACTGGAGGCGAGCACTGCAAGGAAGCCGATGATTGCCGCGGCGCGCAGCGGGGCAACCGAGAACGAAAACACACCGTCGAACGCCAGGTTCACCAGCCGCCTCAGGGTGTACTTGCTCTCACCCTTCGTGCGGGCTGCGCGCTCGATCGGCACCCCGGTTTGGCGGAATCCAACCCAGGCCCGGAGCCCGCGCAAGTAACGGTGGCGCTCGGGTGCCTGACGCAGCTGGTCGACGACCCGCCGCGAGAGCAGGCCGAAGTCACCCGCATCGAGAGGCAGGTCGACCCGAGAGAGTCGGGCGAGGAGGCGGTAGAACACGTAGTAACACGCGCGAAGCAGAGCGGGCTCTTTGCGCCGCTCTCGTTGCGCGTAGACGACGTCGTAGCCCTCCGCATGCTTGGCGAGGAACAGCGGGATCGCCTCAGGGACATCCTGCAGGTCCCCGTCCATCAGGACTACGACGTCACCGGTAGCGTGGTCGAGCGCCGCGCTCAAGGCTACCTGATGACCGAAGTTCCGAGCGAGGCGCACCACGACGAGCCCGGGATCCGATGCGGCAGCCTGTGCGAGCAGCTCGAACGAGCCGTCGGAGCTGCCGTCGTCCACGATCACCATCTCGTGCGGTCCGCCAGGGATCTTGCCCAGGACGGCACCCAGGCGGGCAAGCAGCTCGGGGAGCACCTCGCGCTCGTTGTAGATCGGAAGCGCTGCGGAGACTCGCATCGGCCGACTCGTCATGGCGCCCTGCCCATGCCGTACACCATCTCCCAGAGCGGCACGCCGAAGGCCGACAGCGTGTAGGGCTCGAACCGGTCGAGCCGCACCGCTTCCTGGAACAGGCTGCGCCAAGCCTCGAGCGGTCGCGCGTACTTGCCCCGATCGGCGCGCGCCAGCGTCCGTGCCACTCCCCGGGATGGCGGGAGAACGAGCTCGAGGATGTGCAGCGTCCCACCCGGTGCCAACCGGGCGCGCAGGCTGGCCAAGAGTGCCCGGACCGCCTCGTCGTCCAGGTGATGCAGGAAGCTGTTCACCAGAATGAAATCGAACTGCTCGGTGGCTTCGGTCAACCACCGGATCGCGTCAGCGGCCACGAAGCGCCCCCGATGTCGGCGCCTGGCGCTCTCCAGGTATCGTCCGTTCAGGTCGACCCCCACGTAGTCGGCGTGGGCGAACGCCGGTGCGTTGGTGCCGGGCCCGCAGGCCACGTCGAGCACGCGGCGGATGCCGCGCAGGTCGTTGCACGCCAGAACCGGTGCCAGCTTGCGCGCCGCGAAAGGCGCTTGCCAGAGCCGATAGACCAGCGGCTGGGCCATGATTGCGTCGAGCCGGCTCATGGTGCCCACCGTATGGTGAAGCGGCCCGCTCGCGTCGCCGAGGGGAACCGCCGCTCGAATGCCGCTACGACCTCGGCTTCCAGCGGCGCGGAGTGAATGAAGCCGTGCTTCAGCGCCACCGCGCTGATGCCGCTGCGGTCGAGCCCCTCGGCGAGACGGCGATGGAACAGACTATCCGGCACCAGGAAATCAAAGATCGCAGGCGTTGGGTTGTGAAGGTTGGCCAGGAAGTAGATCTCGGGCGCATCTGGTCCGGCGTAGACCACTCCCGACGTGGCGTGCGCCCGGAGCAGTTCGATCGCTTCGTGGTACCCCCGGGCCTGCTCCTGCCCGATGCGGAGCCTCCCCCGTGGGAGCTCGAGCACGGCGAGGTCCTCCTTCCTCAAGGACGCCGCCAAGCCTTCGAAGCGGAACGGCACGAGATACAACGCCCCGAAGACGAGATACATCCCGGCTATCGCGGCCAGCGCCGGCTGCTTTCGACCGGGGAGGCTCTGGATTACCGGAATCAGCGCGAGCAGCACCAGCGGCGCGACGTAGCAGAAGTACACCGGGTGCGCGAACGGGTATTGCACCAGGGCGCAGAGAGCTGCGGCGGCTGCGACGAGCACGCACTGAGATTGCCTCGCCGGGCTGTGTTCCTGATATGATCTGGGCCGGCCGAGCAGCGCCGCTAGGGCCACGATCACCAGCGGCGTGGCCTGCGCCAGCGAGGCCCAGATCAAGTCGTGGACCCGCACATGAGGCGCCCACATCAGCGCCACCGCGAGGATGCCGAGGGCGATCCCGTGGTACACTGCCGCGAGCCGACGCGGCAGCCAGGTCCCGCCCACCAAGAGGAGGGCCATGCCCAGGGTCGGCCAGGCTTTGAGCGGGGATCCAGGGAGCGCCGCCCCGTAGTCGAACCGCCGCATGGGAAGTACGAAGGTCCCTCGCAGCAGCTCGGGCACGGCGTCGCTGGCAGCGTAGACTGCCACGAACGCTGTCACCGGCACCAGCACGCCAAGCAGATACCAGCCCAGCGTGCCGACCAGTCGCGTGGCCCGCGCGCTCGAGTCACCGCGCGAGCGCAATACCGCTGCGGCCACGACCGCCACAATGGCCAGGCCGGGCAGCGCAAACTGGTAGAGGTCCTCCCAGCTTCTGCGCGATGCGCCGATGGCCAGCAGTGCGGCTGCCGCAGCGAGCAAGGGGATGCCGGCAACGAGTTGGAAAGCCGGACGCCGGGAACCAGGGACACTGTCTGCCGCGGGTTGGCGCGCCTCGCGGTAAACCAGCAGTAAGACCCCGGCCCCGACGAAGAACAGGCCACTCACCTTGCAGAGTACCGAGAGCCCACCGGCCAAACCGGCCAGCACGAGCCAGCAGCGCCGTGGCGCTTCTATGTACGCGAAGAGCGCCGCGAGCCCGAACGTTGCGAAAAACAGGTTGTACCACGACGGCATGGCCGCTGGGTAGTTAGGCACGCTCCAGAACACGCCCAGCAGGGTCACCACCGACGCGGCGAATGGGGGCGCCAGCCGCGACGCGGCGTAGTACAGCGCTGGAACCCAGAGCATGAACGCGGCGAACAGCACGTACCGGATGGTCAGCAGATGGATGCCAAAAAGCCGGAAGGCAAGCGCGTTCAGGTAGCTCAGGCCTCCGGTGTACACCTCGGCGAAGTCGCGGTGCGGCAGTTCGCCGTGAAGCACCCGCTCGGCGCTGTGAGCCAGGGTTCCGTCGTCGTGCGGAATCCACCCGCGGTCCAGGAAATGCCAAAGGTAGAGCGAGCCGATGACCCATACGACCGCGAGCCCGAGCCACCAGGCGGCTCGGGCTGCGGTGGCGCTCGAGGCATCGTTCACCGCGATTGAACCGAGCATAGATCTCCGGATGATGCCCAACGACGTACGGTGAGTCCGGTCCGCTCCCGCGCCGAGGCTCTGTGACTGCATGAGTCTACCCTTGCCCGGGGGCGCGGCGCGACTGGCGGCGCGGCTAAAGGTGTCGGAAGGGTTCCGGGGCATCCTCGGTCGCCTTGGTCGCTTGCTGCTCGAGCGATCGGGTGACGAAGTCCTTCGAGCCGAGTCCGATCGCAAGCGCAAGGGTGAGCACGATGCCGCCGAACAGAATACCGAACGCGAGATCGACGATCCGCCCACCGATGCCGAGGTGCTGCAGGGCCATCGCGGCGGACAGCACCAGCACCAACCACTTCACGCCGAGGCTCAGAAGGCGGGCGTAATGCAGGTTGTGGTTCACCGCGGTGATGAGCACGCCCCGGGCCATGAATCGCGCCAGCACGTTGCCCAGCACGAACAGCAGGATGGCCGCGAGCACATTGGGCAGGTAGCGGAACAAACGGATGGCCAGCTCGGACGTGAGCGCGGCGTCGAATGCGGCCAACCCGACCAGAAGGCCCAGGAAAATCACGAGCCACCAGACCGTTCGGGTCACGAGGAGCGTCGGGCTCTTCGACGGGGACCAATCCGCCAGGCCCGAGAGACCCCAGTGATCCAGGCGCTCGTCAAAGCCGATGCCCCGCAGGAACCGCTTGAGAACGAAGGTGAGTATCCAGGCAATCACGCACGAGATCGCCAGCGCGAGGATCAGCGCCATGAATCCCGGCAGCAGGTTCGCCATCCCGTTGATCACCCGGGCAGTCGATTGATTCAGAGCCTGCCTGACTTGCTCCCACATGGGACGTTCCTCCACTCCGCCGTCACGGATTGAAGCGATCCGGCCACCGCCACCGGGAGACGAGATAGGGCTTCTGCGCCTCGCATGCGGCCCCGAGCCGCTCGAGGCGCTGCTCGACCGCGAAAGGGGTCGCCCTCCCGACCTCGAGCGCGTAGGATGCGACCCAGGCCAGATAGACCGGGGTCATCGCCCCGACCAGGTGGTCACGGCTCATGACGCGGAGCCGATAGGCCAGTGCGAAATCGTACACGAACCGCACCCAAAGCGCGTCGGGGAACCGGAAGTTGTCCGGTGCGAGCTGGGTGAGCCGCTTGAGCTCGATCAGGGTCGCCGGCGGCAACACCGCGCTCCAGATCTCCTGCAAGTTGCGGTAGCCCAACCGGAACGACTCGACCATTCGGCCCACGTCGACCGCGCCGGGCTCCTCGGCCGCAGGCGGCGCGGTGCCGAACGTCGGGACGGCCTGAGACCCGCGGACCTTTTGCCAGAAAGCCGCGTTCCGCTCGATGTCGAGAAAGAGCGGCGCCATCACCTGCACCATGGCCGCGCTCACGTCCGGCGGCTCCTTCTGCGCGGGGATCGGCACTCCAAGCTGGGCCTGACCCACCTCGAAGCCGCCGCAGATCGCATCGCTCGTGAGCCATACCGCAATGCCGTTCCGATCCGCCCCCGCCGGCTGCAGGTATCGCTCGACGAGCCGGGCGGAGAACGCGAAATCGGCGCCCACCGGGAAGCTGATTCGCTTCCCGTAGAGCGCGCGGGTGACCGGCGTGATCACCGCGCTCAAAAGGAGTGCGTCGAACCGGCGCCGCTGATAGTGGGGCGTGACGAGATCGAAGCGCTCGCGAAGGACCGGCCGGATCAGGTGCCCCAGCGCCTCCGGCGCGATCGCGGAGGGATCCGACCCTACGATAGCACACCCGCGGGCACCGAGCCGGCTGCTCACGGCGAAGACGGCTCGATAGGCATCGGCGACGTTCTGGCCTGGCGCCGGGAAGCGGTCGAGCGGAGAGATCGGAAATGGGAGAAGCGCAGGGCCCTCAGCCTCCGTGATGCTCGGGTTGTCGGCGATGGCACCGTCGGGGTGCACGAGGACCGTCTTGGGACCGGACGCGAGGCCGTCGATGGCCCGGCGGACCCGCCGCGCGGCGTCACGCAGCCCGTCTTCGGTCGTGACCCCGGGCATCGCGATCACCAGGTCCGCGGTGTCGAGGCTCGCGAGCCGGTCCTTGATCTCGGAGGGCAGGGCGTCGAGCGCGATCACAGCGACGAAAGCCCCCAGAGCGGGATCCGGACCCAGGTGGGCCGGTTGTCGATCTCGTACAAGAGCTCATACAGCGCCTTGTCCACCAGATAGGCCCGCAGCAGGGCCTCGACTCCGGCCGGAGTCGGGGGCAGGAACCCGCCCGCCGCTGCCCCCTCGTGATAGGCCCGGAGAAACGCCGCGGCCGTCGACCGCTCCCACAGGTGCGCCCAGGGCTCCAACCGGTCGACCTCCTCGGGATGCCGGGCTGTGTAGCCGAGCAGCGCGGAGTAGGCGGCATAACTGAAAGAGCGGACCATACTGGCCACGTCCTTCAACGGGGAGTGCTTGGCTCGCCGCTCGGCGAGCGGCCGGGCCGGCTCTCCCTCGAAGTCCAGGATGACGTAGTCGCCCTTCACCCTGAGCACCTGGCCCAGGTGGAAGTCGCCGTGGATCCGGATCCGCAGTCCTCCGATCTCGGCGCCCTCGAGTCCGCGTAACCGGGCCAGGAATTCGCGCCGGCGCCGGAGGACCAGTCCCGCTTCCTCGACCGCTTCGTCGGGGAGTCGAGGCAGGTGGTCCTTCATGAGGTCGAAGGCTCGGGCCGCATGGTCGTGCAGACCGGTGGCCAGGCGCGCGAGGTCGTCCGGCGTGAGAGGCTCCGGCGCGAATGCCGGGTCCTCGGTTCCGGAGGCGAGCGCGAGGTGCAGCTCTGCGGTCCGCCGGCCCAGGACCGCGGCTGCGTCGAGGTAGATGCCCACGTACTCGCGCGCGTCGGGCGGCTTCTCGGGAATCGGCTTGGGTGCGCAGGCCTCGTAGTAGCGTTGCAGCTCTTCCAGCGCACCGGTCCAGCCATCGCCCTCGCTCGTCACCAGTCCCTGGAGCAAGGCGACCGTGGCCGTTTCGCCGTCCCGGTGGTACTCGATCGACCCGGCAAAAGGAGGAACGTGATCGAACCGCGCCTGTTCGGTGAGGAACTGATCGACCTCGCAGTCCGGGTTGATGCCGGTCTGATGGCGCCGAAAGAGCTTGAGGATGAAGCGGTCGCCATAGATCACGGACGTGTTGCTCTGCTCGCCCGCGGCTTGGCGCGGGTGGAGCGTCGCGTCCGCCGATCCCCGCACGGCCATGAAGGTGCGCCCGGCCACCCCTCGGAGGAGCCCTTGGCGCGTGACCAGCCTTGCCTGCCCGTCGATGCAGGCCAGCAGCGCAGCGGACGCGGCCTCGTCCACCAACGCATCGTGGCAGACGCCCACCCGCTCTCGCACCGTCACGGCGCAGAGCACCGAGCCGGGCGTGCCGGCAACGACCCGGTCCGCCGCCTCGCCGAAGGTCAGCGTCAGCGGCAGCACGTACTGGTCGGGCTCGCCCTCCTCATAGGCCACCTGAACGAGCGCCACCACCGCCTCGGACGCGCCCAGCGGACCCCAATCCACGATGGACGTGCCGGTGATTTGACGGGCCTTGCCGCCAAACCACCGCTGGGTCGTCAGAAAGCGCGGTAAGATCCGCGCTTCCAGGCTGCCTCGCTGATAGCCCTCGAGGAGTGCCTCCCAGCCTTCCGAGGCGTCGAGCGGCGCCTCCGTCTCCAAGGTCTGCGAGGTGCGCGCGGCGACGCCCTGGGGGTCGCCGTGGAGCTCGAACCACATGAAGGCATATGGGCCCAGCGTGAGAGGGTACGGCCCGCGGCGGATGACCGGGAACTCCACGTAGCCCAGCATCTCGATCGGCAGCATCCCCTGATAGGCGGAGAGGTCGAGCTCGACCGGCTGGGCGAAGCGCGAGAGGTTGGCGACGCAGAGCACCTGCTCGCCTTCATACCGCCGCACGTAGGCGAGCACCTTTCGGTTCGCCACGTCCAGGAACTCGAGCGTCCCCCGCCCGAAGACGCGGAAGAGCTTCCGCAGCGCGATCATGTTCCGCATCCAGTTGAGCGGCGAGGAGGGGTCCGCCTGCTGGGCCTCGACGTTCACCGCCTCGTAGCCGTAAATGGGGTCCATGATCACGGGGCTGTAGAGCCGCCCGGGTGTCACGCGGGAGAAGCCGGCGTTCCGGTCGGCGTTCCACTGCATGGGCGTGCGCACGCCGTTCCGATCGCCGAGGTAGATGTTGTCGCCCATCCCGATCTCGTCGCCGTAGTAGATGACGGGTGTCCCCGGCAACGAGAGCAGCAGGCTGTTCAGCAGCTCGATGCGGCGCGGATTGTGGTCGACCAGCGGCGACAGTCGCCGGCGGATGCCGAGGTTGAGGCGCATTCGGGGGTCCGCGCTGTAGGCCAGGTACATATAGTCCCGCTCGTCGGCCGTCACCATCTCGAGCGTGAGCTCGTCGTGGTTCCGGAGGAAGAGCGCCCACTGACACGTGTCCGGGATTTGCGGTGTCTGGGCCATGATGTCCACGATCGATACGTGGTCCTCCAACCGCAGGGCCATGAAGATCCGGGGCATGAGCGGAAAGTGGAACGCCATGTGGCACTCGTCGCCGTCGCCGAAGTACGGGCGGACGTCGGTGGGCCACTGATTTGCCTCGGCCAGGATTATCCGGTTGGTGTACTGCCGATCCATCTCGGCGCGGATCGTCTTGATGATGGCGTGGGTCTCGGGGAGATTCTCGCAGTTGGTCCCGTCGCGCTCGAGCAGGTACGGGATGGCGTCCAGCCGCACACCGTCGACCCCCATGTCGAGCCAGTACCGCATCACCTTGAGCACCTCGTCGACCACCAGCGGATTGTCGTAGTTGAGGTCCGGTTGGTGGGAGAAGAACCGGTGCCAGTAGTACGCCTTGGCGACCGGATCCCAGGTCCAGTTCGATTTCTCCGTATCGGTGAAGATGATCCGGGCGCCCCGGTATTTCTCGTCGGTGTCGCTCCAGACGTAGAAGTCACGCTCGACGGAGCCCGGCGGCGCCTGGCGCGCGCGCTGGAACCAGAGATGCTGGTCCGAGGTGTGGTTGATCACCAGCTCGATGAGCACCTGGAGGCCCCGCTCGTGTGCCGCATCGAGGAAGCTCTGGAAGTCCTTGAGCGTGCCGTAACTCGGGTGGACCTCCAGATAGTCCGCGATGTCGTACCCATCGTCGCGGAGCGGCGAGGGGAAGAACGGCAGGAGCCAGAGACAGGTAACGCCGAGGTCCCGGACGTAATCGAGCTTCTGGACCAACCCGGGGAAGTCTCCGATGCCGTCGTTGTTGCTGTCGAAGAACGCCCGGACATGGAGCTCGTAGACGATCGCGTCCTTGTACCACAGAGGGTCGGTAGCGCTACCGGGCCGCTTCACGACAGGCCGCTCCTCTCCGGCTCAGGTGAAGTAGTCGAAGTCTCGCTCGGTGCGGATGTGGCCACGCACCAGGAGCATCCGGGCAGGGGCCGCTGATGGGGCAAGCTCGACGTAGTTCCGCGGGCCCTGCCACAGGTAGCGGCCGTCCCCGACGAGGTCGTCCACTTCGAAGGCCTGGTCGGGGGGGACCCCGAGCGCCTCGAGATCGAGCTCGACCCACCCGGCCTGGGTGTGAACCGGGTCGAGGTTGACGACCACCAGCACGACGTTGCCCAGATCCTCGGTCGACTTGCTGTAGCAGAGCAGTACTGGATTGTCGGTCTCGTGAAAGCGAAGGGTGTGGTCCCGCTGGAGCGCGGGGTTCTCGCGGCGGGCGCGGTTCACCCGGGTGATCAGCTCCCGCAGGCTGTGAGCCGCCTCGAGGTCGCGGTGCTTGATCTCGTATTTCTCCGCGTCGAGGTACTCCTCGCTGCCGGGGGCCATCGGTCGATTCTCGCCCAGCTCGTATGCCGGCCCGTAGATCCCGTAGTTCGCCGCCAGCGTGGCCGCGAGGACCAGGCGAATGGCGAAGGCCGGGCGACCGCCGACCTGGAGGAACTCGGGCAGGATGTCCGGCGTGTTGGGCCAGAGATTCGGCCGGAAATACTCACGCACCGGGCTTCGGGTGAGCTCGGTGAAGTAGTCGGTGAGCTCCGCCTTGGTGTTACGCCAGGTGAAGTAGGTGTACGACTGAGAGAAGCCGAGCTTCGCCAGCCGGTACATCACCCGCGGCCGGGTGAATGCCTCCGAAAGAAAGAGCACGTCAGGGTGTCGGGCCTTGATCCCGGCCAACGCCCACTCCCAGAAATCGAACGCCTTGGTGTGCGGATTGTCCACCCGGAAGATCCGCACGCCCTGCTCGATCCAGAAGCACGTCACCTCGCGGAGCGCTTCCCACAGCTCGCGCCATGCGGGCGTCTCGAAGTCGAGCGGATAGATGTCCTGGTACTTCTTGGGCGGGTTTTCGGCGTACTGGATCGTCCCATCGGGCCGCTGCCGGAACCACTCCGGATGCTCTCGCACCCAGGGGTGGTCGGGAGAGCACTGGAAGGCCAGGTCGAGCGCTACCTCGAGGCCGGCGTCGCGGGCCCGAGCCACCAGCCGGCGGAAATCATCGAGGGTCCCCAGCTCGGGATGCACCGCGGTATGGCCGCCTTCCGCGCCGCCGATGGCCCAGGGACTCCCGACGTCGCCCGGCCCGGCCGTGACGGCATTGTTGCGGCCCTTGCGGAACGCGCGGCCGATGGGATGGATGGGCGGCAGGTAGAGTACGTCGAAGCCCATCCCGGCAACGTAGGGAAGCCAGGCCTCGCAGTCGCGGAACGTGCCATGCCGCTTCCGGTCCGGCGCGCACGATCGCGGAAACAGCTCGTACCAGGTTGAGTACCCGGCCTTCTCCCGATCGACGACGACGACCAGCTCCCGCTCGTAACGGGTGGCGAGCCGGCGATCGGGATACGCGAGCATGAGCTCTGCCAAGGTCTCGTCGAGCGCGAGCGCACCGCGCGCCGCGCCATCGGTCGATTCCCGAAGGCCTCGAGCCCACGCGCGCAAACGCTTCGCGTCCGTCTCCGGAGCGCGCCCGGCAGTCTCCTCGATGAGCCCGGCACCGATAAGCAGATCCGCGTGGACATCCTGCTGGGCGTCGAGCCGCTTGACGAGGTCTGCCCGCCAGGTGCGAAACCGGCTGGTCCAGCCCTCGACGGTGTAGCGATAGCGCCCTAACTCCGAAGCTGGGAATTCCCCCCGCCAGCGATCGTTGCCGAGCGGGTGCATGGGCACTTCCTTCCACGCCGGGTCGGGCTCCCGCCGGAAGAGCAGGCGGCATTCGATTTGATCGTGGCCGTCTGCGAACACATCCGCCTCGACGACGACGGATTCGCCGACCACGCGCTTGATGGGAAAGCAACCGTCATCGACCGCCGGGACGACGCCCTCGACGACCACCCGCCGACGGCCTTCCGTCAAGTCCACGATTCTCCCTCCCCGGCCCGTTCGGTTGATTCGGCCTACAGCCGCCCCAGCGGTAGGATCGCGGCGGCCGGGAAAGAGATCAATGGCTGAGGGGGAATTGGTCGCGACAGGGTCGCCACTGGCTACGCGATGCGCCACTCGGCGAGCGAGGCGCAGGCCCGACCCCGGCCCTGATCCGGAACGATCGTCAGCTCGAGGGCGGTAACCGGGGCAAGCTCGACGGCGAGATCCTCCACCTCGCTCGTCGCGCCCGTCGGGCTGAACGTGTATTGCTGGCGCACGACATCCCGGAACGATCGGCCGTCGGGCGACCACCGCAGCACGAACTCTTGCGTGCGCTCGGCGCCGGCCTCGACGAAGCGGAGCCAGATACGCCGGAGTCGTTGCGGATCGTGGAACAGCAGGCGTATGGTCTGCTCCCCAGGCTCCGCCGCGCGCCACCCCGGCCCCCCGCTGGTCAGCAGGGCGGATTCGACCGGGTGCACGGCGTCCTCGGAGGTGAGCTCCACCCGGACCAGGCGCTCCAGATCCAGCCACGGCCCGTCCGCTGGCCGATTCTCCCTCGCGCCCCCGACTATGCGCTTCTGCATCGCTGCTCCCCCTTGGGTGCTTCTCGCCTCTCGGGGCTACGTTACCGCGCTGATTGCACGGCCGCCAGACGGGTCGGGCCACTCTGCCGCGGTGGGTACGATGACGCGTGCGCGGTCGGCCGGCGCCACCGTGCACCGTGCCCGCCTCTTGCCTCCGTCCCGCTGAGGAGCCCATCGTATGGGTATGGTCGCGCCGATCTACTGCACGGCGGAACAAATCCGCGCTCTTACCTGCGCCGGGAACCGGTGGGCCATCTGTTCTGCTCCCCGCCGACATCTCTTGGGGGCCGGACACGTTGGTGCAGCCGGATCTGTTCGTGGTGCCGCTCGAGCAGGCGCGCACGATGGACTGGTCGCGCATGAAGGATCTGCTGCTGGTGGTAGAGGTGCTGAGCCCGGCGACTGCCCGGGCGGACCGGTTCACCAAGCACCTCGAGTACCAGCGCCAGCAGATCTCGCTCTACTGGATCGTGGACTTCGATCAGCATCGCGTCGAGGTCTGGACACCCGACGCTGCAGCTCCCGGGTTCGAGCTGGAGCGGCTCACCTGGCACCCGGCCGGCGCCGCCGCGGGTTCGAGCTCGCTCTCGCGGAACTCCTCCAACCGCTCTGAGCCAGCCTCAAGTCTTGGCAACGGTTAGGCTTAGCCGTCAGGTGAGTAAAATGTCCCATGCCATGGGACATCTGGTCCCTGCCGGGACCCAACGTTCGGGCGGCCCCCCGGGGGCTGGCGCCGTCGCAGCCTCGGCCACCAGAGGCTCCGACCAAGGGGCCAAGTGCGGATTGTGCAGGGTCGTCTGCCTCAACCCCCTGCCCGAGCGCCAGCAGCGCCTCCAGCTCGATCAGATGCTCGCGATCCTTCGCGCGGCCGGTCGCCTTCTTCGCCGCAATGAGAGCAGGAAGCGTAAGCGCCCGGAACTCGAGCCCGTCGAACCGCACCAGCTCCGAGGCCGCCAGCGCATCGGGATAGCCGCCGACGCCAAGCACCTTGTCGAGCAGATCGATATTGCCGAGATCGGTCGTCAGAGTGATGGCCGGTGTGGTGCGCAACGCGCGCACGTCGAGCGTAAACGGCAGCCCCGGCTCCACCTCGCGCAGGTACCCGCCGCGCAGCAGCCGCACGAGCGCTTCCAGGTTGCCCGGCGCTGGGTCGTAGCAGATATCGATGTGGTTGGTGAGCCGGGCCGACCCGTAGATGGTCGCCGCGACGCCGCCGACCACCACGAACCGTACACCCCTCGCGACGAGCGCCGCGATGATCTGCTCGAACATCGCCCGGCGCTAGACGCTCCGCCGGCACCGGCGTATCCGCTGCCGGAAGTCGGCCATCGCGTCGAGTTGCCTGAGCCGCTCCGCCGGCGTGCGTCTGGGGTTCGCCGCGAGCAGGGTGAGATCGAACCCGTACTCCTCGGCTGCGCGGATCGGGTCGCGCCGGACCATGGTCGGCCGCCCCCGCCGACGCGCCGCGTACATGGTGCGGAGCCGGGAGAGCCCGACGCTCACGGCGGGGAGCTCCACGAATTTCGAGGGGCTTGAGGATGAGGGAAAGAAGCGGAGACTCCCAAACTCCTCAACTCTGGGACCCACCAATCGCTCTTATCAACATAGTGTTAACATGGTTATTGACATTTTTTCAACATGGCAGTAAATTGCGTACTAGCTTCAACTTAGACAATGATTCAGCCGCTTGGGGCTCCGTTAGAATAACCGTCGAATTCGACCAGACGACCACTCGCGAGGCGTCCAACTCCTGCAATCGCGTAAGGCGAAGTTCCAAGTGCTCAGCCTCCACAAAGCCCCACCGCCCAACCACGCGGTTCTGAAGACTCGGCGTCTCCAACTGCAGAATCGGTCGCGTTCCCTGAGTGGGATTTGGCAACCCCAAGATAGGGTGTCTTCCCTATCCCGTGGGATTGTGAGGGAGGGGCGCCGCGCCGAGCCCCTCTCGGCGGACCGCTGGTATGATCTCGGCGTCGACCTTGAGGCTTGCGCCCCCGGCGAGGCGCGGGAGGCATACCGCCGAGCGCTGGCGATGGACTCCCGCCACGCCGACGCCCACGTGAACCTCGGGCGGCTGCTTCAGGAGGCCGGCAAGCTCGCGGAGGCCGCCTGCCACTATCGCTCGGCGCTCGAGGCCAAGCCCGAGCACCCGATCGCCGCCTTTAACCTGGGGACCGCGCTCGAAGACCTCGGCAGACCCGCCGAGGCGATCGAGGCTTACTGGCGCGCCGTGAAGGCGGACGCCGAGTTCGCCGACGCCCATTTCAACCTCTCCCGCCTCTACCAGCGAGCGGGGAAGCGCGCGGCGGCGCTAAGGCATCTGAGGACCTACAAGATGCTAAGTGAGACGTGATGGAAGCACATGAAGGTCCTCGTCGCCACCAGCGGGAACGCCTGCAAGGAGTGGAAGGGGAGCTTCTATCCGAAGGAGTGCCGGGGGGCGACATGCTCCGGTTCTACGCCGGCGGGTCACCGACGGTCGAAATCAGCAACTGGTGCTACCGAACCCCTTAGGAGCGGGTGCTCGCGGGCTGGGCCGGGTAGGTGCGCCAGGGAGGGGCAGCGCTGTCATCGGTAGAGCCGGGCCAGCCCGTAGATGGCAGTTACGAAGGAGGCAAGAAGCATGAAAACCACGATGGAAGAGGTGACGAAAACGACCCAGAGCTCGCCTATGAACGTCCACGAGACCACGGTGGTTACCCCAACTCCGCCGGCTCCATGGGACCCGTTCCAGCTGATGGACCGGATGGACGACGAGGCACTCCGCAAGGAACTCGAAGGGGTCGCCACCACCGATTTGGTGTATGTGGTCAAGGAAGGCGGGCAGGAGGTCGTGGGTCTGTCGAAGACCGGGGTGGACGAGTGCTGCATGGCCCTGGTCTCGCAGGGGCAGGTGATCCGCGAGGAAGAGCTGCAGTACGAGGTGATCGGGGAAGGTGAGGACCGCGAGGGGCTCTTCAAGGTGAAGGCCGCTCGCTTTGCGGTGTCGCCGGCGGGCCAGGAGGCGCGGCTGGACCAGGTGATCGGGGTTAAGCGCCAGCCGCTCTACTACGAGCCGGCGCAGCTCGATCTCGACGCCCGCGTCCCCGGCAAAAAGTACCGGGGCAAGACCTACCGTGAGCTCCTCGCCTTTGAGGAAGGCAGGGACTACCTGGCCTGGATGGCCGAGAACTTCAGCGAGCCCGAAATTCGCGACTTCTGCCGCCGGATCCTCGCGAGTGAAGAGGTCGTGGTGCAACGGGGGAAGCAGCTCAACCTCTACTGGTATGAGGCCGGGGCCATGAAGGCCGCGCGGAACGCCCGGTTTCGGCTCATCCCCGGCAGCGTGCGGGCGCAGGTCATTGCGGCCGCGCGGCAGTCGGGGCAGGCCCGCGTAATCGAGGCGCAGCCCGGCGCCCTGGCAGGGATCTCGAAGGCCACGACGCCTCAGTCGGGGGCTCCGCAGGTCGAACACGCGGCTCCCGCACCGGCTCCGGGTCGGCCGGCGGAGCGCGTGGAGGGACTCTCTCGGGTCGGCCCGAACGCGCCGACCGAGAAGCAGGTCACCTTCTACATGCGGCTGGCCGAGTCGCCGGTCTTCACCCCGGAGGAGCGGAAACGCGCCCTCGAGTGGCTCGAGACCAAGGCGACCCGCCAGTCGATCAAGGACCAAATCGACTGGCTCAAGGGTCAGATCGAGACGAGGCGACCAGTAACGTCTGCGAGGACGTAAAACCGTTGGCCGTTGCTCGTGAGCATGCGGCAGCATGAACGTGACGGACGGTGCAAGCGGTTCCCGGAGCGCTTCTCGCGTGGCCGCCGCCTGTACCGGTGCCTTTGACCTGAGCGCCCGCCGGGACGGAGCCGCCAGCACCGTACGTCCTGGCTTCGCTAGCGCTCTGGGGGGACACGACTCGCCTCCTTCCTTGTGACGGAGGCCTCGGTGACGCGATCACGATGTACCGTCTATGTCGGACGTGCTGAGAAGAACACAGGCTGCGTTCCCTCGGAGCAGCTTCGTCGCGCCCGAAGCCCCGTGCACGATCGTGGTCATAGAGGATGAGGAGCCGCTCCGCCGTCTGATGCGCCGTATGCTGGTGCCGGAAGGCTGCATCGTGCTGGAAGCAACGGATGGAGAGCGAGGCCTCCGTCTCATCGAGCAGCATCCGGTCGGGCTCGACCTGGTGCTCACCGATATTCAGATGCCCGAGATCGACGGCATTCAAGTGGCCAAGGTACTCGCTTCATTCCGGCCACTGCTCCCCGTGATCTGCATGTCGGGCAAAGTGGACGAAGCCGTGGTCGAGAAACGCCTAGGCCAGGCCCGGCGACCATTCCTAGTCAAGCCGTTCACGGCAGACGAGCTGCTGCAGACGGTTGTCGAAGCGTTGACCCACTCGCAAGAGCTGTTGGTCCGAGCCCAGCCTCACCTAACCCTCGCGCTGGGATTGGTGGTTGAGCATGACCAGCTCGATGCCGCTACGGTCGACCTCGTGGCTGCCGCCCGCCGACTGCGGTGCCGGCGAATACGCCACTAGCTCCAGCTACTCGAACGTCAGCACCTCTGCGCTGGCCACCGCGCTCGCCACCCGGAGCCCCGCCCGCGTTAGCCGCGGATCATTCCTGATCAACCCTGATGCGACGCCCAGCCGAGACTGTCAACCGTCCCGTATTGCATGTGCTGCCGGCTTCCAGACCGCCTGATCAGGTGACGTGTTCAGCGGCGGTGGACTACCCAGCGATCACCCAATCCCGCGCAGAACCTGAAAATGCCACAGAAGCGCCGATTGAAAATGCCACACTCGGCTGGGGGTGACGACGCCTAGGACGTCGGGGCCTCCTGGCGGGTGATCCGCGGTCGGCGGGCGGGCAGCGGCAGGTCGTGGCCCGTGGGGCCGCACAGAGCATCCGGCGCCGGGATAGTCGTCTCCGCGACCGTGTCGCCCCCATCTTCTACGCCGGCTTCGAGCCTGAGCCGCAGGAGCGAAAGCGTCGAGAGGAGGACCGCGACAATCGGCTCGGTCATAACGCCAATGGCGACCGGTGCGGGGAGATGAGATCAAAGGTCGCGAGCGTGATTCCGACCACGTTGGTGAGCTGCGCGACGGCGATGTTTTGCTGCATCTTCCGGTGCGATGCCCGGCCGAGAAGGAGGGCACTCACGACCTTGTTGAGCTTGTCGCTCACGAGCACGACTCCAGCCGACTCTAGCGCCACGTCGTATCGGCACCGAGGGTGATCCCCACGTCGGATCGGACCAGCGCCGGGACTGTCGTTGATCCCGTCGCCCACCATCACCACCCTCCGGCCTTCGCGCTGCAACCGCTCGACTAGCCGATGGTGACCGCGTGCTCTTCCTCACGGCCGAGGAGTTCTTGAGCTTGGTGGAGGAGCTTGCGGTCGAGGTCGTAAGCGGTGAGACCAGTGCGCGGGTACAAGCTGAAGACGACATATGCCCACTCGGCAAGGCGGACAGGAAGGTGTGGAAACAGGCGATATCGCAGGTGACCGCCCAGGCGCTTGAACAGCCTAAGACAGGCAAGGACAAGGAGTAGGTTAGCGAGGCTTCCCTACTGCCACTTGTTGGCACATATCCAGCACCGGACAGGTGGTACAATGGGGCAACCGACCTGTACAGATGTGCTTGCCGAAAGGGACCAGGAGCGCGTTGATCTCGATCCAGTAGCGTCGAGGCAAGCGCGCCTCCAATTGCTCCATGCTTTGCTCGGATGTTGGAGCGCGAATGTAGCCCCACCTGTTCGCGACCCGGTGGACATGGATATCAACGGAAATGCGCTCCTCGCCACAGGCAATTCCCAGGGCCAAATGAGCGCACTTGGGGCCGACTCCGCGAAAGGAGCGCAACACATCGACATCGCAGGGCAGCTTGCCGCCGTATCTTTCGAGCGTCTGGCGCGCGATATCTTGGATCTGAGCAGCCTTGGCTTCATGGAAGGTCACGTCACCGATCAATTGGTCAATGTTCCGGTGCCTAAGCCCGGCGAGGTCTTCCGGCTTCGGCGCGGTTTCGAAGAGCCGGCGGGCAGCTACGAGGCTCACCTCATCCCGAGTGCGGACCGAGAGGATACAGGCAATGAGCTGCTCGAAGAGCGAGCTATAGCCCTCCTCCGCGAGGGCGAACATCGCGGCCTTGGGGAGTGGGCGCACCACCTCGCTGATCTGATGAAGAACGATGTCGATATTGAACGGATGCTTACGAGCACGAGATGCGGCGAGTGACGGCATATGAGAACACAGACTGCTCAACATAGCGCACTGGCAAAGCCCGTGGACATTTAATGAGCGCTGCGAAAGTCAGTTAAGCGATAGGCTCACATGTTCAGTCAGCCTCTGAAAAGCTGAAGGGGTGTCCACGCCCCTTTTCCGCCGCCGCGACAGCACCGCGCGGCCCCAGCGCGTGGCCAGGCGGGCACGGAACCCGCGCTTGTTAATGTAGCGGTTGTCTGAGGGCGATACGATGGCTTCATGGCCGCTGCACTCCGCCCGATGAGCCGGGGAACGTATCTCGCAAGCAGCCGCGCGTCGAGGTTGACCTGTGCACACCCGGCCCGTACCGTTGACTGCCCTTGAAAAACCTCCTACCGTTGTCGAGTACGGATACTGCTCTCCGCCAAGGAAGCCTGGAAGCGCATCCTCGATGAGGCGCAGCGCGAGCTTCCACGATCCGGACCTGGCTCGAGCCGACCGAGGCGATCGCCCTCGACGAGGCCGTCTCATCGTGGGGGCGCCGGACCAGTTCGCGGTAGAGTGGAACAAGACTAAGCACGCGCCACTCCTCTCAAAGATCGCCGAGCCCGTGCTCGGCCAGCCCACGTCGGTCCTCTTCCGGTTCACGAGGCCCGGCAAAAGCGGCCACAGATGGATTTCTTCGTGCGGGCACCGCCGGCTTCGGTTGCGAGCGCCGCCTTGCCCAATGTGAGCACCCGGCCGCTGAATGAGCGCTACACCTTCGACGCCTTCGTCATCGGCAGGTCGAACGAGCTCGCCGCCGCGGCCGCGCACGCCGTGTTCGCGGCGCCGGGAAAGACGTACAATCCGCTCTTCATCTACGGCGCCACCGGCCTCGGCAAGACCCACCTGATGCAGGCAATCGCCCACGCCCGGCTTCGCCGGGCGACCGACACCAGCGTGCTCTACGTGGGGGCGGAGCAGTTTATCAACGAGGTCATCGAGAGCATCCATAGCCGGACAATGCCCGATTTCCGCCGGCGCTACCGCGGCGAGGTGGACCTGTTCCTGGCGGACGACGTGCATTTCCTGGAAGGTAAGGAGATGACCCAGGAGGAGTTCTTCCACACCTTCAACGCCCTCTACGAGGCCAACAAGCAGATCGTCCTGACCTCCGACCGTCCCCCGAAGGAGATCCCCGGCCTCGAGGCCCGCCTGGTGAGCCGGTTCGAGTCGGGCATGGTGGCGGACATCGGTCAGCCCGACCTTGAGCATCGGATCGCGATCCTGCGGAAGAAGCAGGAGCAGGACGACCTGGAGATGGCCATCCCGGACGACGTGCTCCGCTTGATCGCCGAGCACGTGCGGTCGAACGTCCGCGAGCTCGAGGGCTGCATCATCAAGCTGCTGCTGTTCGCCTCCCTGAAGCACAAGGAGATCACCATCGAACTGGCGCGCGAGGCGCTCTCGGACAAGATCCGCCCCGGGGAGGACCCGTCCGACAGCCGGGCCAAGCCGCTGCCGACCATCCATCGCGTGCAGGAGGTGGTCGCCCGCCGCTGGGGCGTCACCGCCGAAGGACTCCGCTCCAAGGCACGGATCAAGACGCTCACCGTGCCGCGCCAGATCGCGATGTATCTCGCGCGCGAGCTGCTCCAGATGCAGTTGGTGGAGATCGGACAGGCGTTCGGCGGCCGCGACCACTCGACCGTGATCCACAGCGTCAACAAGGTCACCCAGCAGATGTCGCGCGACCGGATGTTCCGCGAGAAGGTGGAGTACGCCAAGCAGGAGTTGTCGGCAGAATAATCCCCGTGGATCCGAGGGAAGCTGTGGCCGTTGAGAGCGAAGTCCTTGAGGCTACACTGGTCCTTGCGCGTACTCGTAGTGCGTGAAGAAGCTCCGGCATTTGCCAGGGCCTACCGAGAGCCAGCGGCCAGCACTGCCGTCACCTGCCGAATGTAACATACGATACAAACCCAGCCGGACGAGCCAAGAACCATCGGCTCGTCGCACGTTGGGCAGGAATGCGCTTGCATGGGACCTCCAGTGCGTAGACAGGAGCCGTGGACTGCGACCCTCCGGCTGCTACCCTGGACCAATTGTGGTTCGTCGTGGGCCGCGCGGGCGCTTTGCGTAGTCACGGCCGGCCCGCCTGAGTGGGGACGTAATAGTCCGGCGCGCAGCGATTGAACGGGGGTACAGGGTGCCCGGCCCGGTGCGAGCTGTCACCCTCCGGCGGCCGATACCCACTCACCCAGAGGATGTCATGCAGCGCCTCGTGGGTCACCAGCGCCGAGTCGCGCCAGCCCACAGCGCTCACGATGATCCGGTGCGGGGACCAGAGGCCGTAGGTCAGCCCGTTGCTGCCGGGCCACGGGGTGGGCAAGACGTACCACTTGAGCGCGGCGTAGTGGCCACGGCGCCCGCTGCAGCGCTCCATGGCCTCGTACCAACGGGAGTATTCCGCCGGGGGCCGGAACCCAGTGGTGTAGAGCACGCTGATGGATCGCGAGCTGCGGAGAGCAGCGATGGCGTCCGCGGGTTGGCCGCGCTCCTGCGCGCTCGCTGGGGACGTGCTGGCGAGCCAGGGTGGGAGGATCAGCAGAAGTGTTCCGCCGAGCGCCGTCACACGCCGCATCTCAGCTGCCCCCGCGCATCAGGCGCTGGATCTCGCGCCACTCGCGCTCCATCAGCGCGTACTCGGCCACCAGGAGCCGGAGCGGGGGTTCATGGGACACCTGCCGGGCGAGCTGGATCCGCATGCCGGGCCCCAGATCGAGGGCGTCGCCGTCCTCAGGCTGCTCATTTGGCTGCTGATTAGGCTGCTCATCGGTCGTCGCCATTCTTGACCTCTCCTCCTCCTCGTCCTGCCGCTTCTTGAACATCTTGTACTCGGGACCCGTCAGCTCTGCGCCGGGCCAGTGGTTCGGCTTCCACTCATCCCCCGCCTTGTCGTCGAGGCGGCCCAACTGCACCAGCAGGAACAGCACGCCAATGAATGGGTGGTTCGGCCGTGGTGCTGCCGAGGACCGAGGGAGCGATCTGCCGGGACCTGCGCTCTAGTCATGCGCGTTGCTTTGCCAGCTCACGTTCTCGGTCCTTCTGTATTGCCTTCTCAATCCGCCTAGCTGCTCCGCTGCTCTCCTTGCGTCTCAACCTGACTTTCACTCCAGACTTCGATGCCTTGAGTATCGCATCAGCGTTCTCGAAGGCTGACGCCTCCACGAATTCCTCCCCTTCTGGCGTGGCATATAGCTCGATGCGTCGGCTGTGGCCCCAGAGGTAGCGTAACTTCCACCCGCGACAGGAATCGAGCACTAGCACGCCCGTGTCGTCCGGCAGGCCCGCGGCTGGGGGGCCGCCGGGTGCGGGGGGGACTGCCCGCACGCGCGGGGGCGGGGCGGGGCGGGGGCCGCGCGCCAGGGCTGCCCCGTCTTCCGTCAGCTGCCAGAGCCCCTCCGACCTCTTCACGAGATTGCGCCCTTCCATCCCCTTGAGCCTGGCTGTGATCTGGAATGGCGTCAGGCCCGTGAGCTTGGCCGCCTTGGCTGCGGCGAGATTTCTCTTGCCCTTCTGTAGAGCCCGACAAACGTCGTAGTCGTTTGTGATCGGACCAGGCATCATGCCCCCCGTAGATCTTGTTTACTGAGTGCAGATAACCGAGCCCGAGGTGCGCATGAACAGGCAGCCGCTTTCCCCTCGCAACCCCTTGCCGGGATGTACGTTATAGGCTTGCTATCGGCTGTTACTGAGTGAACCGGACAGGAAGGAATCGGAGGCACGAGGCACCACGGTTTTCGGCGTTTCTTCGGGCATGCGCCACCGAATATAAACCGAATCCAGGTGCCGTCAAGACGCGCCCCTGGCGCAAAGGTTCAGAGCGGGAAGGCCATACGGCGGGAGGGGCATAGGCTGCTAGCCATTGGTGGAGCTGTACTCGAAGCACCGCATTGACGCATGTGAGAGGTGAGCAGGGCGGCGAGCGTGCTCTGCGAGGAGGTAGGCGGCCATCGTGCAGCGCCCGTTATGGCCCGCGACTATACGTAGGCGATGCTAGCGGTTAAGGATCGATATCCGTATGCCCGTGGCGCGCGGCTCAGAGCAGGACGAAGCGCCCGCCGCCGGTCGTGGCGATCACCAGGTTCATCGCAACCAGGAGGAGATCGTAGTGCCAGCCGTCGCTGCCTTCCCCGGAACCCGGTGTGCCAGACGAAGAGCTTCTTCTGGATCGCGCCCAGGATGACCAGGATGAGGCCGAACGCGGCGACTCGGGGCAACACGCCGATCGCCACTCCCACCCCGCCCGCCACCTCGGCGATACCCAGCACACGGGTGAGCCCGGGGCTCATCCCGATGCTCTTGGCTCGTGCGACCGGATCCTTCGCGTGACTCCACCCGCTCGAGATGAAGATCCAGCCGACGAGCAGTCGCATGAACAGGAGCGCCAGGTCGCTGAATTGGAGCAGCCAGGGAAGTCGTATCGTGGTTCGCCCTCCGCTCGGATGGTGGACGATTGTTCCTGAGGCTAAGCTGAGGGGACGATGAGCCGGCAGCCGATCGCCGAGTACGCCCTCCTCTCCGACTGCCGGTCCGCAGCGCTGGTCCACCGCTCGGGATCGGTGGACTGGCTCTGCTTTCCCCGCTACGACGCCCCATCCGTCTTCGGCCGCCTGCTGGACGAGGAGGCGGGGCACTGGTCGATTCGGGTCCCGGGCGCCACGTCGATCCGGCGCCGCTACCTGGACGGCACCCTCGTGCTGGAAACCGCGTTCGAGACGCCCGCCGGCCGGCTCCGGCTCACCGACGCCTTGGCGTTGGGTCCCAACGAGCGGGGTCATCAGCTGGGCATCCGGTCGCCCCACGCCTTGCTCCGCCGCGCCGAGTGCACCGCGGGGCCGGTGGAGCTGGAGATGGAATACGCGCCGAGGCCGGAGTACGGCCAGGTGCAGCCGGCGCTCAAGGCCGTGCCGGGGGGCGTGCTGGCGACGGGCGATGCGTCCGCCCTCCTCCTTTCATCGGCGGTGCCGCACCATATGGAGGACGGGAGCGCGCGGGCCCGCCTGACGCTCCGTGCGGGCGAGTCGCGGGCGTTCGCGCTGCAGTACCAGCCGGCCGAGGGCCCCGACGCCGGTTGGAGCGAAGGGGAGATCCAACGCCGGCTGGAGGAGACGAGCCGTGCCTGGCACAGCTGGTCGCGGCTGCATCAACGGTACCGGGGTCCGTGGCGGGAGCTGGTGCGCGTGAGCGGGCGGGTACTGCAGGGCCTGACCTACCAGCCGACCGGCGCCATCGTCGCGGCCCCCACCACCTCGCTGCCCGAAGCGGTCGGCGGCGGCCGCAATTGGGATTATCGCTACACCTGGATCCGCGACGCGAGCCTGACGCTCGAGGCGCTGTGGGTCGCCGCCTGCCCCGACGAGGCGATGCAGTTCTTCGATTTCCTCGCGGGCGCGGCCGTCCGCCAGCTCCAGGACGACGGCGACCTCCAGATCATGTTCGGCGTGGGCGGCGAGCGCGACCTGTCGGAGCGCGAGTTGCCCCACCTGAGCGGCTGGCGCGACAGCCGCCCGGTGCGTGTCGGCAACGCCGCCTGGAGCCAGCGCCAACTCGACGTGTACGGCGAGCTGCTGAGCGCCGTGCACCTGCTGCGCGACCGGCTCGGCGCGTTCTCCCCGGCAACGGCGGGCTTCCTGGCGGAGGTCGCGGATACGGCGCTCCGGCGGTGGCGCGAGCCGGACCACGGCATCTGGGAGATCCGCGCCGAGCCCAGGCATTTTCTTCACTCGAAGCTCATGTGCTGGGTGGCGCTCGACCGTGCCGCCGAGCTGGCCGGCTTCATCGGCGGCGACGGGGACCGGCTGAGCCGTTGGCGGAAGGAGCGGGACGCGATCCGGCGCGCCATCCTCGAGCAGGGCTGGAGCGAGCGGGCCGGAGCGTTCACCCAGGCGTTCGGCGAGGACGCGCTCGATGCCTCGACCCTGCTGCTCCCGATCGTGGGGTTCCTGCCCGCGGACGATCCCAGAGTCCGTGCGACCGTGAGCGCGATCGCCGAGCGGCTCACCGACCCCCTGGGCCTAGTGTACCGCTACCGGGCGGCGGACGGGAGCCCTCCTCCCCCTCCAGCTCTGCACGTTCTGGCTGGCCCACGCGCTGGCGCTCGGCGGAGAGGTCGCGCGGGCGCGTGAGGTGTTCGGCCGGGCGGCGGGCTTCGCCAACGACCTCGGCCTGCTCGCGGAAGAGGTCGATGGCGCCACCGGCGAGTTGCTGGGCAACTTTCCGCAGGCGTTCAGCCATATCGGGATGGTGAACGCGGCGTGGGCGATCGCACAGGCGGAGGTGCGGTCACCAGGGCGGTAGACGCTGTGGATATGTGAGCAATGTGGAGCGTCGGGGAAAAGAAACGCCATGCTTGCGAGCGCGCGTACTGACATGTATGTTGGCGGTCCTCAAGCTGAGAGCTGATCGGGCTCAGCTTGAATCGGCGAGGCCAATCGCGTGTCTCGTCCACGCCGCAGTAGCGCCGCGGTGTGCCGTGCAAGAGGTTGATCCGCGATTCAGCCGACTTGCAGCGCCCGCACTGGTGAACCAGACGGCCCGCGAACCGTCTGGGGATGGAAGCCGGAGCTCCCAAGGCCACACCGCAAACGCCTCAGTTAGGCGGTGGCCAACGGAAGAAGAACGGGGAAGCCAATTCCCCGACTCCGGGTAACCAGTGCGCCGGGCGGCCCGCCACTCTCTTGGGAGTGCGGGCCGCCTTTTTTTCATCTCCCTGGTCGACCCGTGCGGCGGATTATCCTTGCGATTCCTCACCCTGCTGAGTCTCGTTTGCTCAGTCTACGCACCGGCACCGGCCCGAGCGCAGGCGCGCGAGCCGGCGCTCCCGGCGCTCCTGCCAGCCGAGATCGCGGGCAGCAGCACCCTCCTCCTGCCGGTCGGGGTGAACGGATCGGCGCCGCGCTGGTTCATTCTCGACACCGGGGCAAACCCATGCGTCATGGACGAAGCCGCGGCTCGCGCACTCCGACTCGCGTTCGAGGGCACCGGTGAGGCACGCGGGGCCGGACGCGGAACCGTCCCCTACCGCACTATCGCCACTCCCATCCGGTTCACGACCCACGGGGTTCCGTTTACCTGCGAGCGGGTCATCGCCCTCGACCTCTCCGGGCAGCGATCGATCTTCGGCCGCCCGATCGACGGCATCCTGGGACACGACTTCTTCGCCCGATTCGTGACCGAGCTCGACTGGGATGCGCAGGTGGTCCGGGTACACGATACCGCGGCGTACCAGCCGCCGGCCGGGGCCCAGGCGATTCCCCTCCGTTTCGAGCGCCGGGTGCCTTACCTCGAGGCGACGCTCACGGTCGAGGGGCACCCGCCGGAGCGGCGAACGCTGCTCTTGGACACCGGATCCGAGGACGCGGTGGACGACAGCCTCGTGCTCAAGTCATCGGGCCCGAAGCGCACGGTGACCGGTGGCGTCGGCCTGGGGCAGACATACGAGGTCACGCTGGGGCGGATCGATCGGGTGGAGCTCGGTCCGTTCGAGCTGCGTAACGTGCTCGGCGTCGCCCCCGGGGTCGCGCTGATTGGGAGCGGCGCGCTGCAGAAGTTCTTCTTCGCGGTGGACTACTCGAGAGGCCGGCTCTACCTGGAGCCGGACCCGCGGTACTTCCCCGAGACGTCCCATTCACTGGTCGGCAGCGGGGCGACACTTCGGGCGGATAGCGCTGGAGGCGTGCGGGTGCACGAGGTGCTGCCCGACACGCCTGCCGCGGAGGCCGGGATGCGGGCGGGCGATCGGATCGATCGGCTGGACGGCGCGCGGGCAGAGCGGCTCGGGCACGTACGAGTGCAGAAGCTGCTGGACCGGCCGGGCCGCACCTACGTTCTGCTCGTTCGTCGAGACGGGGCCGAGGTGCGCATCAGCCTTCGAAGCTGATCTCCTCACGCAGCTCCTCGACGCGGTGCGGCGGCCCTACCTTGTCGGCACTCCCGGCGGCTTGTCGCTCGTGAACACGTCCCGGTTCTTCGCCGTGTATGCCTGCCACTCGGGCGGAACCTCTTCCTCGGTGAAAATCGCCGTCACCGGGCACTCGGGCACGCAGGCTCCGCAGTCGATGCATTCATCGGGGTGGATGTAGAGCTGGTCTTCTCCCTCGTAGATGCAGTCCACCGGACACACGTCGACGCACGACCGGTCTTTGACGCCAATACAGGGTTCGGCGATCACGTAGGTCATGGGCTGCTCCTCTGGCGCTCCATTCGTGCGCGGGCGGCGCGCTCGGCGAGGAGCTGCGCGCCCCACTGAACGTATAGACGTACAGCATCTGGTGACAGAAGGCAACGAGTGCCGGCGTTGCTCTTGGCTGCCGTTGCCGTGACGGAGCCAGCGGCCACCGACTCGGGGCTCCGGGCGCTCGCCGCCGAGCGGCCGTGCTCGCGATCACGGTCTACGTGATCATCGACCTCGAGTACCCGCGGCGGGGTCTGGTGCGGGTCGCCGAATTCGACCAGCTGCTCATCGACGTGCGCGCCAGCATGCGCCGAAACGGAGCCGGGCGGAGGGGACCTCGGGTGCGATCCGTCACAGTCCCGGGTCGGCGCCTGGTCCACTTTGGTTGCTCCGGTCGACGCCCAGCGCTAGGAGGCGACCAATGTTTGTGATCCCGCGCGTGATTCCGGTGAGCTGATCGTATGTCTCCCGGCCGAACCAGCGTGCGGGTGGTCGGCATCGGTGCCTCCGCCGGTGGCGTGGACGCCTATACCCGCCTATTGGCCGCGTTACCGGCCGACACCGGGCTGGCCTACGTGCTGGTTCCGCATCTCTCGCCCAGCCACCATAGCGAGCTGTCGCAGCTCCTGGCTCGTATCACTGTGATGTCCGTCACCGAGGCAGTCGACGGCGAGGTGTTGCGGTCGAATCACGTGTACGTCCTGCCGTCGGATAAGGTCCTCAGCATGGGCGACGGGCGGTTGCGCCTCGAGACTCGCGCGGCCGGCGATGTTCGTCCAACCGTGATCGACCACTTTCTCGATTCGCTCGCCCGGGACCTTGGTCCGCACGCGATCGGGGTCGTTCTCTCCGGCACCGGAGCGGATGGCACGGTCGGCCTCCAGGCGATCAAGAGCCGGGGTGGAACGACCTACGCGCAGGATTTCGCGTCGGCCGCCTACGACGGCATGCCGCGGAGCGCAGTCGAGGCCGGAGCGGTGGACTTCACCCTTCCCCCGGAGGCTATCGCGCAATCCCTCGCGGAGCTCGCGAGGCCGGAGAGGTCTCCGAGGTCGGAAGCGCCGCCGGCGGACAGCTCCCCGCAACTCGACGAAGCCTTGGCGGCGCCGCTCCCCGAGCTCTCCGACCCGGAAGCCGCGGCCCTGGAGCGGATTCTCGAGCTTCTCTCGGATGCCACCGGCGTCGATTTCCGCCACTACAAGCGCCCCAGCCTGGCGAGGCGGGTGCATCGACGGGTGCAAGAGCTGGCCCTCGCCGACCTCGGCTCGTACGTTCCCCTTCTGCAGCAGAGCGAATCAGAGATCGCCACGCTCTTTAACACCGTTCTGATTCAGGTGACGCGGTTCTTTCGTGACCCCGCGACCTTCCAGGTACTCCAGAGCACCGTCATCCCATCGCTGCTGGCGAGTCGAGATGGTGGGAAACAGTTGCGGGTGTGGGTCGTGGGCTGCGCGATGGGTCAGGAGGTATACTCGACCGCGATCGCCTTCCTGGAAACCATGACCACGCTCGGCCGGCAGGCGCCGCTCCGAGTCTTCGCGACCGATCTCAGCGAATCCGCCCTCGAGACTGCGCGCCAGGGGCGCTACCCGGCCGACATCAAGGATGACGTATCCCCCGAGCGGCTGGCGCGATTCTTCGTGCCGGTCGATGGTGGCTTTCAGGTACAGAAGCCGCTGCGGGAGATGTGCGTGTTCGCTCGACACGACGTCACCCGCCAGCCTCCGTTCGCGCAGCTGGATTTCGTGATCTGCCGCAACATGCTGATCTATCTGGAGCCGGTGCTCCAGCGCCGCGTGCTCTACAACCTCCACTATGCTCTCAACCCCGGCGCCTTCCTTGCACTCGGCTCGGCGGAGGGGGTCGGCGAGCTGCACCGATTTTTTTCACCCCTGGATCGCAAGCACAAGATCTACCTGCGCCGAGCGGTGCCGCCTCGGGTGCACCTGGAGCTGGAACGGAACATCCCGCACCGTGACCCCGGGCCACCCGCGCTGAACGCCAGGGCGGCCGCCCCGATGCAGTGGAGCGGTGCCGACCTGCAGCGGGCAGCTGAGCATGCCTTCTTTACCCAGTATCCCTCGGGCAGCGTCATCATCAACTCCAACCTCGAGATCCTCCACTTCCAGGGGCGAACGAGCCCCTATCTCGAGACCACCACGGGCGGGCCCACGGTTGATCTGTTGGGAATGGCTCACCCGGATCTGCGCCTCATACTGGGGCGCATGGTCCGAAGGGTCCAGAAGGATGGGACGCCATACCGGCGAGTAGCCATCCCGCTCAAGGTCGGGCGCGGCGTTCGGGCGGTGGATGTGACCGTGCTCCCGATGCCGGTCGGCGACCCGGAGCAAAAGCACTGTCTCGTGGTGTTCGAGTCGTCAGCTCCCGAGAAGAAGAGACTCGAGTCGGACACCGACCGCGCCAGGATCGGGTCGGGCCCGGAAGCGGGAGCTGACCGGGCGCAGCTCTTGGAACTGCAGCAGGAGCTCGGGGAGACGAAGGAGTATCTCCAGGCCGTCATCGACCAGCAGGATACGACGCACGCCGAGCTCCAGGCGGCGTACGAAGCCAGCCTCTCGTCGAACGAGGAATTCCAGAGTACCAATGAGGAACTGGAGTCCACCCAGGAGGAGCTTCAGTCGCTCAACGAAGAGTTGACGACGTTGAACGAGCAGTTGCAGCAGCGCAACGCCGAGCTCAGCGCGCGCACCGCCGAGGTCACCGGCTTGCTGGAGGCGATCGAGATGCCGATCGTGTTGCTCACCCAGGACCTGCGGCTGCACGCCTTCAACTCGAAGGCGGCGGCGGAGTTTCGATTGGCTCGCAAGAGCACCGGCCGACCGCTCGGGGGATTGCGGTCACCCATTCCCGTTTCGGACCTTCACGAGCTCGTGGACCGCGCCGTGCGTGAACGGACGGTCCAGGAGCGCGATGTGCGGGACACGCACGGGCGCTGGCACACGCTGCGACTCTGGCCCGTGCTGGCCGACCCTGAACGGGAGTCGACCGTGGCGCTCGCCCTGGTCGACATCGATCGGCTCAAGGGCGACCTCGATCGCGTGACTGCAGCCCGGGTGTACAGCGACGCGATCGTGGAGACCGTCCTCGAGCCGCTGGTCGTCCTGGATGACAATCTCCGCATGCTCACCGCCAACCGGGCGTTCCACTCCACGTTCAAGACCCAGCCTGCGGAGATCGCGGGAGTTCCGCTGTGGGAGCTGGGCGACGAATGGGACCACCCCAATCTCCGTCGGCTCCTGGAAGAGGTCCGTCATGCGGGAAGGGCGTTCGAGGGACACGAGGTGGCGTTGGAGTCACCGCGTTTCGGGCGCCGCGCCTTCCGACTCAACGCTCGGCGCATCGCATATCCCGGCACCCGGGTTCGGAACGTCCTCCTGGCATTGGAGAACGTCACCGAGCGGAGGATGGCCGAGGAGCGGCTGATCGAGGCTCGCTTGCAGGCGGTGGCCCAGCTCGCGGGCGGCGTCGCGCACGAGATCAACAATCAGATGACCGTCGCGCTGGGGTTCGCCCGGCTACTCCTCCAATCCGGCGGCGTTCGGGAGACGCAGCAGGCGGACCTCGCCCAGGTAGTCAAGGCCGCGGAACGCGCCGCCGGGGTGAGCCAACAGCTTCTGGCGTTCGGCCGGCGACAAACCCTCCAGCCGCTCGTCCTGGAGCTCAACGCTCTGGTCACCGCGGCGGGACCCTTGCTGCAGAGAATGATCGCGCCGGATATCTCACTCGACATCGCGCTGGGAGATACGGTGGGACACGTGCACGTGGACCAGGCCAAGATGGAGCAGGTACTCGTGAACCTGGTCTTGAACGCCAGGGATGCGATGCCTCACGGCGGCCGTCTCACGATCGCGACGACGGCGGTGGTCGTCACCGACCAGACGCCCGCCGCACCCAACGGCCCGCGGGTTCCCCCTGGCAGGTATGCGAGACTGATGGTGCGCGACACGGGGACCGGGATGGACGCGACCGCCAAGGCTCGACTGTTCGAGCCCTTCTTCACGACGAAACCGGTCGGGGCCGGAACCGGACTCGGGCTCGCGACGGCTTATGGGACGGTAAAGCAGAGTGGCGGCTTCATCTGGGTGGAGAGCGAGCTCGGGCGGGGCACCACCTTCACCATCGACCTGCCGGTGGTGGTCGCGACCCCACAACCCGTCACCGTCGCCGAGCCTGCGGCTGTGCCAGGCGGATCCGAGACGATCCTCGTGGCGGAAGACGAGGAAAGCGTTCGCGCCTGGCTGTGCCGCGCCCTCGGAGAACTCGGCTATACCGTTCTGGAGGCGAGCGACGGGCGGGCAGCACTTGGGCTCATCACTGAGCAGGGAGCAGCGCCTGACCTTGTCCTGGGCGATGCCGTCATGCCCGGCATGGGCGGCATCGAACTGCGAGAGCGGCTGGCCGCGGTGCGGCCCGAGCTGCCCGTGCTCCTTATCTCCGCCCACAGCATGGACGAGCTGACCCGGCGCGGCATGGTTCTCCGGGACGGCGTCATCCTGCCCAAGCCGCTCGACATCCGGGAGCTCGCTGCCGGCATTCGGAACCTCCTCGATGTGTCAGGCTGAGCCTCTTGCGGGCAGCGGAAAGCCCTCCTAGCGTAGGCGCATCACTTCCGCGCACGCGCCTTCAGCTCCTCGAACCAGTTCTGGGTGAGGATCAGCTCGGTTTCCGCCCCCGCCGCGACGCCGCGGACCATGATGAACCGCCGGTCATCCGGCGTGACGTCATACATCTGAAAGGTGCCGTTGAGGCCGTAGGAGCCGGCCGGAAACAGCACCCGCGGCTCGCCGGCACTGAACGTGGGGCCCGGGCGCACTGGGGTGCTGACCATCTCCTGGCGGCCGCTGATGTAGAACAGCTCCCGCCCGCTGTGGGCCCATTTCGGCGCGGTTCCCCCGCTCAGCGACACCTGCCAGCGGGCGGACGCCACATCCGGGAATGGTCTGACGTACACCTCCGGCGTGCCGGATTCGTCCGAGGAGTAGGCGAGCCAGCGTCCGTCCGGCGACAGGGCGGGGCTCGACTCTCGCGCGGGAGACGTGAGGAGCGGCACGAGCGTGGTATCGCCGGTCTTCACGGTGTAGATGTCGCCGCCGCCGGACTCGTTCAGCGCGCGGCGGAGCACCAGCCACCGGCCGTCCCGCGATTCGATCGCCTGACCGAAATTGTAGGGGGACGACAGCAGCACCCGAGGTGGGCCGGTGCCGTCCGCGCGGCTCAGGGTGGGGAGGCCGGAGCCGCCGCCCCCGTCGGCGATGTAGATGAGGGAGCGGCCGTTCGCGGACCACGACGGGCGGAAGTGGGAACTGTCTCCAAAAGTGATACGGGAGAACGGCCCGGTCGGTAGCTGCTTGACCCAGGTATCCTCGAGCCCACCCCGGACCAGGCCCACCGCAAGCGTCTTTCCGTCGGGGGAAAGGGCCACGGAGTTCAGCGTGCCCTGCGGATCCCAGGTCGAGTCCGCCGGGCTGGCGGTGCCGTCGCGATTCACCCAGTAGGCTCGCGTGGATGCCGACGAGCCGCCGGTTGCGTAGACGAGGGTCCCGTTCGCGGACAGCGCCAGATTCACCTCGAAGGGCCCTGACCTGAGCCCCTCCAGGATGGCCACCGGAGACCCCTTCAGCGCCACGTTCACGGGATCGAAGGGAACCGCCAGCAGCTTGCCTTCGGCGGTGACGACCAGGAGGTGTCCTGAGGCAGCGTACCGGGCGTAGATGCCGCGGATGAGCGGCCGGGCCTCGCCGTCCGGAAGCTTCATCCCCATGATGTCGAACTCGGTGGGCGGCTGGCCCGCGCGCCGAACGCGGAAGATGAGGCCGCGCCCACCCGGAAGAACGTTGGGCCATTCTGTGCCGATCTCGCGCCGCTCGTTGGAGAACTTGTAGAGCGGCTCGAGCGGCCCTCCCGTTGCGCGGATCCGGGCGAGACCGGAATCGACCTCGATGTAGATGTAGCCGTCGGTGCCCCAGTCGCCGCCCGAGGAGTTGATGCTGTCGGACAGGGTGAGCGGCGGCCCGCCCTCGAGGGACAGGACTCGGACCGTCCGGCCGTTCCGGATGAACCCCAGCTGCCGCCCCTCCGGCGAAAAGAACGGACTCACCCCGGCGTCCGTACCCGGAATCGGTGTCGCGCGGAGCTTGTCGTGTTCCCGGAGCCAGAGGCGAGGGCCACCTTCACCGGGGCCGAGGTACACCAGCTTCGTGCCGTCGGGAGAGATCGCGACGTTTCCCGCCGCGGGCGAGGGTTGCAGCGCTTCCGCCGGCCGGAGGAAGAGACTGAACCGGTTGACGGGCGGGGTCGGGGCAGGCCTGAACCATGCCCAGAGCCCGGCGACCGTGGCCACGCCCGCAACCGCGATAGCCGCCAGGGTGACGGCGTTCCTGCGTCGACTCGTCGGGGGAGCCGCGGCGGGAGTCGCGACCGTCGTTGCCGCTGCCTGCTTCGACGCGGTGAGCCCCTGGGCGAACTCCGCCGCCGTGCCGAAGCGATCGGCCGGCAGCTTCTCCAGCGCGGTGAGCACCGCCGTTTCGATGTGCGGCGGGATGGTGTGCCGCTGGGGGAGGAGCGGCCGCGGACTCTCCGTCACCACCCGCGCGACGATCGCCTGCGCGGTGGAGCCGGTGAACGGCGGGTCGCCGGTGAGCATCTCGTAGAGCACGGCGCCCAGTGCGTACACGTCCGACCGGGCGGTGATCTCGCGCTCGCCCATCGCCTGCTCGGGGCTCATGTAGTGCGGCGTGCCCAGCGACATCCCGGTTTCCGTCATCCGGTCGCCGCCCGCCTTGCTCGCCGCCAGCGCGATCCCGAAGTCCGCCACCATCGCCTGGCCTTCGTGCAGCAGGATGTTCTCCGGCTTGATGTCCCGGTGGACCACCCCGTGCCGGTGGGCGTAGTCCAGCGCCGAGGCCACCTCGGTGGCGATCCGCACCGCGTCGGCGACGGGCAACTGTTTCTCCCGGCGGAGCCGGTCGCGGAGGGACTCTCCAGTCACGAAGGGCATGACGTAGAAGAGGAAGGAGTCCGCCTCCCCGGAGTCGAAGAGGGGAAGGATGTGCGAGTGCTGGAGGTTGGCCGTGAGCTTGATCTCGGCCAGGAAGCGCTCGGCTCCGATGACCGCCGCCAGCTCGGGCCGCAGCACCTTCACCGCAACCCGCCGGTCGTGCCGGAGGTCGTGGGCGAGATAGACCGTCGCCATCCCGCCCGCACCGACTTCGTTTTCGAGCCGGTAGCGGTCGGCAAAGGCTGTCCGCAGCCGAGTGAGGAGCTCGGGCATGGCCTGGATCTTTGAAAGGGATGATCCAAGATGGCCCGGAAGGGGGAGTTCGGCTAGTCGTGAGTGCGACAGACTGCTGACGGCCGCGTACCCGGGTCGCATATTGGGCGCCCAGTGAGTCGATCGTCACACCGGAGGTGAACCCATGGCCGATCTCACCCTCGCGGTCGCGAAATCCGGCAGCGAATTGCGCGTGTACGCCGGGAACTCGGGCGACCACACCCTCATCATCGACCACATCGTCCTCAGCATCGAAGCGGACGGGTGGTCGTGGCACACCTGGAAGTACCAGGACGACTTCTACTTCGGCTCCGGCCGGATCGGCACCGGCTGGTCCGGCCTCATGTTCACGTTCAACTACTCCAGCGGGCCGGCCAAGGCCCACGCCACAGCGGAATACTTCGAGGTTGATCAGTCGGTGAAGAGCGCCAAGATCTCAGTACCCTGAGGGGGCACAATGAACTCCGAACGCGAGTTTCGACAGGTGACGTTCGGTCGCGGGCTCAGCGTCAAGCGGCTGCAGGCCGCCCTCGCCCGAACGACGAAGGACATGATGAAGGATCCGGCGGCTGACGCGGCCCCCGCCCGGGTGGAGCGCGTACTGGTCGAAGGCGAGGAAACGACGGTCTTTCTGAGCGGAAACGGCCCCGGTCTCGATGCCGTGGCCGCCGCGGTTCGAAGGGCCTTCTCCGACGCGACGGTCTCGACGGTCTATCGGGGCGACGTGGAGCGCGCGCCGCGGGTCATGGCGCCGCCCGAACGCACGCGCAAGCGACCGCGGTAGCGGGATCGGATGCAGTAAGCGGCTGCCCGTCGAATCGCGAACGCAGAACGCCTGGCGGGGACGTCCGCGAACAGCAACGGGACGAGGTGCTCGGCGACCAGGGTGTCCTGGTGCGGCTCCCCCTGCGGCGACACGGTGATGAACCTGGTGCGCGAGGGATTCCGGAGGGGCACGACGAGCTGGCCTCTCACCAGCACATTCGGGCTGGTGAGCAGCATCTGCGCCCGGCGGATCCTGGGCCATACCACGTTCGTGTCCAGCTGGTCCAGCGGGACGCGTACGGCCTGGCGTCGCTCCAGCGTCTCGCCGCGAACCGTGCTGACGAACCGCTCGTGCAGCACGAGGGTGCACCCCTCGAGCAGCGCGCTGGTCACCGAGTCGGAGGCGTAAGCGAAGAAATCGCCGGTCTGGTCAACGGTCTGATACGAGGCCGCTCCGACCACGGGCAGCCAGCGCTCGATCCACGCGCCGAGCGTGGCCAGATCCGCATCCTGCTCCGGCTCCGGCGGGACGGCGGCGGGCAGTTGGCCCGCTGCGAGCCCCGGCCAGCCGATCAGCGCCAACAGGGCGAGCTTCAGGATTGCGGCCGCCGTGACTGGTTCAGGAGCCGCACCACCCTCGGCCAATCCTCCGGTGGCAGCTTGCTCGCATAGGTCATTGCCACCCACGGATGCGCCTTGTAGTACGGGCCCCGCGTGGGCACGCCGCCCAGCTCGACGCAGTAGTAGCACTTCCGGAAGAGGTACACCGCCCGCTCCCCGGTGAAGAGCCTCGGCGTGCCGCCCCAGGGTCCGTTGAAGGACTGGGTCTCGGGATACTGCACCACGATCTCGTTCTCCGCCAAACGGGCGAAGCGCTGGTTGGTCACGATGTTGAGCGGCGCGAAGCCGAGATCGACCGTCTTGGCGCGGCGCAGGTTGCCCTTGGCCACCGAGTCCACCGCGAGCCGCACGCTGTACCAGGTCTGCTTGTTCCCCATCTGCATCCAGGAGGTAAAGACGCCCTCCTCGGAGACCCGGTCCACCGGCGTGCCGAGGACCACCAGGCCACTCTGGCGCAGGAGCCTCGCGAGCACGGAGTCGGGAACCTGGCCGGCCCGGGGCATGAGGCCGGTGTCGTGCGGAACGGCGGGCGCCCGGAGGCTACGATAGGTGCCGCAGGCCGGCAGCAGGGCAGCGAAGACGACGAGCAACGTCGCGAGAGCGGGCGCAGGCGCGCGGGATGAGCCGCGCACGGGAACTCCACGAGTTCGAGAGGAACTCCAGTATTCGGGGGTGGCACTGCGGCGTCAAGCGGCACCGCCGGGCAGCCCGGGTTCAGGCGTCCAGCGCTTCGGCGAAGAGCGGCGGCAGATCGATCTCGAGCGGGGGGATTTCGCCGGTGGGCTGCCACTCGAGGCGCTCGGCGAGGATCTCCGGCCGCTCGTCCGCCGGCCGCCATCGTTCGACGAGACGGGCATCGAGGTCGACTATCCAGTACTCGGCAACGCCGTGCCGCTGATAGCGGCGGCGCTTGATCTGCCGGTCGGCGCGCGCGGTCGAGGGCGAGAGTACCTCGACGGCCAGGATGAGCGACCGGATTTCCTTCCAGCTCCGCGGCCGCCTCCCGTCGATCAGGGGTGCCACGAACAGATCAGGCTGCACGAGCGTGCGTTCGTCGAACTCGAGGTCGGCGGGCGACAGCAGCACGCGACCGATTCCCTGAGCGTCCACGTACGACGCCAGGGAGCGGGCGAGTCTCCAGACGGTTTCCTGGTGAGGCAAGGAGGGAGCCGGGCTCACCAGCAGCTCCCCGTCCACCACCTCGTATCGCTTCCCGTCGTCGGGGAGCTGGAGCACCTCGGCGACCGTCCAACCGGCGATTGGCTGCGGCATGCCCATAATGTGGGGTCCTCGGCTCGAATGTCACAAGCGAACATCCCCCACGCTATGGGCCCACCGCGCCGGCATCCGGATCGCGATCACGCGCCAAGCGACCGTTTCCCGCCGCCGGCTCGGCGGCGCTGACTCAGCGCGGCGACGGTGGCTGGCGTGCCGCCCCGACCACGTACTCCGGCACCAGGTCGTCCCGGAACTTCTGCCAGATCCCGTAGCGGCCGGTGGTGAACGGCGTCACCCTCGTCCCGTGCGCTCCGACCACCACCGTTTACGTGAGATCGAATACGGCGCCGGCAAGCCCTGGCACCGCATGATTCACCGTCGGCTCACAAAGAGGTGCACCGTGCGTATCCCCCGGGTGGCGTTGGGTGCTTGTTTGGCGGTCGCTCTGCCGGGGCCCGCGCCCGCGCAGGATAGCTCGGCTTCGAGTCGGGTCGGGGGGTCGAGAGACTCGGTCCCCGCAGTCGCGAGCGCGGAGTACGGTGCGGGCCGGGTGCGCCGATTCCTGCTCGGCGGCGGGTATCGAAAGCTCTGGGAGACGCCGATTCAGGTGCCGGTGCTCGATCTTCGCCGATTCGCCGGCGGGCTCCGGGCCGTGGAGCGAAGCGGCAGCCGTCAGACCAAGGGCCTCAAGCTCGTCGCGGCTGACGGCCGCGAGTTCCGCTTCCGCTCGGTCGACAAGGATCCGACGCGGAACGTGCCGGACTCGCTGCTCACGCCGACCGTGAGCGCCGTCCTGGACGACCAGAACAGCGCGCTGCACCCGGCCGCTGCTGTGACGGCCGCCGCGCTCGCGAGCGCGGCGGGGATCGCGCACACGGCGCCCATCATGGTGGTGCTCCCCAACGACGCCCGGCTGGGCGAGTTCCGCAAGGAGTTCGCGGGCGTGCTGGGCACACTGGAGATGTATCCGGAGGAAGGTCCGGGCAACCGGCCCGGGTTCATGCGCTACGTGGACGTGGTGGATACGGAGAAGCTAGCCGTGCGGCTGAACGCGAGCGCCGACGACCGGGTGGACGGGCGGGCGTATCTCGCGGCCCGCCTGTTCGACATGCTGATCAACGATTGGGATCGGCATCCGGGACAGTGGCGCTGGGGCACCCGCGACCGCACGCCGCCGCGCACGTGGGTAGCGGTGCCGCTGGACCGCGACCGCGCATTCTCCGACTACGGCGGCGCGCTGCTGCGCGTGGCCCGGATCCGCGCATCGAAGCTGGCGGCCTTCGACGAGAACCCTTCGGTCGCAGGGCTGACCGGGAGCGCGGAGGAGCTCGACCGGCGCCTCCTGGCGGGGGTCGAGCGCCCGGTATGGGACTCGGTGGCAGCCGCGCTCCAGGCTCGGCTGAGCGACGCCGCGATCGCCGCCTCGGTGGCGCGCATGCCCGCCTCGTATCGCTCGCTGAGCGCCGAGTCGATGAAGCATCGCCTGCGCCATCGGCGGGACAAGCTGCCAGCGATAGCCACGAAGTATTACGAGCAACTCGCCCGCATCGTGGATATCCACGCGACCGACTCGGACGACGTGGCCAGGATCCGGCAGCTCGACGGCGGCGCGGTCGAGATCGCCCTCGCCGCGCGGAAGGGAGATGGAAAGCCCTATTTCCGCCGGCGGTTCTCGCCCGCGGAGACCCGGGAGGTACGGGGGTACCTGCACGGGGGCGACGACGCCGTCCTGGGGGAGGGTGCGGTGCAGTCGCCGATCGCGGTTCGCGTGATTGCCGGGGATGGCCGCGACCGCTTCGGCACCGACTCGGTGCGCGCCGCGAACCTGCGGATCTACGACGGCAAGCTGACCTACGGCCCCGACAGCGTGGTGGAGGCGGCCTTGGACCGGCGTCCCTGGAGCCGCGGGGGCGGCGGCCGACTGGAGCCGCCGGGGACGGATCATGGCAGCCGGTTCGGGCCGACCGGTGGCGCGAATCACGGTGGACCTGACTTCGGGACCGGCTTCGACCTCGGATTCGCCTGGGTGCAGCATGGCTTCCGGCACCAGCCGTACCAGCGGCGGGTCGCGCTCAGCGGCGGCTACTCCGTCGGGGCGGATGCGTTCGCCGTGATGGCCAGCGCGGACTTCGCCGTCGAAGAGAGCCCGCTGTTCTGGCGGGTCTCCGCCATGGCATCGGATCTCGAGCATCCGTGGTTCTATGGGCTGGGGAACAACACGTCGAGGGGAGCGTCGCGGGAGGAGAACCGGCTGCCGCATCGCGAATACATGGGGTTCCTCGAGATCGGGGCACGCCGGAAACTCTGGTCGATTTCCGCCGGGCCGATCGTGAAACTCTCCGATACCGACGGTTTCCCCGCGTCGGTCACGGGAACAACGTCGCTTCGCGGAGCGGGTGACTACGGCCAGGTCGGGATCCGCGCACTGGCCGAGCTGGACACCCGGAACGAGAAGGCGTACCCAACCCGAGGGGTGAAGCTGTCCTTCGACGCCGCGGCGTACCCGGATCTGGGGGACAACGAGCGCGCGTTCGGCGGCGGAGAGATCAAGGCCGCCACCTATTTGTCGGCGCCGTTGCCGCTCACGCCGGTGCTCGCCCTTCGCGCGGGGGCCCGCCACATGTGGGGGCCTTATCCCTGGTTCGAGGCCGCGTTCCTGGGCGGCAGGTCAACGCTGCGCGGCTTCGGCCACGACCGCTTCGCGGGCGACGCCTCGGTGTGGGGCGGCGCGGATCTCCGGCTGAGGCTGGCCCGGCTCGCGGTTGTCCTGCCGATGGACTTCGGCGTGTACGGGCTGGCGGACGTGGGGCGGGTCTGGCTGGACGGTGAGACCTTCGACCGCTGGCACACCGGTTACGGCGCCGGGCTCTGGGTGCACGCGCTCAGACCGTCGCTCAGCGGGACCGTCACGCTGGCCTGGGGCGACAACCGGACGGTGCTGTACATCGGGAGCGGGTTCCACTTCTGAGGCGGATCACAGAAGACGATTCGGCGATGAGAGAAGCGGGCGCGAAGCCGACCGCCGACAGATCGCGGGTGACACGACCTCGCGTTGATTCTCGCAAGTTGCTGGAATTGGGGCTCGTCCTCCGGCTGCGCGGCCGTCAATCGCCGAAGTTGCGTAACGCGGCCGCGAGCGCCTCGCGGTCGAGCGTCCAGTGACTGGTCTGTCCCTCTTTCCGCTTCCGCACGATCCCCGCGTGAACCAGCGCGTCCGCGTGGTGGCAGAGCAACGCCAGGCTGATCCCGGCATGCTGCGCCATCTCCGTGCCGGTGGCTTCCCCGCCGTGCTGCCGCAGGAAGTCCACCATGCGGAGCCGCTTCGGATCTCCCAGAGCCTTGAAGACCGCGGCCCGCTGGTCCGCGGTCAGGGACGCCAGACGCTTCGTTGCCATGACACGAAGGTAACAGGTCGGCGAAAATACTCAAGTATTCATTAAGTTAATTAGTTAAATAACTACTTGACAACGCTCGCCCGGACGCCTACCTTGGTGGGGCATGGAAACGCCGTCTCACACCACACCGCAGTTGGAGGGTACCACGATGCTTTCACCCGCCCTTACGCGCGCCCTGCTCGCTGTTTCGCTGGGGGCGACCTCGGTAGCGCTACTCGCGAGCGCCACCGGATCTCCGACGGCCGACGAGGGCCTCCGGGCGCCGAGCTCTTCAGGATCCTACGAGGCCCGCCTGACCGGGGCCGCCACCACGACGCTGCGCGGCGCGGTGGACCACGGCGGCTCGCCCGGGGACGGGCGCGCGGCTTTCGTGATCACGCTTGGCGCGTACAGCGACGACGGCGCCCTGGTGTTCACTCGGTGGGACGGCAAGCAGCCCGGACCCGGTAGCTACCGGATCACGGAGGAGCCCACCCAGGACGGCCTCACCGCCCTGGTGGTGACCGGTCCGCCGACCCGGCCGCGCGGCGCCTTCCGGGCGGAGAGCGGCACCCTCACGATCACCCACTCGTCCCGGGACGGACTGGCCGGGCGGTTCGACCTCGAGGCCCGCGGCTTCGGGGCGACCGACCCGCACCGCGATGATCGCGAGCTGACCGCCAGTGGTTCGTTCACGACGTCACCGCCCGCTGCGAGTGCCGGCATCAGGCGGGCAGCCGGATCAGCGCAGCCACTTCGCGGACCAGCTCGTCCGGCCGGAACGGTTTCCGCAGGAACGGGGTCGGGCCCGGGGGCAGGCCGCAGCTGACCAGCGCCGCGCTCGGGGCGCTGGACATGTACAGCACGGGCAAGCCCGGGCGGCGCTGGGCCAAAACCCGCCCAAGCTTGTAGCCGCTCATCACCGGCATGGTCACGTCAGTCACCACGACGTCGAACGGCTCCGCCGCTCGCTCGATCACCTGCAGTGCGTCCTGCCCATGACGAGCCTCCGTCACGACGTAGCCCTCCGCGCAGAGGATGCGGACGGCCGAGACACGCAGGGCGTCGGTGTCCTCCACCACGAGAATCCGCGGGGCCGGGAGATCGGCCGTCACACCGCTATCGGGGGGATCGACCAGGTGGGTCGGGCTGGGAGCGAATGCGTGCATGGGGCACCTCTGAAGCAAAGCGGGTACACTCGAATCGCTGCGCCCGGAGGTGGACGGCGAGACGGGAGTGGAAGTGAGCCGGAGCCAATCGGCCGCAGGGCCAACCGCCCCTACGACGCGAGGCGCCACTCGGCGTCCTCGACCTCGTTCGTCGCGCCGCCGGGGCCGAACGTATACTGCACCTCGTCGGCCACGCCTTCACCGGGCGCAGCCCCTACCACGCGTTTCCGCATCCCTGGTTCCTTTCGGCTGCTCGCGGGGAGTCTCACGCCAAGTCATCCACCGAGCAATCCCGTACTTGCCCGTCGATAATACTCTGTGCGAACCGGCAGCACCCCGCGATGGCAGCCGTTTCCGTGGGATACGTGACGGGTCGGCTGAACGCGCGCAGTGCCTTGTGGCGGCCGATCAGGAGGTCGAGGGTCCAGCGTCCGGAGCCCCGTACCTCGAAAGTGCGCGCCGTGATAGAGAACCCTTTGTAGACAACGGGTACTGTCCGTGCTCGGGGAGGGCTCACAAGCGAGCTCGAGGTTGAGCGCCGAGCAGGCGCGCCACCCACGCGATCAGCTCATCGGCCGCTCCGGCAAACAGCTGCCGCCAACGCCGCCCCACCTCCGTCAGCACCGCTGCCGCGTGCCGGGCGCTCCGACCAGCCGACTCGACGAGCCGCCGTCCCGGACCGGCCGACGCCGGCGTGGGGGCGATGATGGCGTCGAGAAGCTGGGAGCGGTCGAGAAGCTCCTGCAGACGCGCGTCCGTGAGGAATGGTGAGCCCGCCGGTACGGGCGTGACCACCCGGGACCCGGCAGCCGAGTCGAATCGGAGCCGTCGGCCGGGGAATCCGGTCGGCTGGCTCCAGAAGCGAGTCGGGGGCAGCGGGATGGCCTCGATGTAGGCAAGCCAGCGGGCCCCGTCGCGGTCGGTGAACTCCATCGAGTCGGTCAGGGGCACGCCCGAGGGGTAGGGCGGGCGCCCTAACATTTGCGCCTGGGTTCGATCCTGGTTGGTCACGGGTCACTCCGAGGTTTGGGCCCCACGGCGCGGCCGTGGATCAGATCCCTGGCAAGATAGACGACCGCCATCCCGCCCGACCCGATCTCGTCCCCGACCGCGTAGCGGCCCGCGAGCTCTCGCTCGAGCTCGTCCAACCCATCCATCACTTGATGCGCGACCATCGAGCCCGGGACGGCTGGGGAGGCTCCCGCCTCCCCGGTGTCGCCCGCCTCTCAGGGAAGCAGACCGAAGCCCGCGGAGAACATCTTCTTCGCGGCATCCTTTTCCTTCCAGCCGCTCAACTCCTTCTCGACCTTGGCGTGGAGCAGCCTGACGATCTTTTGGCTGGTCTCGGGAACTGGCGGTTGCGCCAGGAGCGGCCGCAGTTCGTTGAAGTCCTCCTCATCCAGATGGACATCCGTTTCCACCCGGAAGAGCCATCCCTCGCCGTTGGCGTAGTCCCGCATCAGGATCTTGTTCGGGCGGCCGGTCCCGCGAGGCTCCAGCCGACTACCGACAGCCTTGTCCTGTATGATCGTTGCAGTCATGGGCTCTGCCTCATTGTTGTACGACCTGCCCTATCAGTACATCCCGCCCATGCCGCCGCCTGACGCAGCCGGCGCCGGCTTCTCCTCCTTCATCTCGACGACCACGCACTCGGTCGTGAGCAGGAGACCGGCGATCGACGCGGCGTTCTGCAGCGCGGTGCGGGTGACCTTGGTCGGATCGATCACGCCCGCCTTCACCAGGTCCTCATAGGTCTCGGTCTGGGCGTTGTAGCCGAAGTTCCTCTCCTTCGATTCCCTGACCCTCGCGACGACGATCGAGCCTTCGGCGCCCGCGTTCTCCGCGATCATCCGGATCGGCTCCTCCAATGCCCGCCGTACGATCGCGACGCCGGTCTTCTCGTCTTCGGTACCTCTGATCCTGTCGAGCACGGTCTGGGCGCGGAGGAAGGCGACGCCGCCGCCCGGGACGATGCCCTCTTCGACCGCCGCGCGGGTCGCGTGGAGCGCGTCCTCGACCCGGGCCTTCTTCTCCTTCATCTCGGTCTCGGTCGCGGCCCCGACGTTGATGATCGCCACGCCGCCCGCGAGCTTGGCCAGCCGCTCCTGGAGCTTCTCCCGGTCGTAGTCGCTGGTGGTCTTCTCGATGGCCGCCTTGATCTCGCCGATGCGGCCCTGAATGTCCTCGGGCTTGCCCTTGCCATCGACGACGGTGGTGTTGTCTTTGTCGATGACGATCCGCTTCGCGCGGCCGAGATCGTTGAGCGTCACGTTCTCCAGCTTGAAGCCGATTTCGTCGGAGATCACCTGGCCGCCGGTGAGCACCGCGACGTCGCGGAGCATCTCCTTGCGGCGGTCACCGAACCCTGGCGCCTTCACCCCCGCGACCTTGAGCGTGCCGCGGAGCTTGTTCACCACCAGCGTGGCGAGTGCCTCGCCCTCGACGTCTTCGGCGATGATCAGGAGCGGCTTCCCGCTCTGCGCCACCTTCTCCAGCACGGGCAGGAGCTCCTTCATCACGCTGATCTTCTTGTCGTGAATCAGCAGATAGCCATCCTCCAGCACCGTCTCCATCTTCTCGGGGTCGGTGACGAAGTAGGGCGACAAGTAACCGCGGTCGAACTGCGTGCCGTCCACGGTCTCCAGCGTGGTCTCGAGGCCTTTCGCCTCCTCCACCGTGATCACGCCGTCCTTGCCGACCTTTTCCATCGCCTGCGCGATGAGGTCGCCGATTTCCTTGTCGTTGTTGGCGGAGATGGCGCCGACCTGGGCGATCTCCTTCTTGCCGGCCGAGGGTACGCTCAACCGCTTGAGCTCCCCGACCACCGCCTCGACCGCCCGCTCGATGCCCCGCTTGAGCTCCATCGGGTTGGCGCCGGCGGTGACGTTCTTGAGCCCTTCGCGGAAGATCGCCTGGGCCAGGATGGTCGCGGTCGTGGTCCCGTCGCCGGCGAGGTCGCTCGTCTTGGTGGCGACCTCCTTCACCATCTGCGCGCCCAGGTTCTCGATCGGATCGGACAGCTCGATTTCCTTCGCCACCATGACGCCGTCCTTGGTGACCGTCGGTGAGCCGAACTTCTTGTCGATGACGACGTTCCGGCCCTTCGGGCCGAGGGTCACCTTGACGGCTTCGGCCAGATGGTCCACGCCTCGCTTGAGCTTCGCGCGGGCGTCGGTGCTGAAGAGCAGTTCTTTCGCAGCCATTTTGCCTTCGCTTCCCCTGAGTGGTCCGGTTCAGCCGATGATGGCCAGAATGTCGGACGTCTTGATGATGATCAGCTCGTCACTGCCCGCCTGATAGGGCGTGCCCGAGTATTTGCCGTAGATGACCGTGTCGCCGACCTTGACGTCCATCGGGAGCCGTTTGCCGTGGTCGTCGACCCGCCCCGGGCCGACCGCGATGATGTCGCCCTGCGTGGGCTTCTCCTTCGCCGTGTCCGGGATGTACAAGGGGCCCCGCATGGTCTCCGCTTCCTCGGCCGGCACGACGACCACGCGGTCTTCCAGCGGATGGATCTTGATCTTGGGCTTGGCTTTAGTCGCAGTGGGCATCGGTACTCCTCGGGGCTGGCTCAGACGAGCGGGGGCTTCGCGGCGCGGCACGCGGCGATCAACTTTACTCGTGTTGATTGAGTAGACCGAAGGTAGTTGAGAGTACTACACTTGTCAAGTAAAGTGAGATTGACGGGTTGCGCCGCGGTGCAGTTAACCGTAGCTTGTTAATTCATCGTCAGGGAGTCTCCCGTGGATCCGGCTTTCGTCATCCGACAGCGGCTCGAGGAATTGGGATTGGAACAGCGCGACCTCGCGAAGGCTGCGCAGGTCACCGAGTCGTATATCTCGCAGCTACTGACCCGCAAGAAGGCGCCGCCGGCGCCGGACCGCACCGACCTCTACGGCAAGCTGGACAAGGTCCTGCAGCTCCCCAGCGGTGAGCTCGCACGGCTGGCGGACGTGCAGCGGAAGGAAGAGCTCAAGCGCGAGCTCGACGGGGAGCCCGCACCGCTGTTTCGCGAAGTCCGGGAGCTGATCCTCCGCAAGTGCCGCCCCGACAAAGCCGTGCACGTGCGCGCGATCTTCGAGAAGCAGCCCTTCGGGGAGCTCGAGCGCCTGGTGGCGCAGCGGCTGCTGGACGTGGCCGAGGGGGTCGCCAAGTCCGAGCTCGAGAACGAATACTGGCTTCGCATGGTGGCAGAGCTCAGCGGCCGGAGCTTCGAAGAGATGCGGGTCATCGTGCTGGAGTTCCTCGACACGGACGTCTTCAACCTGTCGTTCGAGCAGTGCGCCGCGTTTCTCGATCCGCTGATCGAATGGTGGGACATCGACCTCGTGACGTTCGCGCTGGACATCGGGCTGAACCCGCGCGTGGCATCCAGCCCCGTGAAGCGATTCGAGTTCGTCGAACGGGAACCGGGCCCGTCACCGGCGGCGGAGCCCGGGCTCGCGGAGTTCCTCGAGGACGCCTCGCTCAGCGGAACGGCCACCCCTGATGAAATCGCGTTTCTCAAGCGGCTCAAGGTCCGGGGGAAACGACCGGCCGCGCTCTACTATTACCGCGAGTTACAGAACCTCCGGGACCCGCTCCACTTCCGGTCCCCCTAAGTCGCCGTTCCCCGCGTCCGCGCGGCGCGCTCGGCGAGGATCTGCTCGACGCGGGCCCACAGCTCCGGCCGGATGCTGTCGGCCAGCTCCATGCTCCCCAGCACCTCGGCGATGGTGTGGGTGTCGAGCCCCGCGATCCGCGCTTCCTCGATCACCGCGGCGAAATGGATGCGGGCTTCGCGAATCATCCGCCCGAACAGCGCGGTGCCATTGTCCCGTGCTCCCAACGCCAGCGCCAGCAGATACAGATCGCGCGCGCCGTCCAGCCGCTGCGCCAGGTAGCCCAGGGCCTCGCGGGGCAGTTCGCGGGATGAAGGACGGGTATGCTCAGCCATAGCGTGCTCCGTTCTCGGGGGATGCAGCCGCCCGGTCAGCTTCGACTGAGATATACCGCTCGACCCCCGACGAAGCGACCCGTTCCCAAGGCAGCCTCGCGATCGGGTACCCCGGGTTAGGTTACAGAAGCCCGCCGTCAGTGCCTTTTCTGCCTCCCAGGCACCCCCATGCTCCTGCTCACCCTGGCCTTGCTGGCCGGCTCCGCCGACACCGCCGTGGTTCGGAACGTGGACGTCGCTCCAGGCGAGACCCTGCGCACGACCACGCTCGGGACCGGCCATCCGCTCGTCCTCATCCCCGGCATTTTCGGCGCGGCCTTCGGCTACCGCGCGATCATCCGCCCGCTGGTGGCCCGCGGCTACCAGGTCATCGTCGTCGAGCCGCTCGGCTACGGCTGGTCCTCGTCTCCCAAGCACGCGGACTATTCCTTCACCGCTCAGACGGCGCGGGTGGGCCAGGCGCTCGACAGCCTCGGCGTCAGTCACGCGCTGGTCGTGGCGCAGTCGAGCGGCGCGTCCATCGGCTTCCGGCTCGCGATCGCCCGCCCGGACCTGGTGCGCGGCCTTCTCTCGATCAACGGCGGCCCGGCCGAGAGCGCGGCGACGCCGGGGATGCGGAAGGCGTTCAAGTTCGGCGGGTTCCTGACCAAGATGGCGGTGGACCCGATGAAGCTCCGGCACGACGTCCGCCGCGAGATCATCCGCAACTCGGGCGACACCACCTGGGTGACCGACGCCGTGATCCGGGGATACACGGCGGGGCAGACGGTGGACATGCCCGCGTCGATCGACGCGTTCCACCAGATGTCGAAGTCGAAGGAGAAGGAGTCGCTCGCCGACCGGCTCAGCGAATGCGCGGTGCCGGTGCGGCTCCTGCTCGGCGGGGTGCCGCACCCGGCCGGGGTGACGCCCGACCAGCAGGAGCTGCTGAGCGCCAAGCTGCCGAACTTCCAGACCCACAGCGTGCCCGGGTCGGGCCAGTACATCCACGAGGAACAGCCGGACGCAGTGGTGGCGGCGGTGGCCCGGCTCGAGGAAGCCGCCCTTACCGGCGCGCGCGCGCCTTCAGTTCCTCGAACCAGTTCTCCGTGAGGCCGCCGGCCGTTGCTTCATGATCGGCCTTCGAGTCGCCCCAGCAGCCGCAGCATGCCGTCGAGAATGGTGAGCGGATGCGGTGGGCACCCGGGAATCCAGAGGTCCACCGGCAATTCATCTGGGACGCCGTCGGAGACCTCGGGACTCCCGCGGAACGGGCCACCGTTGATGGCGCAGGCGCCGACCGCAATGACGATCCGTGGCGCCGGCGTAGCCTCCCACGTCTCGAGCAGCGCCCGCCGCATGTTCAGGTTCACGGCTCCGGTGACGACCAGCCCGTCGGCATGCCGCGGCGACGCGACGAACTGAATCCCGAAGCGCGCTAGGTCGAAGACCACGTTGCCGAGGGCCACCAGCTCCGCCTCGCAGCCGTTGCAGCTTCCCGCCGCGACCGACCGGAGACGCAAGGACCGGCCGAAGAGGCGCCGCATCGTCTCGTCCAGCGCGGTCGCGAGCTCGACCTCGCCGCCGGGGCTCACGAGCCCGGCGCGACTCCGGGCGGCCATGCGGTAGTCCTGCGTGAACGAGACCGCGCCGTTCTCGCAGGCGGTGGCCTCCTCCGGGGCGAACAGGGAGGCGCCGGCGTCAATCGCGACCCGTCCGTCGGCGCCGCTCGTCAGCACGGCGGAGGGCAGCCGCTCGCTGCAGCCCGCGCAGGTTCCGTCGCACTTCGTGAGGTCGAACGCGGGCCGGCCGCGAAATCGCTCGGGAAACGCAGCGTCACCCGCCGGAAACGGCGAGGTGCGCGTTCCCTGCTGCAGGCGCACACGGAGAAAATCGAGCATCAGAGGTCGTGTCCCGCGTAGGACAGGTTGAAGCTCTTGTTGCAGAGCGGAAAGTCGGAGATCTGGTTCCCGGGGAGCGCGGCGGCCACCCCGCTCCAGTTGTGGAAGGAAGGGTCCACGACCTTGTACCGGCGGATGGCCCCCGCGGGGTCGGTGACGACCGCGTGCACGATCTCTCCGCGCCACCCTTCCGCCATCGCGACCGTGAGCTCATCCGGACGAAGCGCGCCGCACGCCACGCGCGCGGCGCCCCCGGGCAGCCGCTCGAGCTGCTCGATCACGAACTCGAGGGAGCGCAGGATCTCCAGCCGGCGGACGAGGCAGCGCGCGAGCACGTCGCCGGCCCACGCGGTCGAGACCGGAATGTGGACGAACCGGAAGACGCCATAGGGGTGGTCGTGTCTCACGTCGCGCGCAACGCCGCACGCCCGGGCGGTCGGCCCGACGAGGCCCAGCTCCACGCACTTCTCGGGCGACAGTGCGCCGACTCCCTCCAACCGCGCCTGAACCGACGCATTCCCCAGCATCAGGTCGGCGGTGGGAGAAAACTCCTCCACCAGCCGGGTGAGGCGGTCGCGGGCCTCGGTCGCCATCGCGGGCGTGACATCGAAGACGACGCCCCCGGGCCGGATCAGGCCGCGGCCGTACCGATTGCCCGAGAACGTCATCAGCAGGTTCAGGCACTCGCCGCGCATGCGCCCGAAGTACGCGGCGGCCGACTGGTACGCCACGTCCCCCGCGATCGCGCCCAGGTCGCCGATGTGGTTGGCGAGCCGCTCGAGCTCGAGCGCGATGCCCCGGATGGTCTGGGCGCGCGGCGTCTTCCGGCTCCGTGCCAGCGCCTCGATGGCCGCACAGTGCGCCCCGGCATGCCCGATCACGGTGTCGCCCGCGATCGCTTCGGCGACGAGCGCGGCCTCCACCCGTCCCCGCGTCTCGAGCAGCCGCTCGACGCCGCGATGCTGGTAACCCAGCATGATCTCGAGGAACAACACCTGCTCCCCGTGGGCCTGGAACCGGAAGTGCCCGGGCTCGATGATGCCGGCGTGGACCGGACCGACGGCGACCTCGTGCACCTCCTCGCCGGCGATCTGGAAAAACGGATAGCGCTCCCGGTCGAACGGCTGGAGATCGTTCCCCAGCACCGCGTGGTCCGGAGGATGGCGGCGGACCGGCTTGAGCCACGGATGGCCGATGGGATCGACCGCGCACTGCTCGGCGATCTCGCGCTCGAAGAGGTGCGCTTCGGGACAGTCGGGAGTGAGGGCAGGGTAGGAGCCGCCGACGACCGTGGCGCACGCGCCGAGCATGCCGGCCTCGTCGTCCGCGAGCACGGCGAGCAGCAGCGTCTGGCCGGCGGTGTCGGGCAGGCCGAAGAGCGCGATGAGCCGCCAGCCGCGTCGCACGCCGTCGATCACCCACTGCCGGAACCGGGTCACCGGCTCGCGTGGGACCGCCGCGAGCGGCACCGCGCGCCGGTTCCTGAGCCCGATCTCGTCCAGGCCGCTCACGGCGCCAGCCCGCCGAGAGAGAGCGTCGCCCGGGTCAGCACCTCGCGCAGCTGGACCGGGAGGTACACGCCGAGGAGCAGCACCAGCAGGGAGAGGACGACCGGGCCCGCGAGCCGTAGCCCTCCGGCCCGCGGTTCCTCCCCCGATCCGGCGGACTCGCCGTACAGGACCTCCAGAATGGGGCGGGCCATCCCGACGAAAATCACCGCGAGCAGCAGGACGGTGATCGCCCCGATCCACGGGTGCCCCTGGCCGATGGCGGCGCCGAGGATCGTGAACTCGCTCACGAAGGGGCCGAACGGGGGCGAGCCGGTGACGGCGAAGAGTCCCGCGAGCAGCAGGGCGCCGGAGGCGGGCGCACGCCGGAGCACGCCCCGCATGGACGGGATGTGGGAGGTGCCGGTGACGAGCACGATGTTGCCGACGGTCAGGAACATCAGGCCCTTGGTGAGGCCGTTGTTGAGCACGTGGAGCACGGTGCCGTACGCGCCGGTCCCGCCGAGTCCCAGGCCGAGCACGAGCAGGCCCATGTGCTCCACGCTCGAGTAGGCGAGTAGACGCTTGAGGTCCGTCTGCCCGATCATGAACGCCGCCGCCACCACGAGCGAGAACACGCCGAACGCGAGAAGCACGGGCTGCATGAAGGGGTCCTGGCCCGCGGCGGACATGACCTGCGCCACGCGGGCGAGGCCGAGAAACGCGCAGCTCGTGAGGGCGCCAGCCATGAGGGCGGCGACGAGGCTGGGCGCCTCGCCGTACGTGTCCGGTTTCCACGCGTGGAGCGGTGCAAGTCCCATCTTGGTCCCGAATCCGACCAGCAGAAAGACGAACGCCGCTCGGAGCAGACCCGGTTGCAGGGTCTTCGCCGTCAGCACGAGGTCGGGAACGAGGAGCGCGCGCCCTTCCACCTGAGCCGCCGCGAGGAAGAACGTCCCCAGCAGGGCGAGGGCGATGCCCACCGACGACAGGACGAGGTACTTCCACACGGCCTCGAGCGAGCGCCGGTCGTGGCGGTGGAAGACCAACGGCGCCAGCGCGAGCGTCGTCGCCTCCATGCCGACCCAGAGCAGCGCGAGATGCTGGCTCAGCGTGACGAGCGACGTCGCGGCCAGGAAGGCCAGGAGACAGCTGACGAAGGCGCGTCCACCCCGCGGACTCTCGACGCGCAGGTAGCCGACCGCGTAGACCGCGACCACGGCGAACAGGATGGTCACGACCGACAGCACGACGAGACCGAGCGCGTCGAGCGCCAGCCAGTCGCCGAAGACGGGGTCGCTTGGCGCGACCCAGAGCGACGCCACGGTGGCGAGGTGCGCGGTGGCCGTGCCGAGGAGCCAGGCGTTCCGCCAGCGGACCGAGCGATGCGCGTAGGCCGCGGCGGCGGCGAGCAGCGGCACCAGCAGGAGGCCGAGGAGGTGCATCAGTCCTTGAGCTCCGTCAGGCGGGCCGAGCTGAGCGAATCGAACTCGCGATTGATGTGGAACACGACGATTCCCATGATGAACACGCCGACGAACACGTCGAGCAGCACGCCCAGCTCCACCAGGAACGGCACCCGCTCGGCCTGGCTCAACCCGAAGACGTAGATACCGTTCTCGAGGATCAGGTAACCGACGACCTGCGTCAGCGCCTTGCTCCGGGTCGTGAGCACGATCAGACCCACGATCACCGTGGACAGCGCGACCGGCACGAGGAGCGCGGTCTGCGACTCGGGAAGCGGCAGCCGCTGGGCGACGGCGAAGCACAGGGCCACCGCCACGGCTCCGATGCAGAGCGAGGCGGTGAATCCGATGACCGGCTCGACCTCCCGCCGGACCGACGCCTCCCGGATCGCCCGGTGCAGGAACGTGGGCAGCACGATCGCCTTGACGATGAGCGTGCCCACACCGAGGCCAACGATGTGCAGCGAGAGCGCCGGGTGCAGCGCGAGCGGCAGCGCCGCCAGGATCGCTCCCTGGAGCGCGGCGGCGCGGATCATCGAGCTGAGCCGCGTGGTGCCAAGGATCCAGAAGTCGGTGAGCACGACGAGCAGCAGCAGCAGGTCCGAGAATTCCGTCATCGCGTCACCGCAACAGGAGGATCACGCCGAAGCCGGCGAGGGCGGAGGCCGCCACCAGGAACTGCGGAATGCGGTCCATGCGGAGGCGCGCCATCACGGCCTCGATGATTCCGACCAGCACCCCGATGACGGCAAGGCCGGCGAGGAGCACTCCACCGGAGACCCAGGGATCGAACCTCGCGAGTGGGACCAGCACGCTCACGACCACGGCGGCGAACAGGGCGAACTTGACCGCGCCGGCGTAGAGGATCAGCGCGAGATCGGGCCCGCTGTGATCGAGCACCATCACCTCGTGAATCATGGTGAGCTCGAGATGCGTCGCCGGATCGTCGATCGGCACGCGGGCGGTCTCGGCCAGCAGCAACATGAACAGGCTCGCTCCGGCCAGCACGAGCGAAGGCACCGCCGTAGGCCAGGCGGCGGCCAGCGGAATGCCCAGCATCCCGCCCAGCGAAAGGCTGCCCGTCACCAGCACGAGGACGCTGAAGCAGAGGAGCAGCGCCGGCTCCGCGAACGCGGCGACCGTGACCTCCCGGCTCGTGCCCATGCCCTCGAAGCTGGAGCCGGTGTCGAGCGCGCCGAGCACCAGCGCGAACCGGCCCAGGCCGAGCAGGCCGGCGAACGCCACGAGATCGCCGGTGAATCCGACGATCGGCGCCCGGCCGTCGAGCGGCAGCAGCAGCGCGGCCACCAGCACGCTCGCGGCCAGGACGACGGGCGCGGCCCGGAACACGACGGTGGTCGTCCGGCTGTAGACGACGCCCTTCCGGACGAGCTTGGCCAGGTCGGCGTAGAGCTGGAGCACCGGCGCCCCGCGGCGCCCGGTCAGCAGGGATTTCGTCCGGGTGGCGATCCCCGGCAGCGCCGGGGCCACCAGCAGCACCGCGAGCAGCGTCGCCAATCGCGTGGCGGTCATCCTGACCTCGGTGTGTAGCCGATGTACAGCAGCAGGGCGAGCAGCGTGAGAATCACGTACAGGAGATACCAGCGAAGCCGGCCGGCCTGGAACAGCCGCGCCTCCCGGGCCATGCGCCCGACCCGCCGCCACGCCGGGGACACCATGCCGTCGAGCACGAGATCGATCGGCTGACTGTGAAACCGCTCCGTCTCCGCGCGCGCGCGGACTCCCGCCAGGGGTCCGAAGGCGGCGAGGAGCGGGGCGGCGTAGGAGGACGCGGTGTACTGCATGCGGGCGGTGAGCGGCGCGCCGGCACACCCCCACGTCCCCGAGCGCGCGGCCGATGCCCTGGCCACGAGGCGGTCCCGCACCAGCCACACCAGCGCGCCGAGCGCGACCACGCCGAGGGCCATGAGCGCGACGCGCGGAAGCGCGGCGTTGAGAGCCGCCAGTTCCGCGGCTGGCATCGTGGCCCCGGCGGCAACCGACATGCCGACGGCCACGGCGGGGGCGACGGCGAGCGCGGGATAGAAGCCGATGGCGAGACAAGCCGCGGCCAGCGCCAACATGGGGCCGACCGAGCCGAGTCCGCGCTCCGTCGCTATCACGGAAGGCGAGCGGGCGTGGCCCAGAAACACCACACCATCCACCTTCGTGAAGCAGGCGAGCGCCAACCCGCCGATCAGCGCCAGCCCCGGCGCGGCCACACTCGCGACCCGCATCGCGGTCGTGGCCTCGCCGCTCCGAAGGAGGGCGAGGAACACCACCCACTCGCTGACGAACCCGTTCAGGGGCGGCAGCCCGACGATCGCGACCGATCCCACCAGGAAGGCCGCGGCCGTCAGCGGCATCCGCCGCGCGACGCCGCCCAGCTGGTCGATCATCCGGGTGCCGGTCGCGCGGACGACTGCCCCCGCGCCGAGAAACAGCAGGCTCTTGAAGAGCGCGTGGTTCAGCGTGTGGAGCACCGCCCCGGTGAGTCCCAGCACCGCCACCACCGGCTGGCCGTAGCTGATCCCAAGGGCGCCCACTCCGATCCCCAGCAGGATGATTCCGATGTTTTCCACGCTGTGATAGGCGAGGAGACGCTTGAGGTCGTGTTGGGCGAGGGCCCAGAGCACGCCGAGCACGCCGGAGACGAGCCCGAGGCCGAGCAGGGTCCAGCCCCACCAGACGGGGATTACGCCCACGAGGCTCATCACCCGGAGCAGCCCGTAGATCCCCATCTTGAGCATCACGCCGGAAAGCACGGCTGAGACGTGCGAGGGCGCGGCGGCGTGCGCCCCCGGCAGCCAGAAGTGGAGCGGAACCACGCCCGCCTTGATGCCAAACCCCACCAGTGCCAGGGCCAGAATGAATCCGCCCGACCCGGCCGGCAACCCGGCGTCCGCCAGCGCCTCGAAGGTGAGCTCGGCCGCGCCATGCCCCCACCCGGCGAACATCGCGAGCAGCGCGATCGTGCTCGCGTGCATGAGGACCAGGTAGATGAAGCCGGCGCGCCGCACCTCCGCCTGCTCGCTCTCGAAGATCACGAGAAGGAACGCGCTCACCGCCATCACTTCCCACGCGATGAGGAACGGCACCACGGCTTGCGACGTCACGACGCCCGCCAGCGCGACCAGGAGAACCGCCAGCAGCGCGTGCGCCGCCGCGGTCGGCCGCTCATGGCGCTCGGGCGCCAGATAGTCGGCGCCGTAGATGGCCGCCGCGGTGCCCGCCCCGAGGATGGTGAGGAGAAACCACGCGGAAAGCCGGTCGAGGCCGAAGGCCCAGGCGCCTCCGGGCACACCCGAGGCCAGGGCGACCATTCTGGCGCGCCCGTCCGTCAGGACCCCAACGGCGGACGCCGCCGCGGTCGCCGCGCCGACCGCCACGAGCACCGCAAAAATCCGTTCGGCGAGGATCGGCCGCCGCCGAAGCAGCAGGACGCACACTCCCGCCGCGAGGATGACCCCGAGCCCGACTCCGACGAGCATCACGGGCGCCTGACCGACGCGAAGAGCACGCAGAGCAGAATGATGAGGGTGAAGACGATGTACTGCAGGTACGTCGTCACCCGGCCCTGCTGAAGGGGGCGCAGCCGCGCCGCGGCGCTCCGCACCCGGGCCCAGGACGGGCCAACCGCTCGCGAGAGCACGCGGTCGTCGGCATCGGTCGCGAAGGATGTCGGCGTGCGCCGGACAGGGGGCTTCGCGAGCGTGCCGAAGGCAGACAGCAGGGGGGCGCCGAACGACGAGGCGGTGTACTGCATGCGCGCGGTGGGCCGGGGATAGCCGCAGCCCCAGGTGCCCGTGCGCGCCGGCGCTCGTCCCGAAGCGAGCGCTGCGCGCAACACCGCCACCACGGCCGCTGCGCCGGCCAGAACCGCCGCGAGCACGCTCAGCCCCGGCGCGGCGGGCAGCAGCCGTGGATCCGGTGCGGCCGGGAGCATCTGAGCCACGACACGGGCGGCGGGCGCAAGCGCGACCAGCGGGGCGATCCCCAGCACAAGGCAGGCGCCGCCGAGCGCGAACATCGGCACGAGCAGACCGGGGCTCGCCGCCGCGAGCAGGCACCCGAGAACGGTCAGCGACCGGAAGAGCACATCCGCGACGGGAGCAGCCCGGCGGAAGACAACCGCGGCGCCGCCGCCGATCAGGATGAGCCCGATGCCCCACGCGAGCAGGGTCATCGCCGGCCCGCATCCTGGTCCGGTTGCTCGAGCTCGCGAACGTGGCTCACGATGCGGTCGGCCGGCGCGCGCTCGGCCAGGAGGCGGCGGAGCGTGGGATCGCGGAGGGCCTGGCCGAGGTGCGCCAGCACCCGCAGGTGCACCGGCACGCTCGGCGCCACCACCACGAACAGCGCGTGCACCGGCTTGCCGTCAATGGCCTCGAAGTCCACCGGGCGATCCAGCAGGAAGAGGCTCACGAACGGCCGCTGGACGTGGAGCAGGATGGGGTTGCGAACGTGCGGGATCGCGATGCCGTCGCCGATGCCGGTTGACCCCATCGCTTCCCGGGCCTCGAGCACCGTCAGCAGAAAGTCGCGATCCACCTCGGGCGGCAGCGGGAGCTGGGCGACAACGCCGGCCAATACCTCCGCCTTTTCCCCGCTGGCGCCGAGGTTCCGGTGAACGCCGCCGCGTTCCAGCAGCTCCGAGAGGGGCGGGGCGTGCTCGGGTTTGCGTCGTGCATCCTCGAGCAGGCGGCGCGAGACCGGCACGCCATGCGCGATCGCCCACTCCCATACCTCGATGGCGTTGAGGTGGAGCCGTTCGTTGGCCTGGTGCACCGGGAGGTCGCGGTCGGCGATCCACCGCCGGACGGTCTGATCGTCGACGCCGAAGTAGGCCGCGGCCTGGCGGACGGTGAGCTGCATCCGGTCCTATCGCTCCGCTTCAGGGTCGGGGGCGAAGACGGCGCGCTCCGACGCCTGAACGAGGCGGACGATCTCACGGCCGGTCGGGGCCGCACGCAGCCCCGCGAGCAGCACGGGATCACGGCAGAGGCGCGCGGCCTTGGCCAGGAGCGTCAGGTGGGTTCGGTCGTCGGGAGCGAGAAGGAGGAAGAGCAGGTCCGTGGGTGTCCCGTCCACGGCCCCGAAATGGACCGGGGTCGGGAGACGGCCGAGCGCGGCGAGGGGTGCGTGGACCAGCATCCGGGTTTCCCAGCGGGCCGTATGCAGGAACGCCACGCCATCCACCGTCGCCGTGCTGGAGAGCTCCTCCCGCTCCCACACGCGGGCCGCCAGCATGGCGCGGTCCACCGGCTCCGGATACTCGACGCTCGTGACGAACGCGGTAACGATCACGCGGGGGGTACCCGGCGCCACCTTGATGAGGGCGTTGACCGCCGCGAGTGCCTGACTCAGTGAAAGCGGGGTTTCACTCTCCAGCCGGTGCAAATCGGGCGACCGCATGCGGCCGAGGCGGATGTCCAGCCAGTAATCGATCTCGGACATCCGAAACCGCCACTGCCCGCCGACTTTGCGCCCGGGCAGCTCGCCGCGCTGGAGCAGGCGGTACAAGGTCCGCTCCGAGAGCTGGAGGCGATCGGCGACTTGCTTGAGCGTGATCAGGTCCGGCAGAGAGGCGTCCGTGTCTGGAACCCGCGTCCAACGTACGATCCCTGCCAGAACCTGTCAACGCCTGCCAGAGTGTCTCTGGAGCGACCGTCCATTGACAACCCAGCCGCCGGGGCCTGAATTGTCTCCTCAGATTTCGCGCTCCAGCCGGGAGCCAGCCTTCCGGCCGCAGGTTGGTTCGTTCCCCGGACCGGGTACCGCCATGGCCAGTGCACCGCTGCCGCTCGTCCGACGCCGGTTCGGGGAGACCATGCGCCGGGACGCATGGTGGGTGCAGCCGGCGGTCGTCTTCCTGCTGCTCTCGACGTTTGTCGTGTACGCTACCTGGGCCGCGTTCCAGGGCGAGCACTACACCTACGGGGCGTACCTCTCGCCCTTCTACTCCCCCGAGCTCTTCGGGAGCTCGCCCCACGCCTGGCTCGGTCCGAAGCCCGGCTGGTGGCCCGGGTGGCTGCCGTTCTCGCCGGCGCTGCTGATCCTGCCGTTTCCGGGGCTGTTCCGGCTCACCTGCTACTACTATCGCGGCGCGTACTACAAGGCGTTCTGGGCCGACCCGCCCGCCTGCGCGGTCGGCGAGCCGAGGAAGCGCTACTGCGGAGAGGCCGCCTTTCCGCTGATCGTGCAGAACGTCCACCGCTACTTCCTCTACATCGCGCTCGGCTTTCTGGTGATCCTTGCCTCCGACGTGTACCAGGCGCTCTGGTTCACCGATCCGGCCACGGGGCAGACGTCCTTCGGCATCGGCGTGGGGACGCTGGTGCTCGCGGCGAATGTGATCCTGCTCGGCGGCTACACGCTCGGATGCCACTCCATGCGCCACGTCATCGGCGGATACCTCGACCGGGTGTCGCGCTCCCCGGTCCGCAAAGCGGCGTACGATTGCTCGAGCTGCCTCAACCGCGCGCACATGCTCTGGGCATGGACCAGCCTGTTCACGGTGATGTTCGCGGACCTGTACGTGCGGATGTGTTCTACGGGGATCTGGATGGATTTGAGACTCGTTTGACGCTATCCGCTATCCGCTATCCGCTATCCGCTATCCGCGACCGATGACCGATGACCGATGACCGAGGACCGACGACCGACGACCGACGGCCGATGACCGACGACCGATGTCCGATGACCGACGACCGACGACCGATGACTGATGCCTGACTACCAGACTTCCGAATACGATGTCCTCGTGATCGGAGCCGGTGGCGCCGGGCTCCGCGCGGCGATCGCCGCGTCGGCCGCAGGCGTCTCGGTGGGCCTGGTGTGCAAGTCGCTGCTCGGCAAGGCGCACACGGTGATGGCCGAGGGCGGGGTCGCGGCCGCGCTGGCGAACGTGGACGAGCGGGATGGCTGGCGGGTGCACTTCGCCGACACGATGCGGGGCGGGCAGTACGTGAACAACTGGCGGATGGCCGAGCTGCACGCGAAGGAGGCGCCGGACCGGGTGCGGGAGCTGGAGGCGTGGGGCGCGCTGTTCGACCGCACCGAAGACGGCCGCATCCTCCAGCGCAACTTCGGCGGGCACAAGTATCCCCGCCTCGCGCACGTGGGCGACCGGACCGGATTGGAGATGATCCGCACGCTGCAGGACCACAGCATCCATCAGGGCATCGACGTGCACATGGAGTGCACCGTGCTCCGGTTGCTCACTGACGGCGGCCGGGTGGCGGGCGCGGTGGGATACGACCGCGAGCGGGGGCGCTTCCGGCTGTTCCGGTGCAAGGCGATCGTGCTGGCGACGGGCGGGATCGGCCGGGCATACTCGATCACCAGCAACAGCTGGGAGTACACCGGCGACGGGCAGGCGCTGGCGTACCATGCCGGCGCCGCCCTCCAGGACATGGAGTTCGTGCAATTCCATCCCACCGGCATGATCTGGCCGCCGAGCGTGCGAGGCATCCTGGTGACCGAGGGGGTGCGCGGGGAAGGCGGCGTGCTCCGGAACAAGGAGGGGCGCCGGTTCATGTTCGACGACATTCCGGAGAACTACCGGAGCCAGACGGCCGACAACGAGGAGGAGGGCTGGCGGTACACCCAGGGCGACAGGAGCGCCCGGCGGCCGCCCGAGCTCCTGACCCGCGACCACGTCGCCCGCTGCATCGTACGCGAGGTGCGCGAGGGCCGTGGCTCGCCGCACGGCGGGGTGTTCCTCGACATCTCCTGGATCCAGGAGCGGCTCCCCGACGCCCGGAAGCACATCGTCAAGAAGCTCCCGAGCATGTACCATCAGTTCAAGCAGCTCGCCGACATCGACATCACCGCGGAGCCGATGGAAGTCGGCCCCACCACGCACTACATCATGGGCGGTATCCGGGTGGACGGGGACAGCCAGATGTCCACACTGCCCGGGCTGTTCGCGGCCGGTGAGTGCGCCGCCGGCCTCCACGGCGCCAACCGGCTCGGCGGCAACTCGCTCTCGGACCTGCTGGTGTTCGGGAAGCGGGCGGGGGACTTCGCCGCGAAGTTCGCGCGGGAGCACGGCGCGGCGACCGTGGCCGGCGCGGAGGTCGAAGACGCGGTGCGCGGCGCGCTGGCGCCGTTCGAGCGGGGCGCTGGCGCCAACGGCAACGGGCCCTACCAGGTGCAGCAGGAGCTGCAGGTGATGATGCAGGAGCTGGTGGGGATCGTGCGCACCGGACCGGAGATGGAACGCGCGCTGGAGGGAATCGAAAAGCTCAGAGTACGCGCACGCCAGGTGGGCGTGAGCGGCAACCGGGAGTACAATCCCGGCTGGCACACCGCGCTCGACCTGTCCAACCTGCTCGCCGTGTCCGAGGCGGTGACCCGGGCCGCGATCGAGCGGCGGGAGAGCCGGGGCGGCCATTTCCGGGAGGACCACCCGGAGAAGGATCCGGCATACGGCAAGTTCAACATCGTGATCCGGAAGGCCGAGGACGGCACGATGCGCCTTTCGCCCGAGCCGATTCCGGAGCTGCCGGCCGAGCTCAAGCAGGTCATCGAGGAGCAAAAGTGACGGCCGAATCCACAGGCACGGCAACGTTTCGAGTCTGGCGCGGCGACGCTCAGGGCGGGAAGCTGGCCGACTACACGACCCAGGTCTCGCCCGGCATGGTCGTGCTCGATGCCGTCCTCCAGATCCAGGCGGAGCAGGCGAACGACCTCGCGGTGCGGTGGAACTGCAAGGCCGGCAAATGCGGCTCCTGCTCGGCTGAAGTGAACGGGAACCCCAAGCTCATGTGCATGACCCGGCTGAACGAGCTTCCGCTGGAGAAGCCGGTCACGGTGGAGCCGATGCGGAGCTTTCCGCCGATCCGGGACCTGGTGACCGACGTGTCGTGGAACTTCCGGGTCAAGAAGAAGATCAAGCGGTTCAAGCCCCGCGCGCCGGACGCCCCCGACGGCACCTGGCGGATGGCGCAGCCGGACGTGGACCGGGTCCAGGAGTTCCGCAAGTGCATCGAGTGCTTTCTGTGCCAGGACGTCTGCCACGTGCTGCGCGACCATCACCTGCACGACGAGTTCATCGGCCCACGGTACCTGGTGCACGTGGCGGCGCTGGAGATGCATCCACTGGACACCGAAGACCGGGTCGAGGAGCTGCGCCGGGCGCACGGGATCGGCTACTGCAACATCACCAAGTGCTGCACCCGGGTCTGCCCCGAGCATATCACCATCACCGACAACGCGATCATCCCGCTGAAGGAGCGGGTCGTGGACGAGTCCTACGACCCGCTGCGCCGGGTGATGCAGGTGTTCAGCCGAAGACCGGAGCCCTGACTCCCATGTTCGAGCTCAAGCCGATCTCCCCGGACGGCGTCGCCGCGGCGCTCCAGAAGGCGGAGCGCTACCGGCTGATCAACGATCCATCGTCGGCGGAGAGCATCTGTCTCGACGTCCTGCAGGTGGATGCGGAGCACCCGCAGGCCCTCGTGACGCTGCTGCTGGCGATTACCGACCAGTTCGACGCCGGACCGACCGAGGGCGTCCGCCGGGCGCGCGAGCTCCTGCCGCGACTCAAGGACCCGTACCGGCAGGCCTACTATGCGGGGATCATCTGCGAGCGGTGCGCGAAGGCGCAGCTCGCCGGCGGGGCGCCGGGCTCGTCGTCGCTGGCGTACGACTGGTTCCGCGAGGCGATGGGCTGGTACGAGCAGGCCGAAGCCCTGCGGCCGGCCGGCAACGACGAGGCGATCCTGCGGTGGAACACGTGTGCGCGCATCCTCGCCCGCGATCCACACCTGATACCCAGGGAAGAAGGAAGGGTCGCCGAGCCAAGCCTGGAATGAAGCCCTTGTGACCAGTCCCGAGACTCAGCATCTGAATCGAGGGTCTCCTGGCCGAGCGGATCCGGAGCATCGGGCACCTGAGCCGGCTTCAGACCATCGAGGACGACGACAACGAGCTGGTGCCCGCCAATCAGATGCTGCAGCGGCGGCCATAGCCAGCCCCCGGAATGCGCGGTACTTTGGGATGCCGGTACCAGGTATCGGCTCAAACCCCGCAGCACCGGTGAACGGCACCATGCCCAGCAACCACAGCGACCGAAAGAAGGCGGCCGGGGGCGTCCAGCTCGCCGAGCCCCCCACCACAGCCCCGGCCGCCGAAACCCCCGAAAGCCTCGACAAGGTCCGCGACATCCTGTTCGGCGGCCAGATGCGCGCGGTGGAGACCCGGATCAAGGGCCTCGAGGACCGCTTACTCCGCGAGCAGCAGGTGCTCCGCACCGAGCTCGGCCGGCAGGTCGGGGAGCTGGAGGCCTTCGCCCGGAAGGAACTTCAGGACCTGCTCGAGCGGATCGCCGCCGAGCGGTCGAAACGGGTCGAGGAGCTGAAGAGCCTCGGCACCGAGCTCCGCGAGGCGATCCGCGGCATCGAGAGGCGGCACGTGAAACTGGAGGAGGCCGCCAATCTGGCCGACGCCGGTCTTCGCGACCAGCTCCTCCTCCAGGCCAAGGCCACGTCGGCGGACCTCGGCAAGCTGGAGAATCGGCTCACGGCCGAGCTGAGCCGGTCGCACCAGGAGCTCAAGTCCACCAAGACGGACACCGCAGCACTCGCCACGCTTTTCACCGACCTCGCGTCCCGCCTCGGCGGAGGGCCGGAGAAGAACGGCCGCCGGGGTTGACCCGTGGGCGACGAACGCTGGCGCACGGGTCCCGTCGCCCCCGGGTACGATCCGGCGGCCGAGGGACTGGCCGAGCTGCGCGAGCTGCTGCTCGGCGCGGACCGGCAGCGGCTCCGTGAGCTGGAGCGCCGGCTCGATGCCGTGGGGCTGACCGGCGAGGAACTGGCCGAGCTGCTGCCCGAGGCCATCGCGCTCCGCGCCGGCCGCGACCGGCAGCTCGCCCGCGCGCTCGCTCCCACCATTGAAGGCGCCATCAGCGAGTCGGTCCGGCGGAACCCGCGGGAGATCGCGACCGCGATCTTCCCGGTACTCGGCCCTGCCATCCGGAAGGCGATCGCCGAAGCGTTCGCGGGGCTGGTCGCCTCGATCAATCGCGGCATCGAGCACAGCGTGTCGCCGCGCGGCCTCAAATGGCGGATCGAGGCCTGGCGCACCGGCCTTCCCTACGCGCAGATCGTCCTCAAGCACGCGCTGGTGTACCGGGTGGAGCAGGTGTTCCTCATCCACGCCGAGACCGGCCTGCTGCTCGCGCACGCGGCGCCGCCCGACCGGGCGGTAGCCGACGCCGATCTCATCTCCGGCATGCTCACCGCCATCCGCGAGTTCGTGGGCGATGCGTTCGGCCCGGAGCGCGAGGCCGGCGGCCTCCGGACGTTCAGCGTCGGCGAGCTGACGGTCCTGGTAGAGCAGGGACCGCGCGCGTTGCTCGCGGCCGTGGTGCGGGGACAGGCGCCCGAGACGCTGCTCCGGAAGCTGCAGGGCACCCTCGAGTCGATCCACCTCCAGTTCACCAACCCACTGACCGAATTCGACGGCGAGACCACCGCGTTCGAACCGGCCGTCCCTCTCCTCGAGGACTGCATCGAGACCCGGCTCTCGACCGACCGCCCCGCCGGCGAGGGCCGCGGGCGCGCCGCCTGGCTGCCGTGGGCAATCGGCGTGGCCGTCCTCGCACTCGTGGTCGGATGGCTGGCGATGCGATCCAACCGCGAGTGGAATCGAGCGCTGACCCGGCTTCGGTCCGAGCCCGGCATCGTGCTGGTGCGGGCGGAGCGCGACTGGGGCACCTGGCACCTCTCCGGGCTGCGCGACCCGCTGGCCGCCGAGCCGATGGCGCTGCTCGCCGCGGCGGGCGTGGACACCGGACGGGTCGTAGGGGAGTGGCAGCCGTATCTCTCGCTGACGCCCCGGTTCGCTCGGGTGCGGGCCGAGCAGGCCGCGCTGGCGGAGCTGGAGCGAACGATCGAAGCGGAGCTGGTGATGTTTCGGGTCGGGTCGGCGACCCTGGACGCCGCCGGGCGTGCCACCGCCGCGCGCGTGGCCGCGTTGTTCCAGCGGCTGGATGCGGCGGCCGCGGAGCTGGGCGCACGCGTCACGCTTCGACTGGTGGGCCGCACCGACCCGACCGGATCCGATTCGGCCAACCAGGAGCTCAGCCGGCTCCGGGCGGAAGGCGTGGCGGCGCTGCTGGCCGCGCGCGGCGTGGATACCGCGACGCTCGATCCGCGCGCGCTGGGCACCACCAGTCCGCTCGCCGTGGCGGACCCGGCGCAGCGTTCCTACATCAACCGCAGCGTGTCGTTCGACGTCCGCGTCGGCACGCAAAGCCGAGAGGCGGCGGAATGATTCAGAAGAAGGTGTGCATGGTCGGGTTGTTCGCGACCGGCAAGACGAGCCTGGTGCAGCAGTTCGTCCACTCGCGCTTCTCGGAGCGCTACCTCTCGACCGTCGGGGTGAAGATCGACCGGAAGGAGGTCGAGGTGGACGGCGCCGCCGTGACCCTCCTGCTCTGGGACCTCGCGGGCCGGGACGGCTTCGAGGACATCACCCCGAGCTACCTCCGCGGCTCGCACGGCATCCTGTTCGTCGCCGACGGCACCCGCCGCGACACCTGGGAGCAGCTCGGCGAGCTTCGCGCGCTCGCGCGCGAGGCCGCGGGCGACGTGCCGTCGGTCCTGGCGGTCAACAAGGCGGATCTCACGGATCAGTGGGCCCTCGACCGGGGCGACGAAAAGAAGCTCGCGGGCGACTGGGACCTGGTCCGCACCAGCGCAAAGACGGGCGAGGGCGTGGAGGAAGTGTTCCGCCGCCTCGGCCGCGGCACCCTGGCCCAGAAGGAGGCGAGCCGATGACGACCGCGACGACGCCGGCCGTCCGGGTGGACGCGTCCGGCCTGACCGATATCGGGCGGGTACGGAAGATCAACGAGGATCACTTCGTGATCGTGGCGCTCAGGAAGGCGGTGGAGCTCCGGCAGTGCAGCATCGCGGATCCGCAGGTCTTCACGCGGTACGAGGGGCCGGAGGCGCTCCTCTTCGTGGTGGCCGACGGCGTCGGGGGCCAGCCCGGCGGCGCCTTCGCCAGCGAGACCGCGATCATGACGCTGGTCGAGTATCTGGGCCAGGCGGCGGGCTGTTATCACAACCTCGACGCGCGCCGGGAGCATGAGTTCCTCGAGCAGCTCGAGAGCGCGGTGCGCAGCGCGCACGAGCGCATTACGGCGGAGGAGGGCGGCGCGCGCGGGCCGGCCACGACGCTCACGATGGCGATGCTGGTCTGGCCCCGGGCGTACCTGGTACACGTGGGCGACAGCCGGGCGTTCTACCTCCGGCGCGGCCGGCTGCGGCAGCTCACCCGGGACCAGAACATGGCCGAGTTCATGGTGGAGTCGGGCGCGTGGACCGAGGAGCAGGCCCGGCGCGCGCGGACCGGCGAGATCCTGGTCAGCGCGGTGGGCGCCGCCGAGATGATGCCCTCGATCGGCCTGGTGGACCTCCAGCCGGGCGACGTGCTGCTGCTCTGCACCGACGGGCTCTGCAAGCACGTGCCCGACGAACGGGTCGCGGAGATCCTGGGCCGCGCGGAGGGCGCGGAGGCCGCATGCCGCGAGCTGGTGGCGGCGGCACTGGCGGATGGCGGCACCGACAACGTGACGGTGGTGGTCGCGCGGATACCGGCGTGACCAGGCGGAAGCCTCGATGGGTACCCAGCTGGAGATCACCGACCTCCTCACCGAGCTGCGAAACGGCCGCCGCGAAGCGATGGACCAGTTACTGCCCCTGGTCTACGACGAGCTCAGGCGAATCGCCCATCGGACGCTTGGACCCGGCAGAACCAGCGAGACGCTCGGCACGACCGCGCTGGTGCACGAGGCCTACTTGAAGCTGGTGAACCAGAGCCGGGCGGAGTGGAACGATCGGGTGCACTTCTTTGCCGTGGCGGCCACCGCCATGCGGCAGCTCCTGGTCGATCACGCGCGGGCCCGGTCGGCGGTCAAACGCGGCGGCGGCCGGCGACGCGTGTCATTGGACGAGACCCAGCTGTCGGTCGAGGAGCAAGCGGAGACGTTGCTCGAGCTGGACCAGGCGCTCACCAAGCTCTCCCGGCTCGACGAGCGCCTCGGCCGAGTCGTAGAGTGCCGGTTTTTCGGCGGGCTCACCGAGGAGGAGACCGCCGAGGTGCTGGGCGTGACCGCGCGCACGGTGCGGCGCGACTGGGTGAAGGCGAAGGGGCTGCTCTACGAGGAGCTGAGCGCCTAGCGGCGGACCGTTTCGTGCGCGGGGTTCACGGCGACCGCAGCTAGCGGCGCCGGCGGAGCCGGAGCATCGCCGCCACCGCGCCCGCGTGGCTGCGGACGCAGCGCCACCAGGAGCTCGCCTCGTCTCAGTTGCACCGGCCTGCCGGAGACGTGGATCGTGCACGTGCGCTTCGCGAGCGCGAGCACGCGCACCTTCCAGGGGCACGCGTTCGGGTCCAGACCCGTTTCACCGATGGCGTCTCCAACTCCGTTCTCGTCGACCAACGCGCGGGGGCACCGGGAGCGCGTGAGCACGAAAGTCGCGAGAACCACGAGCGCGGTGTAAGCGATCGTTCCGGGCGTTGCCAGAGCGTCGATTTCCATGTGGGCCTCCTCATGCCGGCGCCATGGCGGGCGCCCATGGCGCAGTCTCGTCCGTCTATCTCATAAACGAAATCGCGCGTGTCGAGCGGACAGGGCTGGAGGCAGCGCACGATCGCAGCCGCTACTCGACGTACTTCAGGTCACCGCGATCCCCGTCGTAGTACGTCGCGTGAATGCGCCCTTGCGGATCCACGGCGACGGCGCTGTACCGCCCCACGCGGCCGCTCCCGTCCATGGTCGTGCGCTGCCAGCTCGCGGCGTCGGCGCAGTCGGTCGCACAGGTCGCGAAGCGTAGACTCTCGACCCCGCCGCTGGAGTGCCAGTAGGTGAGGTAGAGCCGCTCGTAGCGGTCCAGCGCGATCGCCACGAACTCGCCGGCGTCCGGCACCGCGTCCAGGATCGTGGTTTGCCACGCGGCGGCGCTCCCGCACGCACCGGCGCAGCTGGCGTAGCGCAGATTGTCGCTGGCGTCCGCGTGGTAGGCCACGTGCAGCCGGTCGTCGCGGCCGACGACGATCGCCGTGCTCACGCCCGCGCCGTCGGTCGGGTCCACCGTGCCCGCTTGCCACCCGTTGCCGAGGCAATCGCTCAGGCAGGTGGCGTACCGCAGCCCCCTCAGCGCGTCGTCGTAATAGACCAAGTGCCGTCGGCCCGCGCCGTCGATGGCGAGCGATGCCGCGCCGAAGTCCCCAGGCAGGTCCGGCACGGTGGTCGCCCAGTTCGCCGACTCGGCGCAGCCAACGGAGCACACCGCGTATTTCAGCAGACCGTTGGAATTGCCGTCGTAGTAGGCCAGGTGGAGATTATCCGCTCCGTCGAGCACCAGAGAGACAAACAAGTCGCCGTCAATGTCGGGGTCGACGGTGACCATCGTCCAGCTTGCCGGCGACTCGCACAGCGCGGCGCAGGTCGCGTACCGCAGCTCGTTATTGGCCCCGTAGTACGCGAGGTGGCGCCGGCCGGTCGCGTCCAGCTGGATGGAGGTGGAGCGACCTCCGGGGCCGAGGACGGCGCTTCGCCAGCTCGATGCATCGGTGCACGCGGCCCCACAGGTGCTGTACGTGACGGCCCCGCCGCCCACGTGGCTCGCGTGCACGCCGCCGCCATTGTCCAGTGCGAGGGACGTCTCCTCGCCGTCGACTCCGTCGGTTGGAATGACGACCCTCTGCAACCCGCGGGTCCGGAAGCTCCAGCGGTGCGGCTCCGCCAGAGCCTGTCCGTTCGGGTCGCGGACCTCGGTGCCGACGGTCGCCTCGTAGTCCAGCTCGACGCTGGGGAGCAGGGGAGCGACCAGCGTCACGTCGGCCGAGCCGACCTCGTGGATGACCCGCGCCGGCAGGCTCACGCCCCCGAGCGCGACGGTGAAAGACCCAGGCGCGAGGCTGGCCGGGTCCGGTGCCCGGTTGAACCTGGCGACCAAGGTGGCGCCGGTCTCGACCTCGGTCGCGCCGTCGGTGGGGTCGGTTTGGACGACCGCGAAGGGCGGGGGAGGCCCGCCGTTTCCGGGACCGTCGTCGCCCCCCGGTGAGGTGACGCTGTCTCCACCCCCGCAGCTCAGCGCGAGGAGGAGGAAGAGGAGTTTCGGAGGTTGCTGTCGAATGATTGGCATAGCTGCGGATCTCCGGTTCATCACGGCGACAGCACTGCCACCGGCACATTGCTCCTGCTGGTCTCTCCGGCACCGAGCTGTCCCACGCCGCCCTCGCCCCAGCAGTAGGCGGCGCCGCTGGTCGCGACGGCACAGGTAAAGAGGTTGGCCACCTCGACACGAGCGAGGGCGAGCCCACCGCTGACCGGGGTCGGCAGGCTCCGGTGGGTGGTGGTTCCGTCGCCGAGCTGCCCCAGGCCGTTCGCACCCCAGCAGTAGGCCGACCCCACGGTCGTGACCGCGCAGGAGTGGAAGGGGCCGACCGTCAAGGAGGCGAAGGTGGCCAAAGCGAGCGCCGGTGCCGGCGTTAGGCGGTTGGTCCGGGTGCCATCGCCCAGCTGACCGAAGAGGTTGTCGCCCCAGCAGTACACCACCCCCGCTCTCGTCAGCCCGCACGAGTAGTGCTCTCCCGCGCCGACATCCGTAAAGGTGAGACCGCCGACGACGCGGACCGGGGTCGCGCGATAGGCGGTCGTGCCGTCGCCAAGCTCACCGGAGTCGTTCTTGCCCCAGCAGTAGGCCCCCCCGTCGGCCGTCACCCCGCAGGTGTGAGATGAGCTCGTGCTGATGGCGGCGAACGCGAGAGCGTCGAGCCAGCCGGCCGGCGGCGCTACCGGGACCGGAACCCTGCTCGGATCACTGGAGCCGGTGCCGAGCTGGCCGGAGCCGTTGAGACCCCAGCAGTGCGCCTCGCTGGTGTCGGTCACTCCGCAGGTGTGGTTCGGCCCTGCGCTCAACCGGCTGAAGGTGAGTCCGGTGGCCACCGGGACCGGCACCAGACTGCTCGTGGTTGTGCCGTCGCCCAGCAATCCCGGCGTGTTGTCACCCCAGCAGTACGGCCGGCCGGCGGAGGTGATCGCGCAGGTGTGTCTGCCGCCAGCGCTCACCTGCCGGAACATGTGGCCTCCGACGACGGGGACCGGCCGCCGCCGGAGCGTCGTCGTTCCATCCCCGAGCTCGCCCACCTGGTTGCGTCCCCAGCAGTATGCGGCCCCCGTGCCCGAGAGCCCGCAGGCGGAGGCGCCCTCCGCTGTCGGCTGGGTGAAGGCGAGGCCGCTGATCGCGGTGGTGCCCACCACCCCCTCGCTGCGGGCGGTGATGGTCACCTCCCCTCCGCTTTCGGCGGTCACGAGCCCGGTCTGCGCGTCGACGGTTGCGACGGCGGGATCGTTGCTCTCCCAGGTGACGGCACGCCCGGTGAGCACCGTCCCGTCCTCGGCCCGGGTCTCCGCCGCGAGCTGCACCGTCTGCCCGACGATTACCGTGTCGGCCGCGGGGGTCACGATCACCGCTGCCACCGTGCGCGGGGTGGCAGTGACCGTCACAGCTGCCCTGCCCTCGACCCCCTCGCTCGTGCCGGTGATCGTTGCCGTGCCTTCGGACAGTCCGGTGACCGTGGTCGTCGCGCCGCTCGCCGGCTCCACCACCGCCACGGCCTCGTCGCTGCTGGTCCAGGTGATGGCCCGGCCGGTGAGCACGCCGCCGTCGGCCGCACGGGTCTCAGCCGCGAGCTGGATAGTCTGCTGGAGCCCAAGAGTCACGGCAGTGGGGGCTACAATCACCTCGGCGACCGCAGCCCGACCTGGCGGCGGGCCGGTGATACCTTCTCCGCCGCTCCCGCCGCAAGCGGCCAGCAGGCCGGCGCCCGCAATGAGACTCAGCACCGCGGCGCGCATAGGCTCCCTGTGATGCTGTTCACGGTGAACCGACCGGCAGCGGGACCCGGCTCGGCTCCGTCGTCCCGTTGCCGAGCTGGCCGGAGACGTTGATGCCCCAGCAGTGCGGCCGACCATCCGGCGTGACCCCGCAGGTGTGGCCGCTGCCGGCGCTCAGCCGGGTGAAGGCGAGACCTCCGGCTACAACGGTGGGCAGCGGGCGGTCCGTGACAGTCCCGTCGCCCAGCTGGCCGAACAGGTTGTCGCCCCAGCAGTAGGCGGATCCGGTTGGCCCGAGACCACAGGTGTGCTCGAGCCCGGCAGCGACTGATTCAAAGGCGACGACGGCCAGCACCGGCGCCGGGACGCGGTGGCCCGTAGTGCTGCCGTCACCCAGCTGGCCACTGCCGTTCGCGCCCCAGCAATAGATCACGCCGGCGGCCGTGCGGCCGCAGCTGTGGTTGGCGCCCAGGCCGAGCGTCGTAAAGGCGAGGGGAGTGGTCTGTCCGACCGGGGGCGCGACGGCCACCGGTACCGACCGGCGAACGGTCGTGCCGTCCCCCAGTTCGCCCGAAATGTTGTCACCCCAGCAGTAGGCCCGGGCATCGGAGGCAACCGCGCAGTTGTGGGAGGAGCCCGCGCTGAGCGCGACGACCTGGAGCGGGGTCGGCATGCTCACTGCAACCGGCACCGTGCTGGAGAGGGCGCTGGTGCCGCCGCCGAGCTGGCCGGCGACGTTGCTCCCCCAGCAGTACCCGAGGCCGCCGGTCGTGCGCCCGCAGGTGTGGGACGAGCCCACGCTCACGCTGGCGAAGAACACGCCGCCGGAGAAGAGGTTGGGGGAGACCTGGGTCGGCCTGGTGCGGCCGGTCGTCGTGCCGTCGCCGAGCTGGCCGATGGAGTTATCGCCCCAGCAGTACGCCGCGCCGGCCGTCACGCCGCAGGTGTGCCGGTTCCCAGCCCGCAACGTGGCGAAGACAAGCCCGCCTGCAACCGGCACCGGTCGCGTGCGGTCGGCGGTCGTGCCGTCGCCCAGTTGTCCGCGGTCGTTATCGCCCCAGCAGTACGCCGCGCCGGCGAACGTGATCCCGCAGGTGTGTCCGAGTCCCGCAGTGACCTGAAAGAACCCCAGCACGAGCACCCTGGCCGACCCGCTCGCGGTACCCCCGGCGATGTTGGCGATGATCACCGCCTCGCCCGGCGCGCGGCCGGTCACCACCCCGGTCGCGGGATCCACCTCGGCCACCACCGCGTTGGGGTCCTGATCCTTCGACGACCAGGTGAACGTCTCCGGCAGCACGGTGCCATCGAGCGACCGGACCTCGGCCTGAAACTGGACCGTCTGGCCCAACACGACCGTGTCTACTCCGGGGGTGACCGCGATCTGAAACCCGAGCTGCTCGACCAAGATCTCCGCCGTGCCCTGCCGGCCCTCGCTGGTGGCAGTGATCGTCACGGTGCCCTCGACCAGTCCGGTGACGACCGTCGTGGCCCCGCTCGCGGGGTCGACCGTGGCCACGGTTTCGTTGCTCGAGGTCCAGCTGATGGTCCGGCCGGTGAGTACCGTGCCGTCGGCGGCTTGTGTCTCGGCGGTGAGCTCCACCTGCTCATCCGGTGGCACCGTGGCCGCGGTGGGAGTGACGATCACCGTCGCGACCGGCTCGGCGCCCGGGGGCGGGCCGGTGATCCCACCGTCACCGCCTCCGCCGCAGGCGACCAGCAGGCCGCCACTCGCGATGAGACTCGCAACCGCCGCGCGCATGGCTCCTCCCTCCAAGTGTCCGTGCTACTTCCTGGAACGGCGTCGGGCTGCGGGTGCGGACATTTTCACGGCGACACGACGGCGACCGGCACCGGGCTGGACTCGGTGGTCCCGGTGCCGAGCTGACCGTTGGCGTTGTCGCCCCAGCAGTAAGGCCGACCGAGAGGGGTGATCCCGCAGGTGTGATTCCCGCCCGCGCTCAGCGAGGTGAACAGGGGGGCACGCGACGCTTCGGCGGGAGGCGCCACCGCGACGGGGAGCGGCCGATTGGTGGTCGTTCCATCGCCCAGCTGGCCCTGGGTGTTGTTGCCCCAGCAGTAGGCAGCCCCGATGGGGCCAAGGCCGCAGCTGTGGCTCGACCCGGCCGCGACGGCCGCGAACGTGAAGCCGGCGGGCGGCTCCACCGGGACCGGCTCGGTGCTGCTCGTGGTCGTGCCGTCACCCAGCTCGCCGCTGCCGTTGGAGCCCCAGCAGTAGATCACACCGGCCTGGTCGAGTCCGCAGCTGTGGATGCCGCCCAGGCTCAGCGACGCGAACGCGAGCGGCGTGGATTGGCCCGCCGGAGGGACTACCGCGACCGCCCTCCTCTGATCGAGGGTCGTTCCGTCGCCCAGCTGGCCGTTCCCGTTCCGGCCCCAGCACTGAGCCGCTCCGCTGCTCATGATCCCGCAGCTGTGAGTCCCGCCGGCGCGTAGCTCGAGGAAGGTGAACCCGATCGCGGTCAGAACCTGGGTCGGCACCAGCCTGCCGGTGGTCGCCCCGTCCCCGAGCTGGCCGGCGGTGTTGGAGCCCCAGCAGTACCCCCTCTCGGTGGTCGTGCGGCCGCAGGTGTGGGCGAAGCCCGCGCTGAGCGAGGTGAAGTTGAGCGGCAGAGACTGCGCCGTAGGCGCGACCGCGGTCGGGCGGGTGCTGTGACTGTTGGTGCCGTCGCCCAGCTGGCCCCTTGTATTGTTGCCCCAGCAGTACGCGAGGCCCGCGAGGGTGAGGCCGCAGGTATGCTGCGCACCACCGGTCACGGACTCGAAGACGAGACCGTCGGCCACGAGCACCGGGCGGATCCGGTCGGTGGTGGTCCCGTCACCCAGCTGGCCGAAGTTGTTGAAGCCCCAGCAATAGGCGGCACCTTCAGTGGTCACGGCACAAGTGTGAGCGGAGCCCGCGCTCACCTGCCGGAACGCGACGACGCCGACCGCGGCGCTGCCCTCCACCGCTTCACTCGTAGCCGTGATAGTGGCCTCCCCAACGCCCGCGGCGAGCACGAGCCCGGTCTCGGGATCCACCTCCGCCACATCGGGATCGCTGCTGGTCCAGCTGACCGGCCGACCGGTGAGCACCGTGCCGTCCTCCGCGCGGGTCTCGGCCACGAGCCGCACGGTCTCCCCCACGATCAGGATGTCCTCAGCGGGCGTTACCACGATCGACGCCACCGCCTGCGATCCCGCCGGGTCCGGCGGTAGGTCCGTCGCAGGACCGGTGACATCTTCGCCGCCGCCTCCGCCGCATGCGGCCAGGAGGCCGGCACTCGCGATGAGGCTCCGAGCCGCTGCGCGCATCGGGATTCCCTCCGGTGTGCCCTTCTCTCCCTGGAACGGGGTCGAGGGACGAGTGCGGACATGGCTGGCCGGTCGGTGTGCCGAAGCAGGGCCCCGAATTGCCGAGCCGGAGCACGGCCCGCATCTTCTCACCATCGGGCCACGGCGCTGACTCAGGTCGCCACGGCGGAGCAGGTGGAGCTGGCGATGCTGGAGGGAATCACACCGGAACGGTGGAAGGCAGTCGAGCCGTTGCTCGAGCGAGTCCTCGAGCTCGAGCCCGAACGGCGCGCCGCGTTCCTGGACGAGGGCTGCTCCGGAGATCCTGACCTGCGCGCGGCGGTCGAGCGCCTGCTGGCCGCGTGCGAGCGGGCGGAGCCGTTGCTCGAGAGTCCCGCTCCAGTCGTCTATTCCGCGCTCTTGGCCCCGGCGCCCGAGCCGCTGGCCCCGGCGGTCGGGGCGCGGCTCGGCCCCTGGCGCATTGTGGGCGAGGCGGGCCACGGGGGGATGGGCGTGGTCTATCTGGCCGAGCGGGCGGATGAGCAGTACCGCCAGCAGATCGCGCTCAAGGTTCTCCGAGGCGGCGCGTTCGATGCCCATCTGGCGCGGCGGTTTCTGGAGGAGCGGCAGATCCTCGCCTCGCTGAATCATCCCCACATCGCCCGGCTGGTGGACGGCGGGGTGACCGAGGAGGCGGTTCCCTGGTTCGCGATGGAGTACGTCCAGGGGGAGCCGATCGACCGCTACTGCGACGGGCGGCGGCTCCTGGTGGAGCAACGGCTGCGGCTGTTCCTGGACGTATGCGACGCGGTGCAATACGCCCATCGCAGTCTGGTGGTGCACCGGGATCTCAAGCCCTCGAACATCCTGGTGACCGGCGACGGGCAGGTGAAGCTGCTCGACTTCGGGATCGCCAAGCTGATCGAAGGCGGGCAGGGGGGCGGGCGAGCCGGCGGGCAGGAGGCGACCGGGACCGGCCTCCGGCTGATGACGCCGGAATATGCCAGCCCCGAGCAGGTGCGGGGCCAGCCGGTCTCGACCGCGAGCGATGTGTACTCGCTCGGCGTGGTGCTGTACGAGCTGCTGGCCGCGGAGCGGCCGTACCGCGCAGGGTCGGGCCGCGACATCGAGCAGCTGATCCTGGAGCACGAGCCCGCCCGGCCGTCGCAGATGGCTGCTCGGGCCGGGAGTCCCCCGGCCGCCGCGCGAGGCACGACCCCGGATCGCCTGCGAAGGCAGCTCGCGGGAGATCTCGACACCATCGTGCTCACCGCGCTCAGGAAGGAACCCGGACGGCGCTACCCGAGCGTGGAGCAGCTGGCGAGCGACGTGCGGCGTCACCTCGAGGGCCTGCCGGTCAGTGCCCGGCGCGACACCTGGGCCTATCGCGCCGGCAAGTTTGTGCGGCGGTCGCGCGTCGCGCTCGTGGCCGGCGTGATCGGGGCGGCACTGGCCCTCGGGGCCGTCGCACTGCTCGCGCTGCGGACGTCGGAGCCCAGGCGTATCGAGCTCGGACGCGCGACCCAGGTCACGTTCGACCCTGGCCTGGAAGTCGACCCGGCGCTGTCACCGGACGGCAAGTTCGTCGCGTACGCGAAGGGTCCGCCGGACCGGATGCGGCTCTTCGTGCGCCAGGTGTCCGGTGGCCAGCCGATCGCGGTGACCCCAGACGGCGGACCCGCCCAGCGGCAGCCCCAGTGGGCGGCCGATGGTTCGCGCCTCCTTTATGAGGCGGGCGACAGCGTGTATCTCGTGCCCGCGCTCGGTGGAGTGCCGCGGCTGGTCGGCGCCGGACTGAACACGCGTGCGGGCACCGGCCTGCGGTACTTAACAACCAAAGCGCTGGCTCCCGACGGTGACCGGTTCTTGTTCAATCGGGCCGATACGATCTTCGTCCAGCCGATCGAGGGGAGCCGGCCGCGGCCCTTGGCGCGACTCCCGATGGCAGACCCCCACTCCTTCGCCTGGTCGCCCGACGGCCGGTTGATTGCCCTCGTCGCAGGAAACGGTCTGTTCACGCTCGGCGCATCCAACCTCGGCAATGTCGGTCCCAGCGCGATTTGGGTGATGCCCGCAAGCGGGGGTGTGCCTCGTAAGATCACCGAACCAGTCGCCCTCCATGTCAGTCCGAGCTGGCTGCCCGACAGCCGGCACCTGCTGTTCGTCTCCAATCGCGACGGGCCACGGGATGTCTACCGCGTGCGCCTCGATCGCGGCGGGGTGCCCGCCGGCCCGGTCGAACGGGTGACCCAGGGGCTGAACGCGCACTCGATCTCGGTCGCCGCGAACGGCGGCCGCCTCGCCTATTCGGCGCTGGCGATGCGCGCCAACATCTGGATGGTCGATCTCCCGACCAACCGTCGGCCAGCCAGGCCCGAAGATTTGCGGCCGGTGACCGTGGGCAACCAGCTCGTCGAGGCGGTAAGCCTCTCTCCCGATGGCCGGTGGATCTACTTCGACTCGAATCTGCACGGGAATCAGGATCTCTACCGGGTACCCGCGGACGGAGGCGCCATCGAGCATCTCACCACCAATCCCACAGATGATTTCGGGGGCGAGGCGTCGCCGGATGGGCGCGAGCTCACGTTTCACGGGGTGCGCAATGGAACCCGCGACATTCTCGTAATGCCGGCCGCCGGTGGGGCGGAGACGCCGGTGTACGCCGGACCGTATGAGGAACGCTGGGCGCACTGGTCACCCGACGGGCGGGCGATCGCGTTCAGCGTGACCGAGGCCGCACCGGGCCAGGGCGGCTTGTACGTGACCCGACGAGCCAGCGACGGCTCGTGGGGCACGCCCCAGCGGGTCAGCCCACGCGAGGTGCAGGGACGCTGGACCCCGGATGGACGGGCGCTGCTACTGGAGCTGGGATTTGCCGATTGGGACAACGTGCGGGTGGTCCACCACATCCAGCGGGTCTGGGTAGAGACCGGACGGACGGACTCCCTGCCGCTCCCGATCGAGGACGCCGTCGACATGGGGCTACGGGTCGGGCGGGACGGTCGCGACCTGTTTCTCCGGGTCGTGGACCTCGGCGGAACGCTGTCGTTCTGGGCGATGCCGATGTCGGGCGGCACG